>VHCI01000014.1 GCA_016871775.1 Verrucomicrobiota bacterium | reverse complement strand
ACGGCCCCAGGCCCGGACTACGCCTCGTCCCGCAGGCTGCCGTCCGCGTCGAAGGTCCACGCCCGCGGAGGGCCGGTGAACTCGAGGCCCGCCCTCCCCTCCACCTCCGGCCACAACGCCGCGGAGACCTCCAACTGGGTCACCGACAGCGTGTCGGCAATCCGCACCACGCGCGGTTCCTCCCCCTGGCGCAACGCCAGCGCCCCCAGGGTGCGGACCAAAGCCTCCCGGTCGTCGGCAAACCACAGCGGCACCTTGGCCGACTGCGGCGCCATCGCGGTCAGCGCATTCATCGCCATCGCCTGCTGGTCGAGGCTGCGCACCACCCGCGCGGTCGTGACGTCCGCCAGACCGATGCCCACGCCATTGCCGTGGGTCTCGGGGGTCAGCCCGCGGACGAAGATGCGCCGGATGAACGGCGCCGGGCGCCCCTCCCGCGCCAGCGCCGCGGAATAGCCGTGGACCGAACGGTTGATCACGTTGGTGTCCATCCCGGTCCCACTAATGTTCTTGCCGATGCGGTCAACCACGAGGAGATCGATTTCCTCGAAGGGCAGCAGCGGTAGCAACGCCCGGGCGTCCGCCAGCAGCCTCGGCTCCACGGCCTCGAAGTCCGCGGCCCGCACGCCGGTCACCCGCGCCGTCGCGTGGTGCTGGTCCTCCAGCACGGCCAGCCCGCCGATCAGGGGCGTCGCGTCCCGCAGGACCCGCCAGATCCCGCGGATCGCACGCTCGTGGCCGATGCGGCAGGCCGCGTCGTGCATCGCCGAGGCACCGGCCTGCTTCCCGAGACCCACCACGGTCATCTTGATCAGGCCACTGCCGAGCGTGGGACTGAAGAAATCCGTGTGGGGCTTCACCCGGTTCAGCAGCACGATGGCATCGGCCGCGAGGGCCTCGACGCTGCAAAAGGCGGGCACGCTCTCGGCCGAGACCCCGACCTGCCGCACCTCGAGGGAAGGCCGGATCTGGACGCCCAGCGCGGCCTCCGTGACCCCGTAGCTGGCGAGCAATTGGACCTGACCCTCCGGGGTCGCGCCGCCGTGACTTCCCATCGCAGGAAAAAGAAACGGTTTAACCCCGCGTTCCCGCAGCCCGGCCACGACCAACGCGACGAGGCGGGCGAGGCTGGTAATGCCGCGGCTGCCGACCCCCACAGCCACGGTCGCGCCGGGACGCAACGCGGGGCACAGGCGGTCGAGTCCAGCCGCGACGGCCGCGGGCAGATCGAGGGGCGTGGTGGGCGGGAAGACCTGCCGCACCCGGCGCATCAGGGGCAGCGGGGGCATCCGACCAACACGGCGCGGGGGGCCGCCCGAGGCAAGCCTGGGGGCGCCCGACCTAGGTAGGACCTCAGCCCTTCCGCTTGGGCGCGGGGCGGTAAGCGCCGCCGAGGGCCGGCGGCATCTGCCGGTGCCGCGCGGACAACGCGGCGCGCAGGCGCTCGACCTCGGCCGGGAAATCCGCGGCCCGGTCGCGGCTCTCCGCCAGATCAGCCTCCAGATCGTAGAGCTCCGCCCGCGATCCATCGTACTCACAGAGCAGTTTCCAACGGCCGTCGCGCACGGCGAGGTCCGGGAGGTCGGCGACCCCGGAGAACGTGTTCCGGTCGGGCGGCCGGCGGAAGAACAGCGGGCGGCCGCACGCGCACCGGGATGCGCGGCGGGGATTCATTTGGCACCTCCGGCCTTCTTCTTGCCGCCGGGCGCCTCGCGGGCGGCGGCCCGGCGATCGAGCGGCCACCTCGGATCGAGGGTGTGTTCCGACTGGAAGATGGCCGCGGCCCGTGCCACCTGCTCGGGATGGGAGGCGGCGAGGTTGGTGCGTTCCCCCGGGTCCCGGGCCAGATCGTAGAGTTCAATCGGCTGGTCGTGGGCGTTGCGGACGGCTTTCCAGTCCCCGAAGCGCGCGGCCTGCAGGGGGCGCTGCTCATGCAGTTCCCAGTAAAAGAAATCGCGGCGCGGGGCGGGTCCGCCGCGGATGAACTTCACCAGGGAGCGGCCGTCCGTGCGGTGGTCCGCCGGGAGGCGCACGCCGGCGAGTTCCGCGGCCGTGGGCAGGAAGTCCCAGAAGGCCCAGGGCTCGTCCGAGACGCGGCCGGCGGGAATGACTCCGGGCCAGCGGGCGAGGGCCGCCTGCCGCAGCGCGCCCTCGTAGAGCCCGCGCTTGAACCCGCGGAGGCCGTTGCCCGCCTGGTTGAACCGGCGGCCGATCTCCGATTCCGGGTCGAAGGAGGAGCCGTTGTCGCCGGCGGTCATCACGAGCGTGCGGCGGTCAATCCCGAGTTCCGCGAGCAGGTCCAGGAGCTGGCCAAGATCGCGGTCGAGCCGCGTGACCATCGCGGCGTAGGCCTTCTGCTGGTCGGTCCACGGCTCGCGGGCGTAGTCCCCGAGGTCGTTGATCTCGAAGCGGCCGTGCGGGAGTGTGATGGCGTAATAGAGGAAGAACGGGCGGTCGCGCTGGGCGCGGACCCAGCGCAGGACGTTTTCCTGGATCAGGTCCTGAGCGTAAACCGGGCCGACCCCGGCGCCATTGTTGCCCGGCAGCTCGAAGCGGCGGTCGTCGCGGTAGAGGTAGGTCGGGAAGTAGGAGTGGGCGTGGCGCTGGCAATTGTAGCCGAAGAAGTGGTCGAAGCCCTTCCGCAGCGGGCTGCCGGAGGTGTCGAACATCCCCATTCCCCATTTGCCCATCGCGGCGGTGGCATAGCCCGCGCGGCGCAGCACTTCGGCGACCGTGGGGGTCTCGGCCGGCAGGGGCAACTGGCCCTCGGGCTGGATCTCCCAGTTCCCGCGGATCGGGGAATGCCCGGTGTGGAGTCCGGTCAGGAGCGAGGCGCGCGAGGGCGCGCAGACGGTGGTGCCCGAGTAGGCCTGCGTGTAGCGGGTGCCCTCGCGGGCCATCCGGTCGAGCCGCGGGGTGCGGATCAGTCTCTGGCCGTAAACGCCGAGGTCTCCCTGAGCAAGGTCATCGCTGAGGATGAAGATGAGATTGGGCGGGGGCGTGGCCGAGCGGAGCGGGGCAAGCGCGCCCAAAAGGAGGACCAGGAGGAGCGGGATAAGGGGGAAGCGGGGAATCACGCCCCAGCCAAGCACGCGCCGTCCGGCCTTGGCCAGCCCGCCCTTGCGGCCGGGCGCCGGACGTGCGGAATCGTTCGGGTGCCCCCTCCTCCCCTCCCCCCGCCCCGCACTGATCGTCGTAACTTCCTGCGCCAGGCCGTGCTGCTCGCGGCGGGCGGTGGCCTCCTGCGGGGGGCGACGCCCGGAGCGGAGGAACTGCGCCGGATCCTCGAGGCCCCGGTGCTGGACGTGTCTTTCGTTCCAAGTCCCGTCATCGTCAGGAGCTTGGAGCTCCTGCGGCGCGGAAAGGAGTACGTGGTCCGCGCGCGCTCCGCGGACGGCGTGGAGGCGATCACCGTGCCCAATCCGGCGATGATGACCAAGGCGTGGCCGGTGCTGCTGGGCGCGGTCCTCCCGCCTTACCTGCGCCAGGACGCGCGCCGGCTGGAGGACCTGCACTGGGACGCTTACCGGCACGCGAGCAACTACAAGATGCAGGGCCAGCTGTTCTGGTCGGCGGTGATGGCGGTGGAGCAGGCGCTGCTCGAGCTGCTGGCGCGGACGGCGGGACGCCCGGTGGCGGACCTCTTCGGCGGCGCGCGGCGGCGCGAGATCCCGGTGTATTTCGCGAGCGGCAACCGCGGCAACACCCCGGAGGCCGAGGTCGAATACCTGGAGCGGCTCGTCGCCAGCTCCGGCGCGCGCGCCCTGAAGTTCCGGCTCGGCGGCCGGATGAGCCGCGACGCGGACTCGCTCCCCGGCCGCAGCGAGCGGCTCATCGCGCTCGCCCGGGAGAGGTTCGGCTCCGGGATGACCCTGTACGCGGACGCCAACAGCTCGTACCGCCCGGCGGAGGCGATCCGGATCGGTCGCGTGCTCGAGGCCCACGGCTACGGGTTTTACGAGGAACCCTGCGAGTTTGACGACCTGTGGGGCACGCGCGAGGTGGCCGATGCCCTCACCATCCCGGTCGCCGGCGGCGAGCAGGAGTTCAGCCTCCACCGCTGGCATTGGATGGTCGCGCACCGGGCGGTGGACATCGTCCAGCCGGACCTGCACTACGGCGGCGGCTTCATCCGGGCGACGCGGGTCGCGCGGATGGCGGCCGCGGCGGGCCTGCCCGTGGTGCCCCATATGTCAGGAGGGGGCCTCGGCTACCTCGATGTGGTCCACTTCGCCTCGTGGACGCCGAACATCGGGCCCTTCCAGGAGTTCAAGGGGAACACGACGCTCCCGGTGGCCTGCGAGACCTCGACCCTCCAGTGCGCCCGGGGGGTCGTGCAGTGCCCGACCGGAATCGGCTTTGGCGTCACCCTGGACCCGGCGTGGGTGGCCCAGGCCGAGGTCGTGCGGCCGGCCTAAGCCTGTCTCCGGGGCAGTATCACTGCGCGAAGCGCGCCGGATCGTTGGCGGCCTGCCAGAGGTAAAGCGTCGCGAGGGTGCGGTGCGGCGCCCAGCGCTGCCCGTGCCGGGCCAAAGCGCGGGGGGCCGGGAGCTGGCGGCGCCCGTGCGCGACCTGGAAGCCCCGGCGCACCCCGAGGTCGAGGACCGGCAGCACATCGGGCCGGCCGAGGTTGAAGATGAGGAACATCTCGGCCGTCCAGCGCCCGATGCCCTTCACCGCGGTGAGCGCGGCGATGATCTCCTCGTTGTCCAGCCGGGCGCAGGCGCGGAGCGTCGGGAGCGTCCCCTCCACGGCCGCGCCGGCCACGGCCTGGATGTAGGCCGCCTTGGCCCCGGACAATCCGGCCGCCCGCAGGCGCTCCACCGGCGTGGCCAAAATGACCTCGGGGCCCGGAAACGGCCCGCCGCCCACCTGCTCGCGGAAGCGGCCCAGAATGGTGGCCGCGGCCCGACCGCTGAGCTGCTGGTGGATGATGGCCTGCACCAGCGACTCGCAGGGCGGGCGACGACGGGGTTTCAGGGTCAGCGGGCCAACCAGCGCGATGACGCGGGCCAAGGCGGGGTCGCTTTCGAGGCAGGCGCGGGCGGCGGGCTCCATCCCGCCAGCCCAACCGCGTCCGGGCCCGGCGGCAAGGTTGCCCCGGTGAGACATCCGCGGCACCTTGGCCGGATGAAAACCCTGCGCCTCGCCCGGCTCTTCCCTGCCCTGCTGCTGCTGCTGCTCCTCCTCGGCACGGGCTGCGAATTCGAGGCTCCGCTCTCGGCCAAACCGGAGGCGCCGGTGGACGAGCGCCTGCTGGGCCGCTGGGTCGCACCCGACGGCTGGGCCAAAGTTTCCCGCTACGATGCGGAGAACTACATCCTCGTTTACAACGGCACCGTTTACCGGGCCTGGCACAGCCGCGTGGCGGGACAGGATTTCCTGACCCTGCGCAATCTGGAGGGCGCGGCGCCGCGGCATCATTTCCTGCTCAAGCGCCGGGTCTCGGACCGGCGCGTGGACGTGAGCTTCGTGCGCGAGGAGCTGGTGCCGCGCCACGAGCGGGACCCGGGGGCGCTGCGGCGGGCCGTCGCGGCCGGCTGGGGCCAGCCCGACCTGCTCGGCCAGGCGGTCCCGTTCACGCGGCTGGACTGATCCCTGACCGCCCGCCTGGGGGCGGGACGCGGCTCAGAACCCCATCCGGGCCTTGGGGGCCGGCAGGGGAAGTTCATCGAGGCGGCCGGCCGCGGACACGATCTCGTAGGCGGTGCGGAAGTGGAGCTTCGCGAAATCGGCCAGGGCCCGCGCGCCGAGCCGTTCCACGATGCGGGCGCCCTGGGCCTTGGCCGCCGCGCCGGCGCCCTTCTGCAGCTTCTCGCCCAACCGCGTGGAGAGGTCGTGCAGTTGCCGGACGAACTCGGCGCGAGCCACCACCGAGGCGGCGGCCACCACCGGATCCTCTTCCGCGCGGGGACGCATCCGCAGGTCGAAACCGGCGACGCCCTTGCGGGCGAGTTCCCGCTGGGTGAGCGGCTGTTCCGAGAACTGGTCCAAGAGGCCCCAGGGCACCGGGCGTTCGGCGAGGGCCTGCGTCAAGGCGGTCGCGTGCTGCCAGGCGAGGAGGCGGTTCAGGTTGGCGCCGGGGCGGGCCATCAGCTCGTTGTAGCGGGGCATCCCGCAGAGGCAGGTGCGGACGACCACCCCCTTGGTGGCGCGGATCAGGGCATCGAGCCGGAGGATCTGCGGGTCGGCGATCTGCTTGGAGTCCTTCACCCCGGCCTCGATCCAGCTGGTGATGGCGGCGCGGTCGGCAATTACCGTGGCGGCGACCACCGGTCCGAAGAAGTCGCCCTTGCCGCTCTCGTCCAACCCCGCGTGCGGCTCGAACCAGTCCGGGTGCCGCACCTCGTCGTAGCCCAGCCGGGCCTCGCCGATCACCTCGGGCTCGAGCACATCGCGCACGAAGTCCTCGGTGCCCTTGCCGGCGACGACGACCTTGCCGGAGGTGTAGGCGCTGACGTTCACCTTGAGGTGATCGGCGCGGAACGCGAAGTGGGTGTGGGCGACGGGAAACGGTTCCCAGCCCCGGCCGGCGAGGACGCCCCGGAGGGTCTCCAGTTGCGCCCCGTCGAGCTTGACCGTGTGGGAGGCCAGCTTGGGGCGCGCGGATTCGTCGCGAGAACGGGACGTCATTGCGGGCATTGGCCACCAAAGCGGCCGAAAGCTCAAAAAGATTCTGCTTGGGGCCCGGGGGGCGCCCGGCGTCTGCTGGGGAGGTGTTGTCGGACATGACCTCATTGGCCCCCGCGTTCCGGGCCGCCCTGCTGGGCTGGTACCGGCAGCACGCGCGGCGGCTGCCGTGGCGGGAGCGTCCGGGCCTGTATTCCACAGTAGTGAGCGAGTTCATGCTGCAACAGACGCAGGTGAAGACGGTGCTTCCCTACTTCGCGCGCTGGCTGGAGGAATGGCCCGACTTCACCGCCTTGGCGGGAGCTTCCGAGGAGCGCGTGCTTCGACTCTGGGAGGGGCTCGGGTACTATTCGCGGGCCCGCAACCTGCACCGGCTCGCGCAGGCCGTCGCAGCCCTGCCGGAACCCCCGCGCACCCCCGAGGCGTGGCGGGAACTGCCGGGGGTGGGCCCGTACGCCGCCGCGGCGATCACCAGCATCGCCTTCGGCCACCCGGCGGCCTGCGTGGATGGAAACGTGGTGCGGATCCTCGCCCGCCTGACCGCGGATGGCACGGCCTACCGGGACAGCGTGGCCGCGGCCAAAGCCCTTGGACCGCTGGCGGAGGGGTTGCTGAACCCCGCCGCGCCGGGGGATCACAACCAAGCGATGATGGAGCTGGGGGCGACGGTGTGCCTGCCCCGCGCCCCGGCGTGCCTCAGTTGCCCGGTCCGGGAGTTCTGCGCCGGCGCGCGCCAAGGCCGGCCCGAGGAGCTGCCCCGCCTACAACCGCGGCAATTGGAGGACCGGACCGTGGTGCGTGTCTGGTGCCGGCGCGGGAGCTACCTGTTGCTGCACCGCACGCCGGACGGCGCGCGACGGCTGGCCCGCATTTACGAGTTACCCAGCGCGGAACAGGCCGGGCTGACCGAGGCGGCGGCGCGCGGAGGACCGCTGTTGGCGCGAAAGCGGCGCGGGATCACCCGCTACCGCATCACGGAGTTCATCCACGAGTTGCCCGCCGAGACGCTGCCCGCGCGGGCGGCCGAAGGGCTGGTGTGGGTTAAGCCGGACGGGCTCGACGCCCTCACCCTTTCCGGCCCGCACCGGCGCTGGGTGCGCGAATTGCTCGCGCGCTGAGGGAACACCGCGGCCGTTCAGCCACGCCGGGCCAGCAAGGCCTCGATGCGCGCCTTGGACTCGCGGATCTCGTCGGGGGCGACCCGCGGGGAAAACTCGAGCGTCAGCAGGTGCTCGGGCCGCCAAAACTCGCTCACCATCCCGAAATCGATGTGGCCGGCGCCGAGCGCCTGGTGATCCCGGCCCTGCGCGTCGACGTCGTGCAGGTGCCAACCGATGGTCCACGGCGCCATCGCCGCCAGATGCTCCCGGTGGCGGAGCAGGCCCATTCCTTCCTTGATGTCGGCGTGGCCCGTATCGTGCCAGTAGCCGAGCGGCGAACCCGCGGGCTGGGCGGCAAAGAAGGCGGGGAGGGACGCGTCGAGAGGGAGTTCCTCGAACTTCTCCCGGTTCTCGCAGCCGAGCCGGACGCCCTTCTCGCGGGCGAAATCGCTGATCTCGCGCAAGCTATCCTGCACCTGGGCCCAGAAAGGCGGGGCGCGTCGCTCCAGGCGCCGATGGCAGGCGCGGAGGATCCCCGCGTACGTCTGGTCATCCGGGTTGCGGCCAGCGTCCGGATGGTCGCGGAGGTATCGCCCAAGCTTCCGGGCGGGGTTGAACCAGAAGAACTCGGCGCTGCCGAGGTGCAGCACGAGGACCTTGGCCCCGACCTGGGCAGCAAACTCGATCGAGCGGCGGGTGTGGCGCAGCCACTGGTCGTGCTCGCGGCGGTCGCGGGCGGAGGGCTTGAAGAGGTTGGGGGCAGCCTGGACGACTCCAGTGGGGAGCGGACAAAAGTTATGCGTCGAGGTGATACGAACGACACCCTCCGCCACCGCGCGCAGGATGCCGGGCACCAAGGTGATGCGGATGCCGTGGCTGAGCTCGGCATGGCTGAAGCCCAGCGCGGCCATCTCCGACAGCATCGCGTGGCCGTCTTGGTGCCGATGGGAGCACCAGCTGGTGGAGAGGGCGAGGAGGGGCGTCACGGAACTTGGGGGTGGAGACACGGCCGGGAAAGCGCCGGTTGCGACGCCGGGGGCGGAAAGCAAAGGGCCGCGCGGCGCCGAAGCGGCCGCACGGCCCGGGAGGCTGGGGCGGGTGCTTACTCAGCGTAGCGGCGGCGCAACATCTGGGTGAAGGCCTGCACCTTCTCCTTGCGGCGGCGCTTCTCGCACGGCTTCTCATAGTACCGCTTGGCGCGGGTTCCCTTAATGATGTTCTCGCGCTCGAGCTTCTTCTTCATGCGACGCAGCGCACGGTCGATGGGCTCGTTCTTGCGGATCTTGATTTCGATGGGCATGGGACGACTGGAACGGGACGGAAAAGAAATAAGGAAAGACAAATACGCCCGGCGGAGCACCCGGCGTCAACGGGATTTTTGGGCGGCGAGCTCCCGGCCCAGTTCCGCGAGCAGGGCCTCGTGCCGCGGACCCGGTGGCAGGGGCACCTTGGTGGCGTGCCCCGCCCGGCGGGAAGAATCGGCCTCGCGCACCTCCGCCACCCGCAGCCGGACCATGGTCCCCTCCTCGGCGGCCGTGAGGCGGATGCGGAGCACCAGTTGCCGGGAACTGCCCGGGTCCAGCCCGGCCCCGACGACGCTCACCGCCTCAAATTCACCCTGCGAGGCCGATCCGCGGACCACCCGGTAGCCCAGCCGCGTAACAGCCGCGCGGACGGAGCCGTAGACGTCCCGCGGGGCCCCCGGGAACACGCGCTCGACGGCGGGATCCTGCAGGCGGCGTTGGACCGCCTGACCAGCCGCGTCGGCCACGGCGCACCCAGCCAGCCCGCCCGCCGCCAGCAGGAGCGTGAGGGCCGTCGCGGGCCCGAACCCCGCCCGCCTCACGGGTGGGCGGCGGGGATCCGCTGGACCGCGGCCAGGTAGGCGCTGATCTCGCGGTAACCGGACACGAAATCACGGCCAGTGGCGTGGTGGTGGCGGACGGCGACCCCGGCCGGGGCGGCGCCCGCGAGCACGAGCACGGGGCAGCCTTGATTTTCGACGCCCACCAGCGGGACGATCGCGGCGCGGGGCCGCGGGAAGTCAACGTAGGCTAAGTCCAGCACGCCGCGTAGGAACGGGTAGGACGCGAGCAGGCCCTCCACCTGCACGCACTCCGGGCAATGGTAGAGGCCGGGGCCCGCGCGCAGGTCCGGGAAATTGGGCGAGAGCAGAAAAAGCTGGTCGCGGGGCTTCATACGGGATCAACGAAACGCCGAGTGAGGTCGCCGTAGGCGTCGATCCGGCGATCGCGGAGGAACGGCCAGTGGGTCCGGGTGGTATCGACCTGCCCGAGGTCGATAGGTACCAGCATCACTTCCTCCCGGTCGGTTCCGGCCTTCGCGAGGATTTCGCCGCTGGTGCCCGCGACGAAGCTCTGGCCCCAAAACTCGATTCCGTCGCCGCCCTCGGGCCGCTCAGTCCCGATGCGGTTGACGGCCGCGACGTAGCAGCCGTTGGCCACGGCGTGAGCGCGCTGGATGGTCTCCCAGGCGCCGTGCTGGCGGGCGCCGTGCTCCGCCTTCTCCCCCGGATGCCAGCCGATGGCCGTCGGGTAGAAGAGGATTTCGGCGCCTTGCAGGGCGGTGAGGCGGGCGCCCTCCGGGTACCACTGGTCCCAGCAGATGAGCACGCCGACGCGGCCGAAGCGGGTGTCCCAGGCGCGGAAGCCGGTGTCGCCGGGAGTGAAGTAGAACTTCTCGTAGTAGAGCGGGTCGTCCGGGATGTGCATCTTCCGGTAGCGTCCGACCATCCGGCCGTCGGCATCGAAGATCACCGCGGTGTTGTGGTAGAGCCCCGCAGCCCGGCGCTCGAAGAGCGAGGCGATGACCACGACCCCGTGCTTGCGAGCAAGGGCCTGGAAGGCGCGGGAGCTGGGCCCGGGGATCGGCTCGGCGAGGCGGAAGTACTCGTGCTTTTCGGCCTGGCAGAAGTACCGCGAGCGGAACAGTTCCTGCGTGCAAATGAGGTTGGCGCCCCGAAGGGCTGCCTTTTCCGCGAGCGCGAGGGTGCGGCGCAGATTCGCGGCCGGCGAGGCGCCGCACGAGTGCTGGAGAAGTCCGAGGGTGACCTTGGCCATGGCTCAGTAGACGACCTTGTTCAGCGGATACTCCACGATGCCCTCGGCGCCCAGCGCCTTGAGCCGCGGGATGATCTCCCGCACCACGCTCTCGTCGATGATCGTCTCCAATGCGATCCAGTCCGGCGCGCTCAGCTGGGAGATCGTCGGGTTTCGCAGCGCAGGCAACTGGGCCGAGACCTGCTCGAGGGCCGCCCGGGGCAGGTTCATCTTCAGCCCGACCTTCGAGCCCGCCTCCAAGGCGCCGCGCAGCAGCAGCGCGATCGTCTCGATCTTCCGGCGCTTCGCCGGGTGCGCCCAGCTCGCCTTGTTCGCGATCAGCTTGGTGTTGGTCTCCAGCAACGTGTCGACGATCCGCAGCTTGGCCTCCCGCAACGAGCTGCCCGTCTCGGTGATGTCCACGATCGCGTCCACCAGATCCGGCACCTTTACCTCGGTCGCGCCCCAAGAGAACTCCAGCTCCACCTTCACCCCGCGGGACTCGAAGTAGCGGCGGGTGGTGTTGATCAGCTCGGTGGCCACTCGCTTGCCCGCCAAGTCGGCGGCGGAACGCACCGGCGAGGACTCCGGCACGCAGAGGACCCAGCGGGACTTGAGGGTGGAGGCGCGGCTGTAGACGAGGTCGCAGACCTCGACCACATCGGAGCCATTCTCTTGGACCCAGTCGTGCCCGGTGAGGCCGCAGTCGAAGAAACCGTGCTCGACGTAGCGGCTGACCTCCTGCGCGCGGACGAAGCGCCCATCGAGCTCCGGGTCATCGATCGACGGCCGGTAGCTGCGGCTGCTGGTCGTGATCTTCCAGCCCGCCTTGGCGAACAGGGTCTTGGTGGACTCCTCCAAGCTGCCCTTGGGGAGCCCGAGCATCAACAGAGGTGCGCGTTCGGACACCCGCTGAAGGCACACCCCGGCCCCGGGCCCTTCAAGCAAATTTCCCGCCCGCGGCCGCGGAAGCCCCGAGTGGGGAGGCAGTTGACACGGCGCGCGGCGGAGCGTTATACTCCCAAACCGCGCCGCCCGATGTCCCAGACCTCTTCTCCGCGCATCCAACCGAAGCCCCTTATCGTCGTGGTGGAGGACCAGCCGGAGCTGGCCGCGCTGGTTGCGACGCATTTGGAGCGCGCGGAGATGAACGCGCAGATCTGCCACCGCGGGCAACACGCGCTGCGTTTCCTGCAGAGGAACTTCGCTAACCTGGCGCTGCTCGACATTAACCTCCCCGACCAGTCCGGGTTCGAGCTGGCACAGCAACTGAAGGCGGCCGACATCAGTGTGCCGATTATCTTTCTGACCGGTAACGCCGAGGAGGAGAGTAAGGTGCGGGGTCTGGAGCTCGGGGGTGACGACTACGTCACCAAGCCGTTCAGCTACGCCGAGCTGTTGGCGCGCATCCGGGCGGTGCTGCGCCGCACGGAGGTCAAGGCGGACCTGAACATCACCAAGAACGTCAAGGTGAACCATGATCCCTTCGAATTCTGCGGCGCGCGAGTCCAGCCGCAGCGGCTCGAGGTCTCCTTTCCGAGCGGCGTGAACGCAACCATCGGACGCAAGGAGCTGGGCATCCTCGCTCACCTCAACAGCAGCGCGGGCCAGATCGTGCCCCGCCCGGCCCTGATCCACGCGGTGTGGGGCGTGCACGCGGACGTGAGGAGCCGCTCGCTCGACCAGTATGTCGCTAAGATCCGCCAACTTTTCTCCGATCACGGAATGAGCCTCGAGCAGTTCCGCACCGTCCACGGGGTCGGCTACATCTTCGACCCGAAAGGCGAGTCAGAGGTGGGTCGCTAAATGCGATTCAGAACAGTTCGCCTTGGGTCGGCGCCGGCGGAGCGGAAGGCTGCGGGGACTCCAGCCCGTGCCGACGGCGGGCCTCGGCGGCCGTTAAACGCATCTCGTATTGCTCGAGCATCGCGACGAAATCCGCGGGGCTTGGTGTACGCCAAGCCGGCTCCGCAGGCGGCAGCGCGAGGTTCAGCGTGGTGAGGCGCCGGTTCAGCCGCAGGCGGTCCGCCGCCCCCGCCACCACGGGGCGGAATCGTTCCGGCCGCAGTTCCCCGGCGCGTGCGATCACCGCTTCGAGGGAGCCGCACTCGGCCAGCCATTTGGCGGCAGTCTTCGGGCCCACGCCCTCGATGCCGGGGATGTTGTCCGCCGTGTCCCCCACGAGGGCGAGGTAATCGGCGATGCGCTCCGGAGGGACCCCGAACTTCTCGACCACCCCCGCGGCATCTAGGCGGCGCCAGCCGAGCTTCGGCGCGGCCGATGGTGGCGGCAGCAAAATCGAAATCCGGGGTCCGACCACTTGGGCGAAATCCTTGTCGCTGCTAACGATGACCACCTGGTGTCCCTGCCCGGCCAGCCGCACTGCCTCCGCCGCGAGGAGGTCATCGCTCTCGACCCCTTCCTGCTCGATGCCGGCCAGCCCCATCGCGCGGGTGAGTTCGCGGATCGGATCGATCTGCGCGCGCAGCGCCTCGGGCATCGGGGCACGCTGGGCCTTGTACGCCGCGTGCAGCGCCACGCGCTCGGACGATTCGCCCCGATCGAAGAACACCAGCGTCGCGTCCGGCGCCTCTTGGTCGGCGAGCTTCCAGAGAGATTTGACCCAGCCGTGCAGGGCACCGGTCGGGAAACCGTCGGCACGGGTGAGTTCGGGTAGCGCGTGAAAGCACCGGTACGCTAGGTTGAAGCCATCCACCAGCAGCCATTTCGCCATCTCATGAGCCCATCTGTCGCCGGCGGTCCGGTCAACGCGGCGCTGCACCGGCTTGCCTTCCGGCGCGGCGCCGCGCGGACTGACCCCGTGTTGCCCCGCCCGCTGATCCTCGCCTGCCTCGTCCTCACCGGCCACGCCGCCGAGCCCCTCTCGCGGAAATTGGAAGTGGACTTCCATCGCGATGTGCCCAGCCGCCGTCTCCGCGGCTTCGCCACCCGCGCCGACGGGCGCCTCGTGCCCGGTCCCGTATTCACCGATCTTCGCCACCCCTCCCCCGCTCCCTTACTCTGGGCCCTCGAGCGCGGGGCGACTCCCGACACCTGGCTGCTGGGGACCGGCCCCGACGGGGCCATCCACGAGGTCACCCTCGCCACGGGAGCGGACGCGTTCGCTCACCGCGAGCTGATCCGGCTCCCGGACGCGCAGGTGCTCGCGCTGCGCCGCACCGCGGAGGGGGCGCTGCTCGCGGGCACCTCGCCGGGTGGTCTCCTTTGCGTCGTTGAGAACGGACAGCTCAAGGCGCGCGTGCGATTACCGGCGGATTCGGTGCTCGACTTGTTGCCGCTCGGCGAGGGCATCGTGTTGGCGGCGACGGGCAACCCTGGCCGGATCTACCGCGTCGACCTCGCGCGCTTCACCGCGACGAGTGGAGGCGAGACCGAGGCGACCGGCACGGCCGCGCTCGCCGCCCGCGGCGTGACCCTCTTTGGGCAGATCCGCGACCGGAACGTGCGGCGACTCGCGCAGCTGGCCGACGGCCGCATTGCGGCTGGTTCCGCGCCGCGCGGGAACCTCTACGCGTTCCCGGCCGAGCCCGGCCTGGACCCCGAGGGCGGCGTCCCACGGCTGCTGTTCGAGAACTCCGAGGGCGAGGTCACAGACCTGCTGGCGATGCCCGAGGGCGATCTGTTCGCGACCGTGGTCTTCTCGCCTTCCTCCCTCGAATCGCGCGTCACCCTGCCCTCCCCTGCTTCCTCGCCCGGCGGCGGAAACCAGGGGCGCCCGGGCGCGGAGCCGCCCCGCGACCCACTGCCGCCTCCCGCCACCCCGGTGCGTTTTACCGGCCGCAGCGCCCTCGTGCGCGTGCCGCCGCGAGGGCTGCCGGAGGTGCTCTCCACTCGGTCCAACCTCGCCCTCTACCGGCTCGCGAAACACGGGGAGGTGGTCGTGGCGGCGGGCGGCGACGAGGGGGAGATGGTGGGCTATGACCTGCGCGAGCGGCTCTCCCTCACCTTCCCCGGCAGCGCTTCCGCGCAGGTTAACCACCTGTTGCCCGCGGGGCCGGAACGCCCGGGGCTATTCTTGGCGCTGCGCAATAATGCTGCCGGCCTCGCGTGGGTGGACTTCGCGGCGGCGGGCCCCCGTTCGGCGGAGACTCGTCGGCTGGAGTTGCCCGGGCCCAGCCGTTTCGGCGCCGTGCGCCTGCCCCGGCTGACGGGAACCACTGCGGGCGAGCTGCGCTTGGAATTGCGCACGAGTCTCGGCAGCGACGAGACGGAGGGCTGGGGCGACTGGACGCCGCTGCGCCTCGAGCCGGACGGAGGCTGGCGGGGGGAAGAATTGCACGGCCGGTCGTTCCGCCTGCGCCTGTCGCTCGACCACACCGGTCCGTTCAACCTCGACCGTGCGACCGTGTACCACCTTCCGCAGAACCGCCGCCCCCAACTGCAGGAGTTCCGCATTTTACCCCCGGGCCTAGACCTGATCCCCGCTTCGGAACCCGCCCCCGCCGCGAGCACGACGCTGGGCCAGTTGCTACAGCCGGCCCGCGAGGAGGCTCGCGGCCGGGCCAACCTGACCAGCAGCCCGATCGTGGCCGTGCCAGGGGCGCGCGTGGCGACGTGGACCCTTCTCGACCCCGACGGAGACACAGTCGCCGCGACTTTCTCCGCCCGCCGCGACGGCGAGACCGAGTGGCGGGACATAGCCGTGGGGACGCGCGACCCGTTCGTGCGTTTCCAGACGCAACATCTAGCGGAAGGATCTTACGAGACGCGGCTGCGCGTGAACGAGACCGCCCCGCGCCCCGCTGCGGAGCGACTCAGCCACACCTTCGGCACCGACGTTCTCGTCGTGGACCACACGCCGCCAGAAATCCTCGCGGCTCAGGCCGTGCGCGGTGCCGGGTCCGTGGTTGTGACCGTGAGCGGGCGTGACGGCCTCAGCCTGTTGGAGGGGCTCGATCTGGTCTTCAACCACGGGCTCCGCGAGAGCGTGCGCCAACCGGCGGACGGAATCCGTGACGGCCGCGAGGAGACCTTCGTCCTCGAGTTGCCGCTCGACCGGGCTGCGGGGGCGGACGCGGTCGAAATCAGCCTGCTCGATGCAGCGGGCAACGCCGCGACCCGGCGCCTGCGCTTCTGAGATTCTTGTCGAAAGATGGAAGTCTGCCGCGGGGGAAACCCGCGGATCGTGTTTCGCGCTCTGGGTTAACGATCCGACCTGTCTATCTCTCGGGGACCTCGGCACCAGCCCCGGCCGGAAAACTCCGTCTGCCTGGCACGCCCGTCCGCCGAAGATCCCGGCGCCGACGGGCGGCCACCTCAAGGGCCAGCTCCACGGCCCGGATCTGGAGGGCAAGCGGCAGGCCGGGCGCCCGCGGTCCCGGGCGCGCCACCGCGGGCGGTACATGGATGAAGCCAGCTCGCACCCGCCGGCGCCGCACCGCGTGCCGCAGCGCATAGAAGACGTGGTTGCAGACGAACGTGCCCGCCGTGTGCGAGACGGCCGCCGGGATCCCGTGGCGCTCCAACTCGGCGACGATCGCCTTCACCGGGAGCGTCGACCAATACGCAGCCGGCCCACCCCGGACCACCGGGCGATCTCGCGGTTGCGCCCCGGCATTGTCGGGGATCCGCGCGTCCTCGAGATTGATCGCCACTCGCTCGGGCGTGATGGCAGTGCGCCCCTCGGCCACGCCGAGGCAGACGACCACCGTGGGCCGGTGCTGGCGCAGCAGGCGGGCCAGTTCCCGACGCGCCCCGCCAAACACGCAGGGCAGCACCGCCCCCACGATCTGATGTCCCGCCGCCCTCCTGCCATCCAAGGCGCGCACGATCTGCTCGGACGGATTGGTCGACGCTCCCCCAAAGGGCTCGAAGCCGGTGAGTAGCAACACTGGGCTGGCGGGGCGGGGCGAGGACGAAGGGGGCACGGGCGGCATCAACGGAGGGCGGGCGAGGTAAAACCTTGGATCGCGACGCCTGCCGCGGCGAGCGCTGCGCGCAGCCAGCGCGCGAAGCCGACTGGGTCGGCGCCATCTCCGTGCAGGCAGACCGTTTCGGCCCGCAGCGGGGTCTCGCGGCCATCCCACGTCGCAACCCGGCCCGAGCGGAGAATCTGTAGCACCTGCCGCTCGGCCGCGGCGGCGTCCCGGAGCAGGGCGCCCGGCAGGCCACGCGCGCGCAGGCTGCCTCCGGCCTCATAGGCGCGATCCGCGAACGCCTCCGCGTGCACGGGCGCACCAAGGCCACCGCGGGCCGTTGCCTCGAGCACACTGCCAGCGAGGGCAATCAGGGGCAGCCCGGGAAAATCGGCTGCCAGCGCGCGCACCACCGCCGCCGCCAACGCGGGATCGCGCGAGGCCTGGTTGTAGAGCGCGCCGTGGAGCTTCACGTGGGTGAGTTGGGTCCCCTCGCCCGCCGCCAAGCGGCGGAGGCGCTCTGTCTGCCGTACCACGAGCTCAGCCGCAGCGGCGGGCGTCACGGGCAGCTCTCGCCGACCGAAGTGGGCCGGATCCTCGTGGCCCGGATGCGCGCCCGCGCCGACGCCGTAGCGCCGCGCGAGGCGCAGCGTCGCCCGCATCGTCGCCTCATCGCCGGCGTGCCCCCCGCAGGCGATGTTGGCCGACGTGATCAGGGGCATGAGCGCCTCATCCGCCCGCCCCCCCTCTCCGAGGTCGCAGTTGAGATCAATGGTCAGCATCGACAACCCTCCAGTCCGAGCCGAAGCTCTCGCAGTCGGCGCTCGCGCGCGGCCACCCGAACCCTGGCCTCCTCGATCCCGACCTCCCGAAACCGCAGCTGGTCCCCGGGCCGCAGCTGCCCAAGGCGAGGCAGATCCGCGCTGATGACGTGACCGAGACGCGCGTAGCCTCCCAGCGTTTGCGCGTCGGCCAAGAGCACGATCGGACGGCCGTCCGGTGGCAGCTGGACCGTTCCAGGGATTACGGGGAAGGAGTCCAGATCTCCGGGGGGCGGGCGCGCGAAAGCCTCACCCTCGAGCCGAAGACCCATCCGGTCGGAGCGTGCGCCGACCGTGAATGCGCGCTCTGTCCAGCTCGGTAGGTCCGCCGCCGCGGGCCCCAGCAAGACGCGGAGCTCGACCGCGGCCTCCACCGTGGGACGCCACCGTGGATCAAGGTGCCAGCGAGCGGGGCAGCGGGGCGGCTCCATGCTCCGCAAAGGCAGCCAGTCACCCGCGCGCAGCGCCCGCCCGCCCGAGCCTCCAAAGCCCGCACGCAGGTCCGTGCCGCCGCCGCCCAGCACCTCCGGCAACCCGAAGCCGCCCGCGCAGGCCAGGTAGGTGCGCAGGCCGCCTCGCGCGGCTCCCAGCCGCAGGCGAGCCCCCGCGGATAGGTACACCGGACGTCCCCACTGCAATCCGTCGATCGGCGCCCCTGCGACGGCCACCACGGCGCCCGCAGGAAACTCGAGCTCCGGTCCCGTCTGGGTCAGTTCCAACGCCGGTTCCCCCTCCGCATTGCCCACCAGGAGGTTCGCAATCCGAAGCGAGAACGGGTCCGCGGCCCCTGCCGGGGATATCCCGCTGGCCCGCCATCCCGGGCGGCCCAGATCCTGCACCGTCGTCAGCGCGCCCGCCCGCCGCACCCAGATGCCCGGGCCGCGCGGCTCCGGCACCCTCTCCGTGGGCGACGAAAAATCGGCCTCCGCAACCGCCACAAACCGCACCTCATCGCCGATCTCCAATCGCGCCGGCGGCTTGTCCCGGGGGTCGAAGAGCCGCCGGGGCGAGCGCCCAATGAGCTTCCAGCCCCCCGGGCTCGCCTGAGGGTAGATGCCGGTCTGCGTGCCCCCGATCCCGACCGACCCCGCGGGCACGCGAACCCGGGGCGTTTCACGACGGGGTCGGGCTAGCGCGGGGGGAAGGCCGCCAAGATAAGGAAAGCCTGGCGCGAAGCCGATGGCGCGCACGAAATACTCGCCGCCCGCGTGCAGTTCCGCCGCCGCGGCCGGAGATAGCCCGGCGGCGGCGGCCACCTCGGGCAGATCGGGACCGGATTCCCCCCCGTAGACGACCGGTATTTCCTCCACGTGGGGGCGAGCCACGGCGGCCGGGCCCGCGTCCGCTTCCGCCACGGCGACCGCCAGCACCTCAGTCGGCGGCGGAGTCACGCCAGCCTCAAAAAACAGCGCGACGTTTCCAAAGGCCGCGAAGACTTCGCTCATTCCCGAAAGGGGTTTGCACCGCAGCCGGGACGCGATCGCGCGGACCCGGCGGGCGACGGTCCGGTCGGCCTCGTTCCCGAGGGAAAAAACGACCGCGGAATCCCCGAGGGCCTGCAGCCTCATCACGCAGTTATCGACCGGTTCGCGACGGGCGGCAAAGGGAAAAACCAGCGGGAGCTACGGGTGCAACTAAGGATGCTGGATTGGGTTGAAGTTTTGCACCAACCGCGCAAAACTGCCTCCATCTATGAAGGTTCGCCCGCCCTCCGTGCTTGCGCTGGTTCTCGCTCTCGCCACCGGCTGTCAGAAGGCGGAAGTCACCGCCTACCGGGTCCCCAAAGAGCAGCATCCGGGGGCCAAGGGGGCGGCCAGCGCGGCGCCCGCGACCGTCGCCAGTCCGGCGCCCGCGGGAGGCAATATGGCGAACACCGCGGTCGCGACCGCCTCCGGAGCCCCGCTTGCCTGGACCGCCCCCGCAAAGTGGACGGCAAAACCCGCGGGAGCGATGCGCAAGGGCAGCTACGCCGTGAAAGGAGACGAGGGGGAGGCAGACTTCGCAATCACCGCCTTCCCGGGCGACGTGGGCGGCGACCTCGCGAACCTCAACCGCTGGCGCGGGCAGCTTTCGCTCCCCGCCCTAAACCAGTCGGACTTCGCGGCCGCGACCGCGCACGAGGACCACAACGGGTTGCATATGACGGTGGTCGACATTCTGGGCACCGGTGACAAGCCCCAGCGCATCCTCGGTGCCATGGTCCCGCACGGTGGCGCCACTTGGTTTTTCAAGCTCACCGGCCCGGCAGCGCTCGTCGCGCGCGAGAAATCCGCCTTCACCGCCTTCCTCGCCACCATCAAACCGGCCGCGCCCGCGAGATGAACGACGTCACTCGCCAGTTCCGGGATTTCTTCACCTCCCTCACGCTCACCGTGGTCCTGTTGGTCCTCGGTTTGGTGTTGGTCTTCGCGGCGACGCTCGACCAGGTCAACCTCGGCATCTGGGCGGTGCAGGAGAAATACTTTCGCTCCTTCTTCGTCCTCGCGCGGTTCGGGAATTTCCCCGTCCCGGTCTTCCCCGGAGGCTACTTCATCGGCGGGCTGCTCCTGGTCAATCTCGTCGCCAGCCATGTCTACCGGTTCAAGGGGAACCTGCGCCAGCTCGGCATTCAGCTCGCTCACGCCGGGCTGATTTTGCTACTGATTGGCGAATTGTTGACGGGCATTCTGCAGGACGACTTCAGCATGCGGCTCACCCAGGAGGAGCCGCGCAACTACTCCGAGAGCTTCCGCGAAAACGAACTCGCCATCGTCGACACCACGGACTCGAAGCACGACGATGTGGTAGCCATTCCCGAGTCCATCGCGGCCGGCGGCGAGACCATCCAGCACCCGAAGCTCCCGTTCCGGGTCATCACCCGCCTTTACTATCCCAACTCGCTGATCCGCAACCGGGAGGCTGGAACCCCGGCGGCGCCGGCCACCATCAAGGCGACGAAGGGCATCGGCCAGAATGTCGACCTCACGCCCCTGCCCATCACCTACAAGCAGGACGAGCGGAATCTGCCCGGCGCGTTTGTCGAGCTCGTCGGCAGTGAGGGCACCATCGGGACCTGGATGCTCTCCGCCGACCCGCGGATGCCGCCGCAGCGATTCGATTATGCCGGGCGTAGCTACCACATCTCCCTGCGTTTCACCCGGGCTTACAAGGACTACACGCTGACCCTGCTCAAGTTCAGCCACGACAAGTACTCGGGTACCGAAATCCCGAAGAACTTCTCCAGCCGCATCCGCCTGCAGACGCCCCGGGGTGCTGATGACCGCGAGGTCCTAATCTACATGAACAACCCGCTGCGTTACGCGGGCTACACGTTCTATCAGGCGAGCTTCGAGCCCGGGAACGACAAGGTCACGATCCTGCAGGTCGTCCGGAACCCCAGCTGGCTCATCCCCTACATCGCCTGCAGCCTAATGACCCTCGGCCTCCTCTGGCAGTTTACGATCCACCTGCTCGGCTTCATCGCCAAGCGCCGCAGCATCGCTCCCGCCGCCGCATGAAAAAGGCCGCCCCCTCCCTCGTCCTTATCCTCGTCCTAGCCTGGGTCGCCAGCACCCTGCGGGCCCCGCGCAACCCCGCCGCGTTTGACGTCCAGGGCCTCGGGCGCCTACCCGTTCTGGTCAACGGCCGCCTCAAGCCGCTCGATACCGTCGCCCGGAGTTCCCTCCTGCAACTCCAGGGTCGCCAGGCGGTCACCACCCCGGACGGCCGCCGGCTGCAGCCGGTCGAATGGCTCCTTGACGTCGCGTTCCGGCCGGCAAAGGCGGACGCCTACCAGCACTTTGAGATCGTGAACCCGGATGTGCTCGCGGTATTCAACCTGCGCACGTCGGAGGGCCAAGGCGAGAAGCGATTCTCCCTGCGCCAACTCGAGCCCAAGATCGCGGAGCTCCAGCGCCAGGCCAAGCTCGCCGACCAGGTCGAGTCTGCGGTCCGCACTCCCTTCCAGCGGGGCGTGCTCCAGATCTACGGTAACCTGGTTCATTACCAGCGGCTCCGCCACGCCTTCGTCTCGCCGGGCCGTTCCGACTACCTCGGCGAGCTCCTCCAGTTCCAAGACCAAGTCAAGGCCGGCACGGAGGCGGTGCGCGCCAAGCAGGCCGGGCAGCCGCACGACGAGGCCGCGGCGAAGGCAATGACCGACATCGGGGAGCGCTTCGTAGTGATGGCGGAGTCAACCAACTTCCTCGTCGTTCCGCCTAACTCGGGCAACCCGGACCTCACGGCTTGGAAGTCTGCTGGCGCCGCCCTGCTCGACACGTTCCGCGCGGGCACGGTCAACCCCGCCGCGCTCGCCTACGCCGGGTTCGCCCACGCTTGGGACGGCGAGAAGCCGGAGCGGTTCAACAAGCTGGTGGAGCTTTTCCGGGCGGACCTCGCCAAGCGCTTCGATGCCGAGCTGCGGAAGTGCGACCTGGAGACTCGCTTCAACGCGGCCCAGCCCTTCTACACCAGCTCGGTGCTGTACGCCCTCGCCTTCTTCGTCGCCTTGTTCTCGTGGTTGGTCTGGCCGTCGCTCCTCGGGCGCTCAGCCTTCTGGATCACCGCGGTTGCGTGGACGGTGGCCACCGCGGGTATTCTCTGCCGGATGTGGCTGGAGGGCCGCCCACCGGTCACCAACCTTTATTCATCCGCCCTCTTCGTCGGTTGGGGTGCCGTCGGGCTATGCCTCGTGCTTGAGGCCGTCTATCGCAACGCCATCGGCAGCGTCGCCGCTGGTGCGATCGGCTTCTCCACTTTAGTGATCGCGCACCACCTTTCACTCAGCGGTGACACCATGGAGATGATGCGAGCGGTGCTCGACTCTAACTTCTGGCTCGCCACCCACGTGGTCGTGATCACGGCCGGCTACTCGGCGACCTTCCTCGCGGGCTTCCTTGGCATCATCTTCGTGGTCCGCGGACTATTCTCCCGCGGTCTCGACCGGCCCACGGCGGACGCGCTCACGCGAATGACCTACGGTATCACCTGCTTTGCACTCCTCTTCAACTTCGTGGGCACGATCCTGGGCGGCATCTGGGCTGACCAGTCTTGGGGGCGTTTCTGGGGCTGGGATCCCAAGGAGAACGGCGCGCTCATCATTGTGCTTTGGAACGCGATTATGCTGCATGCCCGCTGGGGCGGAATCGTTCGCCAGCGCGGCTTCATGGCCCTCGCTATCGGAGGCAACATCGTAACCTCGTGGAGCTGGTTCGGCACCAACATGCTCGGCGTAGGCCTGCACAGCTACGGCTTTACCGACGCGGCCTTTGTCGCCCTCTCTTCGTTTGTCGCGAGCCAGCTGGCGCTGATCGCCCTCGCCAACGTGCCCTTGAAGTTCTGGCGCAGCGGACCGGCGGGGGCCTGACCGGTTCCGGAGGAGTCGAACGCTCAGGCAAGCCGCGCGAGCCGGTAGCCGATCGCGACCGCGGCAAGACACAGGCATACGCTCCCAAGGACATTGCCCGCGGCCCGGGCCCAATCCCCCTCCTGTGCCAGCCGGAAGGTCTGGAGGCTGAAGCTGGAAAAGGTGGTGAAACCGCCGAGCACCCCGGCCATCAGGAACTGCCGGGTCTCCGGGCTGATGATCTCCTCGCGCGCGGCCAAGACGCCGATCAGGGCTGACCCGGAGACGTTAACCAGAACGGTGCCCCAAGGAAAGGCTCCGCCCAGCCGCGCGCCGACCCAGCCGGCGAGGAGGAAACGGGCCGCGCCCCCGAGGGCAGAGCCAAGGGCGACGAGCAGCAGGGCACGCATGTCGGCAGCCTGGGCCTGCCGGACGGCCCGCCGCAAGCCTCCGGCCCGCCGCTTCTGGTTCGACAAGCGGGCGGGCGGGCGGCGAGGCTCTACACCTACCCATGGGCCTACCCAAGCGACTTGACCAGAAACTGGCGCGGATCCACGCCGGCCAGGCGGCCCGGAAGGACTTCATCATCGCGGACGCGAAGGACGCGGACATGGCCTTTGGCATTACGGCCCCCGGTCCCGGCCAGTGCCGCCCCGAGCGTCACCGCGAGGCCGAGGCCTGCTGGAAGTCCCTCGCGGACTACCGCGCGCAGATCCGGGCGGTGATCGCCCAGGACCTGGTGGACATCGTCCTGCTCTCCGCTTCCAACGTCGAGCAACTGGCGATTCAGGAGGGGCTCTTCCGCGAGTCCGCGATCACCCCCGCCGCCCGGGCCAACGACACCAGCGACATCTGGGTCGTAAGGGGCGGAAAATACCCCACGCTGCCCTCCCGTGCCTTCCGTACGGCGACGATCGAGCATATGAAGTACGGGCGGCTGCAGGCGGACTGTACCCAGCCCTTCCCGGGCGCCGACCTTGGCCTGTACTCGATCACCTTCACCAACAACATCGACTGGGACTTCCGCGCACTAGAGGACTTTGCCGCCTTCCGGCTCGAAGCCGAAGCGAAGCGTTTCCGCTACTTCCTCGAGATTTTTAATCCCAACGTCGATCCGGGCATCCCGGCCGGCCAGGTGCCCGGCTTCCTCAACGACCACATCGTGCGCACGCTCGCGGGCGTCACCTCCGCGGGCCGACCCGTCTTCCTCAAGATCCCCTACAACGGCCCGGGACCACTTGAGGAGCTGGTGGCCTACGATCCTCGGCTGGTGGTCGGGATCCTCGGTGGCAGCAGCGGCACGACCCTCGACGCGTTCCAGCTGATCCACGACGCGCAGCGGTACGGCGCCCGCGTCGCCCTCTTCGGACGCAAGATCAACCTCTCGGAACACCCGCTCGCCTTCATCGAGTTCCTGCGCCGGATCGTCGACGGCGAGGTCGAGCCCGTCGAGGCGGTCAAGGCCTACCACAGCGTGCTGGAAAAGCTCAGCATCAAGCCGCAGCGCCCGCTGCAGCGCGACCTCCAGCTCACGCCCACCTCCACCCACTACCGCCGCTGAACGATGCGCCGCGGGATCATTGCTGGGGGATCGTGGATCATCGACCACGTCAAACTGATCGACATCTGGCCACCCCAAGACGGGCTCGCCCACATCCTCGGCCGCAGCGCCGGCAACGGGGGCGGCCCGTACAATGTGCTCAAGGACCTCGCGAAGCTAGGGGCGCCGTTCCCTCTCGAGGGGGTGGCACTCCTCGGGGACGATGCCGACGGCGCAGCCATCCGTGCGGACGCGCGGGCCCACGGCATCGACGACCGCCAACTGCACACGACGCGAGCGGCGGCCACGAGCTTCACCGATGTGATGACCGAGAGGGGCACGGGAAGGCGCACGTTCTTCCACGACCCCGGGGCCAGCGCGCTGCTCACCCCCGAGCATTTTGATTTCGCGGCCAGCCGCGCCCGGCACTTCCACCTCGCCTACCTGCTGCTGCTCGACGCCCTCGATGGGCCCGGAGCGGACGGCCGACCCCGCTCGGCCGAGGTGCTGCGCCGCGCCCGCGCCGCTGGCCTCCGGACCTCGGTCGACTGCGTCAGCGCCCGGCCCCAGCTGTTCGGCCGGGTCGTCGCCCCCGTACTCCCGGAAGTGGATGTACTCTTCGCGAATGACTACGAGGCGGAGCAGCTCACCGGACTGCAGCTGGGCCGCGGCGCCGACCTCGACCGCGATGCGGTGCTGGCCGCGGGTCGGCAACTCCTCGCGCTCGGCGTGCGCGAATGGGCGCTGATCCATTTCCCGGAGGGGGTCGCCGCCTGCTCTGCCTGGGGCGAATGCCACTGGCAGCCAGCGGTGCGCATGCCCGCGGAGGAGATCGTGGGTTCCGCGGGCGCCGGAGATGCTCTCGCAGCCGGAATCCTGCTCGGCCTCCACGAGGACTGGTCCCTCCCCCGCTGCCTCGAGCTCGGGGTCTGCGCCGCCGCCACCTCGCTGCGCGACGGCACCTGCTCTCAAGCCATCGAACCCGCGGAGGGCTGCCTCGCCCTCGGGCGCCGGCACGGGTTCCGCACCGCCTAGCCGGCCGCGGGCGGACACTTTTCCCTTCCCCTCCCAAGCCCGGTGTCGTTTCCTCCCGGCTCCCTGCGCCTTTCGCGGCGCGCTCCTTTTCCCATCCATGAACACCACCATCTCCGCCATCACCGCCCGTGAGATCATCGACTCCCGTGGCAATCCGACCGTCGAGGTCGACGTGCGCCTCGCCTGCGGGGCCCTGGGCCGCGCCGCAGTCCCCTCGGGCGCATCCACCGGCGAGCACGAGGCCATCGAGCTACGCGACGGCGACAAAAAGCGTTACCTCGGCAAGGGCACGCAGAAGGCGGTCGCAAACGTGAAGGCGAAGATCGCCCCCGCCCTCATCGGCCACGACGCGTGCGACCAGGTCGGCGTCGACCACGCGATGCTCAAGCTCGACGGCACCCCCACCAAGGCGAAGCTCGGCGCCAACGCGGTCCTCGGCGTCTCGCTCGCCACCGCCCACGCCGCCGCCCGCGCCCTCGGCCAGGCCCTTTACAAGTACATCGGCGGTCCGAACGCCAAAGTCCTCCCGGTGCCGATGATGAATATCATGAACGGCGGCGCCCACTCCGACGCCCCAATCGATTTCCAGGAATTCATGATCATGCCCACCGGGGCCCGCTCCTTCTCCGAAGGCCTGCAAATGGGCTGCGAGGTCTTCCACTCGCTGAAGAAGGTCCTCAAGGAGCAGGGCCTCGCCACCGCCGTCGGCGACGAGGGCGGCTTCGCCCCGAAGCTGGAGTCCACCGAGGCGGCGCTCGACGCCATCGCGCTCGCGGTGAAGGGCGCCGGTTACAAGCTCGGCCGCAATATCCACCTCGCCCTCGACGTGGCCGCTTCAGAGTTTTACGTGAAAGAGAAGAAGGCCTACGTCTTCAAGAAGTCCTCCGGCGAAGTGCTTTCGGGCGATGAGATGGTCGAGTTTTACCGCCGCCTCACCGCCAAGTACCCGATCATCTCGATCGAGGACGGCTGCGCCGAGGGCGACTGGGAAACTTGGAAGAAGCTCACCGACGCCATCGGCGACCGGGTCCAGCTGGTCGGGGATGACCTGTTCGTCACCAACACCCAGTTCCTCAAGCGGGGCATCGAGACCGGCACCGCGAACTCGATCCTCGTCAAGGTGAACCAGATCGGCTCCCTCACCGAGACCCTCGACGCCGTGGAGATGGCCAAGGAGGCCCGTTACACCGCCGTCATCAGCCACCGCTCGGGCGAGACCGAGGACGTGACGATCGCCGACATCGCGGTCGCGACCAATGCCGGCCAGATCAAGACCGGCTCCCTCTGCCGCACCGACCGCGTCGCTAAGTACAACCAGCTCCTGCGCATCGAGGAGGAACTCGGCGCCAGCGCGATTTACGGTGGCAAGATGCTCAAGGGCCTGTGAGCCCGCGCCCCGCCCACCCGCAAAGCCCGGCCCGCGTCGACAGGAGAGAACCCAGAGGCTACGCTGACCGATGAAATTGATGAAGGCATCGGTTGTCCTGCTCCTGCTCGCGACGGCGCGCGTCCTTCAAGGGGCGGATGAGCCCGCCCCGAAGTCAGCGGCCAAGGAGGCGCTGCGGGCCCGGATGGCGGAAAGCGCACGCACCGCGCCCCCGTCCGCCCCCAAGGCGGCCCCGGCGCCGGCCAAGCCCTCCTCGCCACCCCCCGCGGACGCCCCCGCCACGCCCTCCGCCGCCCTGATGCCCTCGACCACCTCCGCGCCCGCCGCGGCAGCCCCCGCGGTGCTGCCGCAGGTCGAGGTGCGAAAGGGCAAATTCTCGGAACGCGATTATCGCCTCGCTCAGGAGCTCAACCAGCACGACCAGGCAATCGAGCGCGAGCAGCGGAACCTCAAGGCAACCGAGACTGACCGGGCGCTCAACAACGCCCAGGTCAGCCGGACCCTCTCCATCTTCGGCGGCAACTCGGCCGTGTTCCGCCAGCGCGTCGCCGCCGAGCGGGTGGAACTCCTCGAGGCGGAGAAGGACATCGTCGAGCAGATCGCCATCGCCCAGCAGCCGGAGGAGAAGCTGGCGCTGCAGCGCCAGCTCAACGAATTGCGCGCAATGCGCCGCCAGCTGGACCAGACCCTGCGCTGAACGGCGCGCAGCGCCCCGGGCCGCTATTCGGCTCGCAACAGGTAGCCGCGCAAATACTCGCTCTCCGGCATCGTCGCGAGCACGGGGTGATCGACGGGCTGGTGCGCCCACTCGACGACCCGCAGCCGCCGCCGCGAATCCGCCGCGACCTCCGCTAGGACATGCCGCAGCTCGGCATCCTGCATGTGATGGGAACAGGAGTAGGTCGCCAACAGACCCCCGGGCACGAGCCGTTTCACCGCGCGCAGATTAATCTCCTTGTAGCCGCGCAGGGCGCCCTCGAGCGCGGAGCGCGACTTCGCGAACGGCGGCGGATCCAGGATGATCACGTCCCACAGCGGCTCGATCCCCCGCGCCGGATCATTGAACCAGTCAAAGACGTTCGCCGCCTGGAATTCTGCCTCCAGCCCGTTGCGCTCGGCATTGCGCCGCGCCGCCGCCACTGCGTCCTCCGCGATGTCGAGACCCAGCACCTCCAGCGCGCCCGCTCGCGCGGCCTGCAGGGCGAAGGCGCCCTGATTGCAAAAGGCGTCCAGCACCCGGGCCCCCGCGCAGTGGCGCGCGACCGCCGTGTGCTGGAAACGCTGGTCCAGGTAAAAACCCGTCTTCTGCCCCGCCTGCAGGTCGATCCAGTACTCAAAGCCGCCCATGCGCACCCAACGCGCCTCCCACGGCTGGCCGGAGCGCGTGCGCACCTCGAGCGGCAGACCCTCCAGCCGCCGGATCGGCGCGTCGTTGCGGAAGATCACCTCCGCCGGCCGGAGAAGTTCCGCCAGCAGGTCGCCGATCAGCCCCGCGCGCCGCTCCATCGCGAGGGTTTGGAGCTGCACCACTAGGGCATCGTCGAACTGGTCCACCACCACCCCGGGTAGGTCATCCGATTCGCTCCAGACCAGCCGGCGCGCCGCCTCCGGGGCCCGCCGGGCGATGGCCCGCGTCAGCGCCCCGCGGAGGTAATCCGCATCCAGCGTCACCCGGTCTCGGCTCAGTCGCCGCCAGACGATCTGGGAACGAGAATTGTGGATTCCCGTGCCGATGAAGCGCCCGGTCCGGTCGCGGCACTCGACCACCTCTCCATCGAACTCGGCCGCGAGCGGTGCCTCAACCTCGTTGGTGAAGACCCACGGATGCCCCTGCAAAGCACGCGGACGGACGTTGGGACGGAGCTTGAGGTAGGGCGCGGCGGACACTTGGCGGACGATGCGTGCTTCCCCCGGCGGAGCCACTCAAATGCGCTCGAAGCGCAATTGGAGGGACTCGAAGCCCAGAGGCCGGTCATAACCCGCCTCGTGTTCGACCCGCTCCCGCGCCGCGACCGTGGTAACACACCGCACGTGCTCGCAGCACAACCGCAGGAGCGTCCGCAGGATGAGCCGGGCGTGCGGCGCCCCGAGACAGAGATGGGGACCGAATCCGAAGGACAGGTGCGGGTTCGGTTTGCGATCGAGCTTCACCTGCTCCGGCTCCGGGAACGCGGCGGCGTCGAAGTTCGCCGAGGCCCAGCACAGGGAGACGCGATCGCCGGGGGCCACCTTGACCCCGTGCACCTCGGCCCCAGCCGGACAGACTCGCCCGATGTGGGTCAGGGGCATGAAGACGCGGAAAAACTCCTCGGCGGCGTGCACGATGCGGCGCGGGTCCGCGCGGAGGAACTCAAGGTCTTCCGGCCGCGCGGATAGGTGCGCTAGCGCGCAGCAGATCGTATGGATAATGGTGTCGCGCCCGCCGGCGAAGGCGAGGTTGGCGAAACCCATCTGCTCGTCCCGCGTCAACGCCCGTCCGCGGAAGGAGGCGGAGGCCAGCGCGCTGAAGAAGTCGGCCCCGGGTCGGCGCTCCGCCTCGTCGAATTTCCGCGCTAAGTAGTCCTCCAGCACCGTGCCTTGCTTGAAGTCACCCCCGGTGACCTTGAACACGTGGATCCCCCAACCGATCCAGACCTCAGCCTCCGCCTCCGGCACGTTGAGCAGGTAGGTCAGCGCGCGGGACTGCACCGGCAGCGCGAAGCCGTGCACCACCTCGGTGGGGTGCCCCGCCAGCAACGGCTCCAGCGCCCGCGCCATCAGGGCCTCGACCTGCGCGATCACCCCGGGGTCCTTGGCCCGGGCGAAGAAGGGCTCCACCAAAGCCCGGTACTCGCCGTGCTCCGGCGGGTTGGTCTCGATCGGCAGCTGCCGCATCGATCGCACCGCCTCCTCCGAGGGAATCGGGACGCGGAACGGCGCATCCGACGAGAACTGGCCCCAGTCGCGGGACGCCGCGCGGACGTCCGCGTGGCGCAGGATCATTGTGATCTCCTCGCCGTGGAACGGGCAGCGGAGGACCCCGCGGGACTCGCGGGCGGCGCGGAACGGGTCGGCGGGGGCGGACATCGACAGGACTCGTCCAGCAGGAGCCCCCCGCGTGGGCGGGTCAAACCGCGAACGCGCCATTTTCCGCTTCCCTGCACCCGCGACGGGCCGTTTGCTCCCCCCCTTCCGTCCCTTGACTCCCGCCGCCGAAATCGCCCGCCGCCGCACCTTCGCGATTATTTCCCATCCGGACGCGGGCAAGACTACGCTGACCGAGAAATTCCTCCTCTACGGGAACGCCATCCACCTCGCGGGCACGGTCACCGCGCGAAAGAACCAGCGCGCCACCACCTCAGACTGGATGGAGCTGGAGAAGCAGCGTGGGATATCGATCAGTTCCACCGTGCTGCAGTTCGATTTCGGCGGGTTCGCGGTCAACCTTCTCGACACCCCCGGTCACAAGGACTTCTCAGAGGACACCTACCGCGTGCTGACCGCGGTTGACGCCGCGCTGATGGTGATCGACGCGGCCAAGGGTGTGGAGGCGCAGACCCGCAAGCTCTTCGAGGTGTGCCGGCGCCGCGGCGTCCCGATCTTCACCTTCATGAACAAGTGCGACCGGCCCACGCGCAACGCGCTGGAGCTGCTCGACGAGCTCGAGACCGTGCTCGGCCTGCAGTGCTCGCCGGTCATCTGGCCGCTCGGCAACGGCCCGGGCTTTCGCGGGGTCTTCGACCGCCGATCCCGCGAAGTGCACCTGTTCGAGCGCGTCCCGGGCGGCAAGTTCCGCGCGCCGGTCAACGTGGCCTCTTTGGAGGACCCGCTGGTGCGCGAGCGGCTCGATGACCACACCTACGGCGAAGTCACGGAGCAGCTGGCGATGCTCGACGGCGCCGGCACCCCCCTTGATCTTGCAGCGATCCGCGCGGGCCGGCAGACCCCCGTCTACTTTGGCAGCGCGGTGAACAATTTCGGGATCGAGTTGCTGCTGAACGGATTCCTCCAGGACTCCGTGCCGCCCGCGCCGCGCTCCAGCGCCCGCCCGGCGACCGCGGGCGTAGCCGCGGGCGAACGTACCGTGGTCCCCGTCGAGTCGCCCCGTTTCTCCGGCTTCGTCTTCAAGATCCAAGCGAACATGGACCCCAAGCACCGCGACCGCATCGCGTTCCTGCGGGTTTGCTCGGGCAGATTCGAGCGCGACATGCTCGTCACCCACCAGCGCACCGGCCGCACCGTGCGCCTTTCCTCGTCGCACAAGCTCTTCGGGCAGGAGCGGGAGACGGTCGACGAGGCCTGGCCGGGCGACGTCATCGGCCTGGTCGGCCACAGTGATTTTGGCATCGGCGATACCCTCACCGACGACAAGGGGATCCTCTTCGACGAGATCCCCAGGTTCCCACCGGAGGTGTTTACCTACATCTCAAATCCGAACGCGGGAGATGCGAAGAAGTACCGCGCCGGTCTCGAACAGCTCCTCCAGGAGGGTGTCGTGCAGGCGTTTAACGCGCGTAACGCCCCCCCCGGCTCCACGCTCCTGGCCGCCGTCGGCCCGCTGCAATTCGAAGTCGTCCAATGGCGGCTTCAGAGCGAGTACGGGGCCGAGTCCCGCCTTGCACCCACGCCCTGGACGCTCCTCCGCTGGATCGAGCCGCATCCCAGCCTCGCTCAGCCGGGAATGCTGGTGACGGCCAGCGGCGTGAGCTTCGGGACCGACAGGCTGGATCAGCCGATCGTACTTTTCCCCTCGGAGTGGACGCTCCGATACTTCCAGGAGAAGAACCCGGAGCTCCGGCTCCACGAGCTGCCGCTGGAGCAGACGCGCTGAGCCGCGCCGGCTGGGTTCACTCGCGCAGGCGCGCGCGGACGAGCGCGTAGGCCTCCGCGGGCGAAGTGACGTCGCGCCAGCACATGGCGGTCACCGCGGGGGCGATCGTCCGCTGGTGCCGGATGAGCACCGTTTCGACGCCAACGGCGTGGCCGCCGAGAACGTCCACGTCGGCATCGCCGACCAGAAGCGTTTCCGCGGGCGCGCAGCCAAGCCGGCTGACCAACGCCAGCAATCCCTCCGGGTCCGGCTTGTGCGTGGGAAGGTCATCCCCGCAGACCACCGCGTCGACGATTTCATCCAGCCCGTGCGCCGCCATGAGCGTGAGAGTCGAGGCCCGATCGCGTCCAGTCCAGATCCCGGCCGGGATACCGCGCGCCCGCAGGTCGCTCAGCGTCTCCACGGCGCCGGCGTAAGGCTGGATCAGGTGGTGGTTCCCGTCGTGGAAATCCACCATCCGCCGGAGCGCCACAGGCACGTGGACAGGGTCCGGGAGCAGGTCTGCGAGGAACCGCTCAGGCGGGCCGCCCAGACGGGCAAAGATATCCATTGTCGGGAAGCTACCAAAGGGCTCCAGCGCGTGGCGGATGGCCTCGAGGACGAGCGGCAGGCTGTCGAGCAGGGTGCCATCGAGGTCAAAGACGACGGTGCGCTTGGGACGGAGGGAGGCGCTCATTCAACGGGTAGGACGAGGGCGGCGGCGGGCGGCGACCACGGCTCCGCGAGTGACGCCGGCGCAAAGGCCCCGGCAGGGATCGACAGGTTGAGGGCGGCGGCAGTGGCTTGAAAACGCGTCTTGTCGCGGGTGAGCTCGTTGCGGTAATCGGCCTGCCGGGGCACGTACTGTTCCCCGACCTTTTTGAGGCTCACGAGGTAAAAGGTCTTCAGGACCCCCCCGTTGGCGGCCAACAGTTCGGTCTGCATCAGGGCGTTGAACTGGGTGTCGAGGTAGGCGCGGGCCGCGGCGTAACCTCCCCCCTGCTCAAGGAAGCCGGGCGGTGCCTTGAAGAGGTAGGAATAGGCGGGCCGGCCGAAGGCGCGGGCGAGCTTCTCCAGCTGCGCCTCCGGCCAGTACAGGAAGGGCATCTGCACATCAAAGGCGGAGACCTCCACCCCGGGGAATAGCGGCGCGACGGCAGCCGCTGGGGGCACCTGCTCGACCTGCGCGCCGGCCCAGCGCCAGACCCCGCCCTCCACCCCATTTCTCAGGATCAGACGGCGCACCTCACCCTGGCCGTCCTCGACCTCGAGGCGGAAAACGGGACCACCCGCCTCCCGGCCACCCCAAAGACGGCCCGGGAACACCCGTTCCTCGCCTCGCCGGGGCAGGGAGCGCAACTCGATGGCCAGATAAAAGCTGCCCGCGATACCCGCCTGCCGGAATCGCTCCAGAATCCGCGCGGCTTCCACCTCACTGGGGTTACCCGCCTGAGAGAGCTCGGGCGATCGGCTAGGGGCAGCCGCGGATAGATGAAGCAATCCCCAAGTAATGAAAGCCAGTCCCGACCGCCAAACACCGGGCCGAACAAGGACGGTCGGGCCCATCCGGAAGCGACGCTTACTTTTTGGGCGCCTCGGGCGCCGGGGCCGGCGCGGCGGTGGCCGGAGCCGCCGTGGCCGGCACGGCCACCGCCGGGGTAGGGGTCGCAGCCGTCGAGGCCGCCGGAGCCGAGGGGGCGGTGATGCTCGGGAGAGCGCCGCCGGCAGCGCCCTTCTCGAACTTGCGCTCTGAAATGCGACCCAGATAGAGCAGGAAGGCGAGGACGAAGAACAGGATCGCCGAATACTTCGTGGCCTGCACGAGCACGTTGTTGGTCTCGGCGCCGAAGGCCGCCTCCGCGGCCCCCCCACCTAGGGCGGAACCAATTCCACCGTCCTTCGACTTCTGCATCAGCACAATCAGGACCAGAAAGACGGAAACGAGGATCAGGATGAACGTCAGAATGCCGAGGACGATACTCATGGGACCGGGAGCAGTGCCTCCCCGGGGACCGGATGTCAACCGCGAGATGTCCCGCGGCCGCGGCGGTCGCGCTCAGGAACCGCGCGCGGGGGCGGCCGGGGCCGGCGCGGGGTCAGCGCCACGGCGGCGGATGAAGTCCACGTCGGCCCCGTCGGCCCGGACCTTAACCGTCCGCTGGCTCGAGGTGTCGGACCCGATGTAGTCGACCGTGGCTGAGGCCAGAATCGGCAAGTACTTACGCAGGTCCTTGCTCTCGTCTTCGGTGCTGGCGTGGATGCTCCAAAGCTCTGAGGGAGGCCGACCTTCGCTGGCGGGACGGTTCTCCCGGGCAGAAATGCGCACGTACTTCTCGTAAACCGTCACCATCCGCGGGACCTCCTCGTAGCCAACAATCTCGTTCCGGGGCGGCTGGTACACCGCCACCGTCCGGAGCGTGGCATTGCCGCGGGAATCCGTCGAGGGCACCGTATCATATCGTACCCCGCCGCCGACTTGGGCGTAAACCGGGACACTCACCCGCTCGATCTTCGAGCGCGGAGCCTCCATTCCGTAGTCGAGTTCGACCACCATATCCGCCCGCTCGGCAGAGGGAGCCTCGTAGAGCCCCTTGCCCGCGAGTGCGGTGCGGATGAAGTCCGAGGCTTCGCGGTGGCGCAGGTTCTCCTCGCCTTTGGTCGGATCCTTGGACCTCAGCACGTAGGACTGGGCGTCCGCGCGCGCCGGCCGCGAGATTGCATCGACCTTGACCGAGTGCGCCGGGGTCCCGCAGCCGCCAAGAAACGACAGCCCTGCAGCCAGCGCGATCAGGGCGAGAAAACGGGCTGCCAAAAGCGGGCGCACTGGGGGAGCGCGTTAAGGTCCCGTACGCCCGGGCACGGGTGGCGCGCCGGCGGTGGCGGGTTCGCTCGGGGGCAAAGGGGCTCCGGGGACTGTCTCGCCCTTGAGGCGCGCCAGCTCCTCCTCCAACCGGGCGATCTCGGCCTCGGTGGAGAGTGTCTTCGCCTGCGCATCATCGAGCTCCTTCTTCTTCGCTAGGGCGGCATTCCGCTCGCCTTGCAGCCGCTTGAGCCGGTCGGCGGCGGAATCAAGCTTCCGCTTCGCCTCATTGAGCTCGAGGTCCGAAATCCGGAACCCTTCGGCGATGGCCAGCTCCTCCTCAAGCGCCGCCTTGGCCTTGGCCTCCTCCTGCAACCTCTTGGCCTTGTCCTGCTGGAACGCCCGCTCCTGCGCGAGCCGGTCCTGCTCCCGGCGATCCTTCGCATCCTGCACCATCCCCACGATTCCTCCAATCAGGGCGCCCGCGGCCGCGCCGCCCACTAAACCGGCGCCCGAACCTATGCTGCTGTTACTTCCGACAACGGAGCCGCCGACCGCGCCGACCATCGCCCCAGTGCCAGCCCCGGTGGCCGTCTTCGACGGTGCGACCCCCGATTGGCAGCCGGAGAGGAGCGCGAGGGAAAGGAGCGCGCAGCCGCAGGGGACGAGGAGGCGTTTCGCCGGACGAGTACCGAGAGGGCGGGGAAACGACATAGGGAGGATCGGTGTCGGACTGAACAACGCTAATTCGTCGATCCTAACCGCAGATGTTTTTGAATTCAACCCTTGCGTTAAAAAAGGCCCCGCGGCCCGGCTCGGGCCGAAAGTTTGAACTTTCCGGGGAAACGATCATAAGCTGCGGTTCGGGCCTGCCGCCCTCTCGCGACCCAATCTTTCCTATGACCACCCGAAATAAGGGAGTTCTATCTGCGGACTTCCTCGTCCCCGCCCTTGGCCTGCTGCTCGCCGTCGCCCTCGTGGAGCCCTACTACGCTACCGTTGTCCGCCCGCGCGTCGCGGAGATCGAGCTGAAGCAGCGGGTGATGGCAGCCCGCGGCGGGGCGACCGCCGTGAATTCGGAGCAGCGCTCTTTCCACATCATCATTAAGGATCCCGAGCAGCAGATTGAGATCATCTTCGCCCTCTGGGGTACCTTTCTTCTTGGCTACAAACTGCTGGAACTGCGGCGCGAGCGCAGCCTGTTCCGGCTCGACTTCGTGCACCTCCAGCCCGGGGAACGCATCCTGCCTGAGGACGCGCTCGACCGCCACCGAGAACTCCAGGCCAGCGTAGAACGGGATTCGCGCTGGCGGGACCGCCTCCTGCCCGAGTGCATCCTCGCCGCGCTGCACCGGTTCCATGCCACCCGTTCGGTGCAGGACGCCGCCAACGCCGTGAAGGAACGTGCCGAGCTCGCAGCCGACCGGCTCGATTCGTCCCTCTCGCTCGTGCGCTACATCGCGTGGGCCATTCCGGCCATCGGGTTCATCGGCACGGTTCGCGGCATTGGCCTCGCCCTCGCCTTTGCCGAGCAGGCGATCAAGGGCGACATTAGCCCGGTGATCGAGGCGCTCGGCCTCGCCTTCAACTCGACCCTCGTGGCCCTCGTGCTCTCGATGGGACTGATGTACCTGATGCACGGCGTGCAATCGCGGCAGGAGGCGCAGGTCATCGAGACGCAGACCTACTGCCGCGACGCCGTGATCGACGTGATGAAGGTGCCGACCCGCGAGGAGGGATCTGCGGCGTGAGCGAGCCCCAAGCAATACCCACGCTCGGCCTGGAACTTTCGGATGCAGGTTTGGAGGCCGCCCTTGGCGTCGCCGCTGGGATCGACCCACAACCGTTCTTTGTCCCGGATCATCAGGGCAACCGGGACTGGCCCGGTTATGCCTGCAGCGACGGGAAAACCATAACGCTCGGCCGCGCCGCCGAGGACTTGTGGTTCGTACACCCACGGCGCATCGATTTCCACTTCTGGGCCCGCCTCGGCCACGACCCTTCGGCGCTGCAAGTCAACGGAAAGACTCTCTCTTCGTCGGAGCTGGCGTTTCTTTTTCTGCGCGCGTTCCTCGCCCGACTAGAACCCGCCGCGAGCCGACCCGGAAGGGTGGTCTTGGCCGTGCCCGGAGCCTACCTCCGCGACCCCGCGATCGAAGAAGAAAGGATCGGGCTACTGCTCGGCTTAGCCCACGGGCTGCAGCTGCCCCTCGTCGGCGTCGTCGACGCCGGGCTTGCCGCGCTGAGCGACCCGCGCGGTCCCGGCTGCGACCCGTCCCTGCCCGTGGTGCTCATTGACGCCGGATTGACTGGGGCGGACCTCACCCTGCTGCAACCACGCGCGGGCCGGCTCGCGCGCGCGGCCCACCTGCACCTGCCCCAAGCCGGTCTCGCCGCGCTGCGCCGCCAGCTCACGGCCGCGCTGGGCAATCGCTTCCTCCGGCAAACCACCTTTGACATCCTTACCGACGGCCGTGTTGAGCAGGCTTTCTTCCGCCAAGTCCACGACTTCCTCCAAGGAGAGGCGACCGAGCACCGGTTCGTCATCGGCACGGGAGCGCGCACCTACGAGATGAACGCCAAGCGGGAGCAGCTCGCCGCTGACGCGCTCGGCGTCGCCGCCACCATCGCCCAGGGACTGCAGGATCTGCTCGCCCGCCGGAACGGGGGGCCAGCCCCCGGGACCGTGGCGCTGACCGACCGTGCCGCGCGGATTCCCGGGCTCGAGGCCCGGCTGCGCGCCGGGACCCCCGCCCGCCTCCTGCGGCTTCCGACCGCAGCGGCCGCCGTGGGCGCCGCCCGGCTCGGCCACTCGTCGGCGGACGCCCCCGCCGACCTCGCTGAGGTCCCGGTCTGGACCGAACTCGATCTTGCCCTTGTCACGCCGATCCCCGCCGGCTCGTGGCGCCTGCGGGTCGCGGGCGGCGGCCCGGGCACTCCGGGAAGCGCCCCGACCCACCTAGTGTTGGGCGGACTCGCCCATCCCCTGCCCCGCCAACGTCGGTTCACCTTCGGGCCGCCGTCCGCGGAACCGGACCTGTCTCTGCCGCTGCCCGCAGGTTCCCCCGCGTGGACCCTGCTGCAGGAGGGCGGCTGTTGGCTCCTCGCCGGCTCGGAGGCGCCAGGCGCACCATTGACGGCGGGCGACCGCCTTGAGTTGGCGATTGGGGACGAGAAGACCGAGCTGTTGCTCGTGCGCTGCCTTCCCTCGACGGTCGGACCGGCCTGAGCCAGCGCTGCCAACCCGCGATGTCCCAGCTGGCCCGGAAACGACGGCAGACAGAGGTGTTCAGTATCTCGTTCCTTGACTGCATCTGCTGCGGCTTCGGAGCGGTGCTCCTGATCTTCCTGCTCACCGTATCGAAGAAAGGTGACGTCGACCAGGCGGACGTCGATCTCGCCCGCGAGCGGTTGCGTCAGATCCAGACCGAGGTGAAGCGCAACCAGGAGGACCTCGACCGGCTGGCGGCCGCCTTAGCGCAGGCCCGCCAGGACCTCACGGAAGCCGAACGACGGGTCGAGGAGGACAAGACCCGGATCTCCGACCGCCGGCGTGAGCTCCTTCTGATGCTGCAGCAGACGGGCGCGCTCCGCGACGCCCTGCAGACCCTCTTGGGGGAGAAGCGGGACCTCCCGACCGAGGCCGAACCCCCGCCGGTACCAGTACCCAACATCGACCGCCGCCAGTACCTTACCGGCGTGAAGCTGCACGGGGAGTTTGTCGTCTTCGTGCTGCGCGCCTCCGGCTCGATGCTCGACGACACCATCGACGGGGCGGCGGCGCGGCTGCTCGATCCAGACGACAAAAAGCGGGAGGCCCCGAAATGGCGCAAAGTGATCGAGTCCCTGGTCTGGATGCTGGCCGCGCTGGAGTCCGGGACTCGCTTCCAGATCCTCGTCTTCAACGAGGAGACGGTGCCCCTGCTGACGGGGCGCGGCGAGGAGTGGTTCAACCCGCAGGACCGCGAGACGATGACCCAGATCCTCACCCGGCTCAACGCCATCGTCCCCAAGGGCCCCGCCAACCTCGAACGCGCCTTCGCCACCCTCCGGTCCCTCCCCCGGCTGCCCGACAGCGTCGTCCTCCTCACCGACGGCCTGCCGACCCGCAGCGACTCCCTCGCGCTCGAGGGCGACATCGACGAGGCGAGCCGCGTCCGTTTCTTCGAGATCGCCGCGCGCCAGTTGCCCCCGAGGGTGCCGGTGAGCACGATCCTGTTCCCGCTCCTGACCGGCGATCCCGGGGCCCCGGGACTGTTCTGGGAACTGGCCAACGCCACCAAGGGCGCCCTCGTGAGCCCGTCCAAAACCTGGCCCGACACATGATTCGCCGCCGCCAAAGCGAGATCTTCAGCCTGTCGTTCCTCGACTGCATCTGCTGCGGCTTCGGGGCGATCATCCTGATCTTCGTGATCAGCATCGGCTCCCGGCAGCGCGCGCAACTCGACGTGCTGCTCGCGCTGCAGCGCGCCCTGGCGGAACAAGCCGCGGCGCTGACCCGGATCGAGGCGGCCCAAATCGAGGCGCGGCGCGACCAGCAGCGCATCGTCCCCCGGCTGGAGGAGACGCGCCGGCGCCAGGATTCGCTTCAGGCGATGATTGACCAGCTGGAGCGCAGCCTCCAGCAGGAGAAACGAGGCCAGCAGGCGCTTCTCGTGGACTTGGACGAGCTGCGGAAGGAGATCGCCGCCCGGCAGCGCAAGCCCGACCACGAGCTGGTGCTGAAGGAGGTCCCACCGGCTCCGGTCGGACTGCCCGTGGGCAGCAACTTCCTCGCCTTCGTCGTCGACACCTCCGGGTCGATGCGCGACCCGAACTTCGGTGGCCTCTGGCCGGTAGTGATCCGCACCATCGAAACCGTTCTCGACGCCTACCCCGACGTGCAGGGCATCCAGCTGATCGACGGCGACGGCCGCTTCATCCTCGGCCGCCGTGCGAGTGGCACCGCCGGCTGGCTGCCGGACTCGCCCCAGACCCGCGAGGCCATCAAGCGTACGCTCCGCCGTTACGACCAGGACACCGTCAGCAATCCCGTCCCCGGCATTTACAACGCGATGCGCTTCCTCTTCGACAAAGAAAACGCCGGGATGCGGATGGGGATCTTTGTGTTCGGGGACGAGTTCAACTCGCCGCAGTCGGCGGACGAGGTGATTCGCAGGCTGGACGAGCTCAACCCGGCCAACGAGCAGGGCGCCCGCTCGGTGACGATCAACGCGGTGGGCTTCCCCACCACCATCCGCTACCAGTTCTCGATGGGGAACACCGGGCTGCGTTTCGCGAATTTGATGCGCACTGTAACCTACCTCCACGGCGGCGCCTTCATCGCGCTCCAAGACCTCTGAGCCTCGGCCGTGCGGCAGGGAAAGGCGCTTGACGCCCATTGGACCGAACGCCTACGACTACGGTTTTCTTTTCGCGCCCCGCGGTTCCCGCGCTCCGCCCCGCCTCCCAACTTCCCTTCCATGGCCAATCCGAAACGCAAGCAGTCCAAACGCCGCAGCGCCAACCGCCGTGCGGCTAACGCCTTCAAGGCCCCGGAATTCGCCAAGGACCCCACCGACGGCACCGCCTTCCGCCCCCACCGCGTGAATCCGAAGAACGGGATGTACCGCGGTCGCCAGGTGCTGAACGTTGAGATCTGAGCCCACCGGCTCGATCCCGGTCCTCCCCCTGCAGGCGATGGGTTCCCCCCCGACCGCCGAGGCCCGCATCGCGGTGGACGCGATGAGTGGCGACCTTGGACCCGTCGAGGTGGTGGCAGCCGTCAAGCTCGCCCGCGCTGCCCTTCCCCAGCTGCCGCCGATCACCTTGGTCGGTGATTTGACCGTGCTCGAGGACCTCCTGCGCCAGGAGCAACTGGCTCCGGATGATCACCTTCTGCTCCTGCACGCCAGCGAGGTCATCACGATGACCGACAAGCCGATGCAGGCCTTGAAGCGCAAGAAGGATGCCTCAATGGTGCGCGCCATTGAACTGGTGAAGTCCGGCGCCGCCTCGGTCGTTGTCTCGTGTGGCAACACCGGGGCGCTGATGGCCGGCGGCACCCTCAAGCTCCGCACGATGGCGGGCGTAGCCCGCCCAGCCCTCGCCGCGATCGGTCCCCGGCGCGGCGGGCACTTCGTCCTGCTCGACGCCGGCGCCAACCCGGAGGCCAAGACCGAATACCTCGTCCACAACGCGATCCTCGGCAGCCACTACTGCCGCGTGATGCTGGGGCTCGAGCGTCCGCGGGTCGGACTGATGAGCATCGGGACCGAGGAGGGCAAAGGCACCGCCCTGATCACGGAGACCCACGAGCAGCTAAAGCGCCTCGGCGACCTGATTCATTACGTCGGCCCGATCGAGGGTTTCCATATTTTCACCGATCAGGTGGACGTGGTCGTGTGCGACGGCTTCACCGGCAACATCATGATTAAGAGCTGGGAGTCGCTAGTGAAGTTCTTCTCGCACCTTCTGAAGGAAGAACTGCGGGCCAATCCGCTCCGCGCCGCGGGAGCGCTGCTCGCGCGCGGCGCGTTCCGTTCGCTCAAGGAGCGGATGAACCCCGAGCGCTACGGCGGCGCCCCGCTCCTTGGCCTCAATGGCAACATCCTCAAGGCCCACGGCTCCTCCAACCGCCACGCCATCGTTAGCGCGCTCAAGGCGGCGGGCGACATCCTCCACGCGGACATGAACCGCCACATCGGGGCGGACATCGCCCGCGCGAACCAGGTGCTCGCGACCCCGGCGGCGGCGTAAGCGGGAACTCCCGCCGCCGCCCGCCCCCTCCCCGTCGATGACGATGCGTTCCACCGTGATCCTCGGTACCGGTTCCCACGCTCCGGAAAAGGTGGTGACTAACCACGACTTGGCGCTTCAGGTGGACACGTCCGACGAGTGGATCCGGACCCGCACCGGCATCCGGGAGCGCCGGCTCGCGTCGCCCACCGCGGAGACCTCGGACCTCGCGGTTGCGGCCGCGCTCCCGGCCCTTGCCCAGGCGGGGCTCACCACGGCGGACATCGACCTACTGATCGTCGCCACGATCACACCCGACACCCCGGTGCCGGCTTGCGCCTGCCACGTGCAGCGGAAGCTCGGCGTGCCCACGCACGCCGCCTGTTTCGATCTCAATGCCGCCTGCTCCGGGTTCATCTACGCCCTCGACACGGCCGCGGCGCTGCTGACCTCCGGGCGCTACCGGCACGCGCTCGTAATCGGGGCCGAAAAGCTCTCCGGGATCGTGGACTGGCAGGACCGCACCACCTGCGTGCTCTTCGGCGATGGCGCCGGGGCCGTGGTCCTCGGCACCAGCAACGAGCCGGGGCGCGGCCTGCTCGGAACCCGCCTCGGGGGCGACGGCGCCAACGCCGAGCTGCTGTGCGTCCCGCCACCGGTACCCGGCGAAAGCGGCCCTTTCCTGCGGATGCGGGGCAAGGAAATCTTTAAGCTGGCAGTCCGCGCGATGGACGACGCCGCGCGCGAGATCCTGGAACAACAGGGGGTGCGTGCGGATCAGGTGTCGCTCGTGATCCCCCATCAGGCCAACCAGCGCATCATCGACGCAATCGCGGAGTACCTTGAATTGCCGCCCGATCGCTTTTTTGTAAACTTAGACCGCTACGGCAACACCTCCGCCGCCTCGATCCCACTCGCCTTGGACGAGGCGCACCGCGCTGGCCGCGTCCGCCGTGGCGACCTTGTGCTCCTTGTGGCCTTTGGGGCGGGCTTGACCTATGGAAGTGCCCTGCTTCGCTGGTGATTGACCCGTGAAGTATCTCTTTCCCGTCCGGCAGTTTCCCGCCCTCCGCATCATCGCCTGCCTGCTGGGCGTGGCGGCTCCGGTCGCCCGGGGTGAGCTCGTCTGGACCAAGGAATCCGGCTGGCGCGTCGAGGGCGGGGCCCTCTCCGGACTGGCCGGAGCCGATGGCCGGAACGCCCTCGACCAGATGAACCGGGCCCGCGACTCCGAGGAGGGCGGCCGCAGGCGCAGCTCGGTCCGCACCTATCAAGCGGTGGCGAAGAAATACCCGAACTCAATCTACGCCCCGGAGGCCCTCTACCGCTCCGCGCGGCTCCGGCTCTCGCTCGGCGATTACGCGAAGGGTTTTGAGGACTATCAGCAGGTACTCTCCCGCTACCCTAACACTCGTCGCTTCAACGAGATCGTCGGGGAGCAGTACCGGATCGCCAGCGCCCTCCTCGATGGCGTGCGCGGCCGGATGCTCTGGGGCCTGCTGCCCGGCTTCACCCAGCGCGACAAGGCCCTTGAGTTCTTCGAGACCATCCTCGCGAACGCGCCGTACAGCGACTACGCGCCGCTCGCCCTGATGAACATCGCCCGCGGCCACCAAAAGCTCGGCAACACCGAGAACGCGATCGATGCGCTCGACCGGATGATCAACAGCTACGGGCAGAGCCTCCTCGCCCCCGACGCTTACCTAAAGCTCGCGCAAACCCACGCCTCGCTCGTAGACGGCCCCTACTACGACCAAGGCGCGACCAAGGAATCCATCACCTACTTCACCGACTTCATGCTCCTCTTCCCGGCGGACTCGAACGTGGGCACCGCGGAAAAGGGCCTCGACGGAATGAAGACGATGCTTGCCGAGAGCAAGATGCGAATCGGCGACTTTTACTTCGACAAGCGTTCGAACCTTAAGGCTGCGAAGGTGTTCTATAACGAAGCCATCACCGCCTATCCGGAATCCGCGATCGCCACCCGGGCCAAGGGCCGCCTCGCCGAGGTCGAGGCCAAGGCTTCCGGCCAACCCGCCCCGGCGCCCGCTCCCGGTCAGGAGCAGCCGAAGAAGAAGCGGTTCTTCTTCTTCTGACCCATCCCGCCCCTCCGACCGGGCCCGCGATGCCGCGCCCATCTGTCCTTCCGGCCTGGCTGCTGGTAACGCTGCTCGCGTCCGGCTGCGCCAACTACCGGCTGGGCACCGGCTCCGCCCCCGCCTTCCGCTCCCTTCACGTCGCCCCCGCGGACTCCCGGATCGCCCTCCCGCAGGGCGCCGCCCTGCTCTCCACCCGCCTCCGCGAGGCGCTGCTCCGCGACGCCCGCGTGGAACTGCGTCCGGATCCCGGCTCGGCCGAAGCCGCCCTGACCCTGACGCTCGTCGACTACCGCCGCGAAATCGCTGCCGCTCGCTCCGATGACACCGGCCTTGCCCGCAAGTTCAACGTGACGCTGACGGCCACCTGCACCCTCCGGGATCCCCGCACTGGCCGCAGTCTCTGGACCGACCGCCGGATCAGCGTGCGCCGCGAGATGTTCACGGACGGCGGCCAACTCCAGGCCGAATACCAGACCTTCGCCCTGCTCACCGAAGCCCTCGCCGCCCGGATCACCAGCGACCTCGTGGAAACCTGGTAGCGAACCTCGTAGCGCCCGCGATTGACCCCCGGGGAGAGGACGCCATCCTATTGCAACCTGACCGCCGCCGCGACCGTCTTCGCCTTCAAGACCTCCATCACTCCGCTCCCTCCCCATGAACGGAATCCTCTTCCGCCACCATCTGCTCCCGCTCGCCGCGCTGCTGCTCGCCTCCGCGCCTTTCGCATCCGCCCAGGAGGCTCGGCTGATCAACCTCTCCACCCGCGCTCAGACCGGAGCCGGCGCGAACATCCTGACCGCCGGCTTCGTCGTCGGCCCCGGGGAACCGCGGCAGGTCCTGATCCGGGCCGTGGGCCCCGCCCTCGCCGCTTTCGGGGTTACAGGAACGATCGCCAACCCGGTCCTCACGGTCTTCGACGCGGACGGCAAGAGCGTCGCTTCCAACGATGATTGGGGCACGCCCGTTGCAGGTCAGGCCGCCCTCGCGGCCACCTTCGCTCAGGTCGGCGCGTTTCCCCTGACGACCGGCGGCCGGGACTCCGCGTTGGTCACCACGCTGCGGCCCGGCAGTTACACCGCGCAGGTCGCGAATGCCACCGGAGCCACCGGCGAGACGCTGGTCGAGGTCTACCAGATCGGCGAAACGGGCGCGAAGCTGGTCAATCTCTCCACTCGCCTGCAGGTCACCACGACCACCAGCCCGATCATTGGCTTTGTCGTCGCCCCCGGCGCGGGCACCCGCCGGTTACTCGTACGCAATGCCGGTCCCGCCCTCGGCGCGTTCGGCCTCACCGGGACCCTGCCCGACCCCACCCTGCGTCTGACGGATGCCACCGGCCGCGTGCTCGCGAGCAATGACAACTGGAGTGTGCCCGCCACCCCCCAGGCGGCGGACGCCGGGCTGCTCTCGGCGGCCTTTGGGGTCGCCGGTGCGTTCGCCTTTCCCGCGGGCTCCAACGACGCCGCGGTGATGGTTGACCTCGGCCCCGGCAACTACGGCATCCTGGTGGGGGGCAACGCCGGCTCCGGCCTCGCCATCGTGGAGGTCTACGATCTCACCCCGGTCGACCCGCCCACGATCACCATCGTCGCCAGCCGCGCCTCGGCCGACGAGTCCGGCCTCCGCCCCGGCGAGTTCACCCTCACCCGCACGGGCGGGAACCTTAGCCCCCTCACCGTCCGCTACTCGGTCGGCGGCTCCGCCGTGAATGGCACCGACTACGGCCGCCTCTCCGGCACGGTCAACTTCCCGGCGGGCAGTCCCACCGTGACCATCCCGGTCATCCCCACCCCGGACGTTCAAAGCGAGGGGACCGATTCGGTCGTCGTCACCGTCACACCCGGCCCCAACTACCTCATCGGGGCGAACCGTTCGGCCACCGTGACCATCGGGGACAGTCCCGCGACGCTCTACATCGCCACCGTGCGGCCGACGACCGCGGCCACGGGCGGCTCCATCGGCTACGGCACGGCGACAATTTTGCTCAGTTCCTCCGGCACCGTCGCGGCGGTGAACCTGACCTTCGCCAACCTGAGTTCCGCCCAGACCACGGCGCACCTCACCTTGGGCGCGAACGAGGATTACGTGATCGCCCTGCCCGTCGGGCAGGTGAGCGGTGCACTCTGGACCTTCGCCCCCGTGGCTCCCTACTCCACGCCGGAGCTACAGGCCGCCCTGCGCAACGGG
>VHCI01000013.1 GCA_016871775.1 Verrucomicrobiota bacterium | reverse complement strand
GCGTCGCGCGCCGCACGGTCGTGCCGGCAAGCAGCACCGGTTCGAGCTCCGCCACGGGGGTGAGCACGCCGGTGCGTCCCACTTGGATCGTGATCTCGCGCACCCGGGTCTCGGCCTGGTCCGGCGGAAATTTGAAGGCGCAGGCCCAGCGCGGGGAAAGCTTGCGGGCCGCCTCCGCCTGGCCGTCCGCGGCCATCCCACGGAAGCCGACCCGCGGGTGGCGCTGCTGGGCAAACGCGTCGAGCTTGACCACCGCGCCGTCGGTCCCGAAAGGGAGCGCGCGACGGCGGACATCGAGCTCGCGGATCGCGGTCCATACCGCATCCGGGCCGTGGACGGTCCAGAAGGGGTCTAGCACGGGCAGTCCCCAGACGCGGAGTTGCTCGTGCAGCCCCGTCTGGGAAGCGGCGACCGGGGGCTCGCAATGGCCGACGCCATAGAGGACGATTTCCAGCCGGCGTCCCAGGACGATGCGCGGGTCGAGCTGCTTGAGGGTGCCGGCCGCGAGGTTGCGGGGGTTGGCGTAAGGGGCCTCGCCCGCCTCCTCCTGCAGCTGGTTGATGCGGCGGAACTCCTCCTCGCGCAGGTAGATCTCGCCCCGCACTTCGATGACCGCCGGGGGCGCGAGGTCGGCCAGCACGGCCGGCAAACCACGGATCGTGCGGACGTTGGCGGTGACCTCGTCTCCCTCCTCCCCATCGCCGCGCGTCACGGCACGGGTGAGCCGTCCGTCCTCGTAGGTCAGGCTGATGGCGACGCCGTCGACCTTGGGCTCGACCGTGTAGGCGAGGTCCTCGGTGCCGAGGGAGCGGACGAGGCGCGCGTGGAATTCGCGCATCTCCGCCTCGTCGTAGGTGTTGTCGAGAGTGGTCATAGCCAGCCGGTGGCGCACCCGTGCGAAACCCTCGGCGCGGTCGTCGCCCACGCGGGCAGTGGGGGAGACGGCGCCGGTCGCAGCGGCGGACGGGAAGGCGCGCTCGAGACGGGCCAGCTCGGCCTTGAGGCCGTCGTAGGCGAAGTCGGTGAGCTCCGGCCGGGCCTGCCGGTAGTAAAGCTCATCGTGCCGCGCGACCTCGGCGCGGAGCGTGGCGATGCGGAGGGCTGCCTCCTCGGGCTTCATCGCGCTATCCCACCGGGGCGGCGGCGCGGCGTCGAGCCCGGGCTCGGCCGGAGGGCGTTCAGCGCCCGGAGACGGGAGTGAGCTCACGGGCCCGGGCATAGTGCTGGGCAGCTCCGGCGGAGTCACCCAGCATTGAGAGGACGTTGCCGAGATTGTGATGCGCGCCCGCGTTGACGGGATCGAGCCGGAGGGACCGTTCTAGGCGCGCGCGAGCCTCGGCAGGCTGGCCCCGCAGCGCGAGGACTATGGCGGAGCCGTTGAGGGCGTTGACGTGGTCCGGAGCGCGGGCGAGGACGAAGGCGTAATGCTCCATCGCCTCGTCGAGCTGCCCGAGGTCGGAGAGGGCGTTGGCGAGGTTGTTGCGCACCTCGGGATGCGCAGGTTGAGCGGCGAGGGCGGCGCGGTAATGCGGGAGAGCCTCGGTGGGGCGGCCCAAGCGGGCGAGCGCATGGCCGAGATTGTTGTGCGCGTTCAGGTAGCTCGGGGAAATCGCGAGGGAAGCTCGGTAGTCGGCCAGCGCCTCGTCCACCCGACCTTGGCCGTGGCGGTGGAGGCCGCGATTGTCGTGCGCTACGTAATTGCGCTCGGTCACCGCCAACGCGTGGGTGAAGAGCGTGTCCGAGTCGCGCCACACGCCCTGCTGCCGCCACGTCAGCACGGCGGCCGCGGCCAGGATCACCCCGGCGAGCCCGGCGGCGGCCCGGCGGGGCACCAGTTCGCGGAGCGTCCAGAGCACGGCGAGCTGGAGCCCGGGGACGGTGAGGTAGGTGTAGCGGTCCGCCATCGACTGCACCCCGACCTGCACGAGGCCGATGACGGGCACCAGCGCGCCGAGGAACCAGGCCCAGCCGACCGCGATCCACGGCCGGCGGCGGAGTTGCCAGAGGGCCGCCACGGAGAGCGCGGCGACGAGGGCGCCGGAGGCCAGCACGCGCGCCGGGGGCCACGTGCCGGGATGCGGGTAGAGGACCGCCAGCTCCAGCGGGAGCGCGACCTTGCCGAGATAGCGCGCCACCGCCACCAGGGCATTGGCGACGCGGTCGCTGAGATCGAGCGCGGCGGACACCGACCCTCCCGCTTGCTGCACGCGGTAGGTCACGTAGGCGGAGGCGGCTACGAGGGCGAGGAAGGGGAGCTTCTCGCGCACCAGCGAGAGCCAGTCGCGGAGGGCGGCGGAGCGGCGGAGCGGCCAACCATCCAGCAGCAGGAGCACGCAGGGCAACGTGACCAGCATTGGTTTGGCCGTCAGCCCGAGCGCGAACGAGGCGAGGGTCGCGGCGTACCAGCGACTAGCACGGGTGCCGCCGAGGCGACGCCGCTCCGCATAGACCGCATAGCACCAGAGCGTGAGGAACCAGAGGCAGCCGCTGAGGACGTCCTTCCGCTCGGCGATCCAGGACACGGATTCCACGCGGAGGGGATGCCACGCGAAAAGCGCGGCGCAGACTAGGCTGGCGCCCGCGGCACCGGTCAGGCGGCGGAAGGCGAGGAAGGCGAGCGCGGCGTTCAGCGCGTGGAGGAACACGCTGGTCGCGTGGTGCCCGCGCGGGTTCAGCCCGAAGAGGGTGACATCGACCTGGTGCGAGATCCAAGTGAGCGGATGCCAGTTTGAGGCGGCGCCGCTGGTGAAGGCCCAGCGGATACCGTCGAGGCTTAGGCCGGCCTGGACGCGCGGGTTCGCGGTGACGTAGTCCGGGTCGTCGTAGTTGACGAAGCCGTTCCCGCAGGAGCGGGAGAAGAGGAGAAGCGTGAAGGCGAACAGGAGCAGGGCCGGACCGGCCCCACGGGCGAACGACGGGCGCGGACTGGCGGATGCCGCCTTCACGTCTCCGCGCGCGCGATCGTCCTGCCGTGGCGCGTGGGCCACCAGAGGACCCGCTCCAGTTGCCGCCGGTACCAACTCCAGCGCACGTAGAGCATCGCCGCGCAGGAGGCGCCCGCGGTGTCCGCCACCCAGTCAGCGACCTCCGCGGTGCGACCGCGGACAAAGCTCTGGTGCCACTCGTCGGAGGCCCCGAAGGCGGAGGTGGCCAGCACCGCCACCGCCGCACCCCGCCAAGTGCGCGCGGGACGGCAGGCAAGCGTCCCGAGGAGCCCGTAGGCGGAGAAGTGCACCACCTTGTCGGAGTGTCGAAACCACGATCCACCGCCAAGCTTGGGCCGGTGGGACGCGAGGAAGATCATCCCCGCCACGGCGACGGGCCAGAACCAGACGGCGAGACGGGCGGGGGAGGGACGATCCACGGCTGGGGAGAGACGCGCTCCCGCCACGGGCGGCAATCCGAAAAGCCACTGCGCCTCACCCGGCGGGAGTTGCAGCCGGCGGGTCCTCTCCCACGCTCCCCGAATGCCCACCGCCGCCCCCACCTCATCCGGCACCGCTGCGCCGCGCCCGCCTGCAGGGCCCGAGCTGCTGGCGCCCGCGGGGGACTGGGAGTGTCTCCGTGCCGCGGTGGAGAACGGGGCGGATGCCGTTTATTTTGGGCTGGAGCGCTTCAACGCTCGGATGCGGGCCCGCAACTTCACCCAAGCGGACCTGCCGGCGGTGATGGAGTACCTCCACGGGCGCGGCGTGCGCGGATACGTCACCTTCAACACCCTCGTCTTCACCGCGGAGCTGGAGGAGGCCGCGGCGATGCTCCGGACCCTGATCGCGGTGGGGGTAGACGCGGCGATCGTCCAAGACGTCGGCATCTGCCGGCTGATTCGCGCGCTGTCGCCGGATTTCCCGATCCACTGCTCGACGCAGATGACTATCACGAGCCCCGCCGGCGTCGCGTTCGCGCGCGACCTGGGCGCGCAGCTGGTCGTGCTCGCGCGGGAGAACTCGATCGCGGACATCACGCGCATCCAGGCCGCCCAGGCGGAGGCGGGCGCGCCCCCGTTGCCCTTGGAGGTCTTTGTGCACGGCGCCTTGTGCGTCGCCTACTCCGGGCAGTGCCTCACCAGCGAGTCCCTCGGCGGCCGGTCGGCGAACCGCGGCGAGTGCGCGCAAGCGTGCCGCCTCCCGTACGACCTGATCGCGGACGGGCAAAAGGTGGATCTCGGCGACCGGCGCTACCTGCTGAGCCCGCAGGACCTCGCGGGCCTTGACGTGTTGCCCGAACTCGTGCGCGCGGGCGTGGCCGCGCTCAAGATCGAGGGCCGGCTGAAGTCGCCGGAGTACGTCGCCAGCATCACGCGGGTCTACCGGCAGGCGATCGACCGCTTGCGCGCGGGCGCAGAGCCGCCGGCGGCCGGGTACGAACTCCAGATGGCGTTCTCGCGCGGGCTCTTCCCCGGCTGGTTCCGTGGCATCGACAACCAGCGGTTGGTGCACGCGCGGTTCGGGACCAAGCGCGGCGTATTCCTCGGCGCAGTGACCGCGGCCGGGCCCGACTGGGCGGAGCTGCGCCTCGAGGCGGCGGTCAAGCCGGGCGACGGCGTGGTCTTCGACGCGGGCCAGCCCGAGGCCGGGGAACAGGGCGGGCGCGTCTACCGGGTGGATCCGGGCGCGGCGCCGGACGTGACGCGGCTAGGTTTCGGCCGCGGCGATATCGACGGGCGGCGCGTGCAGCCCGGCCAGCGGCTGTGGAAGACGAATGATCCCGCGCTTAAACGCGAGCTGCGCGCGACCTTCGCGGGCGATCAGGTGCGCCACCAGCGCCCGCTCGACCTCGAGGTACACGGGGCGCCCGGGCTCCCGCTCACCGTCCTTGCGCGGGACGAGCAAGGCCACATCGCGCGGGTTGTATCCGCCGTGCCGCTGGCGGCGGCGGAGCGCCAACCGCTGGGGGAAACCGTGCTGCGGGCACAACTCGGGCGGCTGGGAGGGACGCCGTTCACCCTCGGCCGCCTCGAGGTCCACCTTGAAGGCGACGTGATGGTGCCCCTGAGCGAGCTGAATCGGATGCGCCGCGATCTGGTTGCGGAGCTTGATCGCCAGCGGCGCCGGCCCCAGACTTGGATCCTGCGCGACCCTGGACCGCTCCTCGGGGAACACTTCCGCGGCGCGGGCGCAACCGCGGCCGCGTCGCCCGCCATGCCGGAACTGATCGCCGTCGTCCGGCAGCCGGAACAGCTCGCGGCCGCGTGGGCGGCGGGTTGCCGGACCCTGTACTGCGAGTTTGAAGATCCGAAGCAGTACCGGGCGAGCGTGGCCGAGTTCCGCGCGCTGCAGGCGGGCGCGCCGGAGGCCTCCATCTGGCTGGCGGCCCCGCGCGTCTTCAAGCCGGGCGAGGATTGGATCCTGCGGCAGGTAAGCTCTGCGGCGCCGGACGGCTTCCTGGTGCGCAACCATGACCACCTCGCGGCCTTCGCGGGCGAGCGGCGTCGGGGCGACTTCTCGCTCAACGTGGCGAACCCGTGGACGGCGGCGCACTTCATCCGCGAGCACGGCCTCGAGCGGGTGACCGCCAGCTACGATCTGAACCTCGCGCAGCTGGAGGCGCTACTGGGCGCGGCGCCAGCGGAGTGGTTCGACCTGACCCTGCATCAGCACATGCCGATGTTCCATATGGAGCACTGCGTGTTCTGTGCGTTCCTCTCGACCGGGCGGGACTACCGGGATTGCGGCCGGCCCTGCGACACCCGCCGGGTCGCTCTGCGTGACCGCGTGGGCGCGGACTTGCCGGTGAAGGCCGACGCCGGCTGCCGCAACACCGTCTACAACAACCGCGCGCAAACCGGCGCCGAGTACGCCGGCCGCCTCCGTACCCTCGGGGCCCGCAGCTTCCGCATCGAGTTCGTCTGGGAGGAGCCCGCCGCGGTCCGGCGGACCCTGGAGCGATACCAGGCGCTGCTGCGGGGCGAGATTTCGGGCGCCGACCTCTGGCGTGAGCTCCGCCTGATCAACCAACTGGGCGTCACCCGCGGCCAGATCGAGGCGCCCGCCCGCGCGCTGCCCCGGAAGGGCGCGTCCCGTTGATCGGCCAGAGCCGCGGCCGGCCGGGCCGGCTTTCTGGCATCGAACTCGGCTGCAAAACCCTCCAACCTCCTCCCGTCCTCATGCCCAACTCCCCCGCCGCCCAGCCGCTGGCCCCCAAACCCTCGGACCTCGAGATCAAGGACGCCTCCCTGATCTTCTCGGCCGTCTGGCAGGAGCTGGAGGCGACCTTCGGCCGGTCCGAGCTGCGTTTCCCTAAGGAGATCATTTTACTCGGGGGCGCGCCGGGCGCGGGCAAGGGCACCAACACCGAGTTCATCAAGCAGACTCGGATGCTGACCTGCGCCCCCATCGTGGTGAGCGCGTTGCTCGATTCCCCGGAGGCCCGTGCCCTGAAGAACGCGGGCAACATGGTGGGCGACCGGGAAGTCGTGGGCCTGATCCTGCGCGAGCTCCTTAAGCCCGAGTACCGCGACGGCGTCATCCTCGATGGGTTCCCCCGCACCAAGGTGCAGGTCGAGTGCCTCAAGCGCTTGGTCGAGAAGATGCAGGAGCTGCGGCGGGAATTCTACTCCACGCCCCTCGGCATCCATTTCCGCCAGCCCACGATCCACATCATGGTCCTCTTCGTGGACGAGCGGGAAGCCGTGGCCCGCCAGCTAAAGCGCGGCCGCGAAGTTCGCGCCCATAACGAGGAGGTGGCCCGCACCGGCATCGGCGAACCCCTCGAGGATCGGCCGACGGACCACGACGAATCACTTGCCCGGCGCCGCTACCGGGTCTTCAAGGAGCAAACCTGGGACGCGCTCCAATCCCTGAGGGAGACCTTCCATTACCACTTCATCAACGCGCAGGGTCCGATCGAGGAGGTCGAGCAGAACATCCTGCGCGAGCTCGAGTACCAGAGCACGCTCGAACTCGACCCGCGGACCTTCGATCGCCTGCGCGGCATCCCAGTCGCGAGCCAGCTGATCATCCACGCTCGGCAGGAGCTGGTGAAACGGCTGGACGCGTACGAGTTCGAGCACGCGGACCTTTTCGCCCGGGTGGTTGCCTTCATCGAGAAGAAGATCATCCCGATCGTCCTGCGCCACGCCATCTCGGGCGTCGCGCACATCAACACCGAGGAGGCCGTGCTCGACGACCCGCTCGCGTTGGCCATCCTGATCGACGTCTTCTCGGAGCGCGGCTACCACGCGGTGGTGGACATCCACCGGATCGAGGTGCCCGAGCAGGTGGACCTGAAGACGGGCCAAATCCGCTGCCGCACCAAGAAGGTCTACCGCATCCAGATCCGCTTCCAGGGCTCCGAGATTCGCCGCGGCTGACCGCGCGCCCGACTCAGCCGGACCGGAAGACGCGGTAGTTCAGCACGAGGAAAACGACCGCGGTCGCGGGCGGGATTGCCCAGAAGGCGGCCCAGAACACCCCCAGCCCGAGGCCGCGGTGAGCGAGTTGGAACGCCCCGAGGTTGATCGCGTAGCTGAGCCCGACGGCGGCCACGTACTCGAGCGCCTGGCGGCCGGTGTCCCGCCGGACGCTGGGCAGCGCCCAGAAGCGGTTGGCGAGGTAGTGCGCGAGGGTCGAGAGCGCGTAGGAGAGGGTGAACGCCGCCACCGGGGCGAGCCGCCCCTCGAGCCACGCCAGCAGGCCCAGCTGCAGCGCGGCGGAACCGCCCCCGACCGCGAGGAAACGGATCAGCCGGAGCGGGAACCCCGCGGGCGGGACGGACGGCGGCAACATCCCCCGAACCCACTGGCGGGGAGCGCGGCAGGCAACACCCAACCCGCCGGCGCTTGGCCGCAAAAGCCCACTTGCGTCGCCCCCGGCCTTGCCTTCGCCTTGCCACCACCGTGACCATCGCCGCCGCCGAATTCCCCTGCGCCGTGATTGGCTGCGGCCTGATCGGGCGGAAGCGGCTCGCCGCCCTCTCCGGCCGCGCCCCTGTGCTGTACACGTGCGACCTCGACGCCACCCGCGCGACCGAACTCGCCCGCTTGGCGCCGGGATGCACCCCGGTGACGGACGCGGCGAAGGTCCTTGCCGATCCGCGGGTTCGGGCTGTGATCATCGCCACCCTGAACGCGGCTCTCGCCCCCCTCGCCCTCGAGGCGGTGCGCGGCGGCCGGCACGTGCTGGTGGAGAAGCCCGGGGCCCTCCGCGCGGACCAGCTTCGCGAGATTCAAGCGGTTGCGGCGCGAACGGGTGCCCGCGTCCGGATCGGTTACAACCACCGGTTCCATCCCGGCCTGCGCCAGGCGCGGACTCTCATCGACGCGGGCGCGCTGGGTCCGCTCCTCTTCCTCCGCGGGCGCTATGGCCACGGCGGCCGCCGCGGCTACGACCGGGAGTGGCGGGCGGATCCGGCACAATCAGGCGGCGGCGAGCTCATCGACCAGGGCGTGCACCTGATCGACTTAGCCGGCTGGTTCCTCGGAGACTTTCCCACGGTCGAGGGCCATGCGGCGACGTATTTCTGGGACATGCCGGTAGACGACAACGCGTTTCTCTCGCTGCGGACGGCGGCCGGCCAGACCGCCTGGCTGCAGGCAAGCTGCACCGAATGGAAGAACCTCTTCTCTATGGAGATCTACGGCCGGGGCGGGAAACTCGCCCTCGACGGCCTGGGCGGGAGCTACGGCGTGGAGCGACTGGCTTTCTACCGGATGCTGCCGGAAATGGGCCCACCGGAGACCACGATCTGGGAATACCCGCGCGGGGACGACTCTTGGGCAGCGGAAACCCAAGCCTTCCTCGACGACCTGCGCCTCGGACGCGAGCCCGACCCAGGCCTGGCCGAAGGCATCCGCACCCTGGAGATCGTCGCCCGCGTCTATGCCGCCTCCGGTTACCCGCGCACCGCGCGCCCCCCCTCCCGATGATCATCACTCGTTCCCCCCTGCGCGTCTCCCTCGGCGGCGGTGGCACCGACCTCCCCTCCTACTACCGCATGCACGGCGGGTTCCTCGTGGCCGCGGCGATCGACAAATACGTCTACATCACCCAGCACCGCACCTTTCAGCCGGAGATCATCGTTAAGTACTCCAAGCTTGAGCGCGTCGCGTCGGTCGACCAAATCGAGCATCCGATCGTGCGTGAGGCGCTGCGGCTCACCGGCGTGACCGACCCGCACCTCGAGCTGACCTCGATGGCGGATATCCCCGGCGGCACCGGGCTGGGCTCGAGCGGCAGTTTCACCACTGCGCTGCTGAAGGCACTGCACACCCACCGCAAGAACCTCGTCTCGCCCGCGGAGCTGGCAGAGCAGGCGTGCTCGATCGAGCTCGACCGCCTCGGGGAGCCGATCGGCAAGCAGGACCAGTACATCGCCGCGATCGGCGGCATCACCGCGTTCACCTTCCATCCCGACGGGCAGGTCGAGTACCGCCCCTGCGCGATCTCCGAAGAGACCCTGTTCAACCTTGAGGACAACCTGCTGCTCTTCTTCACCGGCTACAGCCGAAGCGCCTCGGCGATCCTCAAGGACCAGAACGAGCGCTCGAAGGCCGCCGACCAGGCGATGCTCGAAAACCTGCATTTCACCAAGGATCTCGGCCGGCAGTCGCTGGCCGCGCTGGAGACTGGGCGGCTGGAAGAGTTCGCGCGGCTGATGGACGTGCACTGGCGCCGCAAGCAGGCGCGCAGCGCGGGGATGAGCAACGACCGGATCAACGCTTGGTACGACCACGCGATGGCCCACGGCGCGCTCGGCGGGAAGCTGATCGGCGCGGGCGGCGGCGGGTTCCTGATGTTCTATGCAGGCGACAAGCAGGAGCTGCGCCGCGCGATGCGCGAGCAGGGGCTGCAGGAGGTCCGGTTCCGCTTCGACTTCGAGGGCACCAAGGTCGTGGCGCAAAACTGAGCGCGGCCCTTCATCGTGCGGCTTCCCCGGTGACCCCTCTCGCCCAGACCTTCGGCTGGCTCGACTACGCCGTCTTCGCCGCCTATCTCGGCCTCACCGCCGCCATCGGCCTGTCCTTCGCCCGCGGCCAGCGGGACCTCAAGGAATATTTCCTGGCCGGACGGTCGATGGGGAGCGTCGTCGTGTCGATGACGATTCTCGCGGCGCTCTTCTCCGGCATCACCTTCCTCTCGGCCCCCGGCGAGGGCTACCGGTACGGTCCGGCCTTCTTCCTCGCCAACCTCGGGTTTTTCATCGCGACCCCGCTGACGAACCTCGTCTTCCTCCGCTTCCTCTACAGCCGGCGCTTCTTCACCGCCTACCAGTACCTGGAGGAGCGCTTCTCCAACCCCCTACGCACGCTCGCCTCGGGGGCCTTCATCCTGCGCGTGCTGCTATGGCTGGCCGCCGCCACCTACGCCCCCGCGCTCGCGCTGGAACAGGTGACGGGCCTCCCCCTGTGGTTCACCATCGTCGCCACGGGCCTTGTCACCACCGTCTACACCACCTTCGGCGGGATGCGAGCGGTGATCTGGACGGACATCATGCAGCTGGTGGTGCTATTCGGAGGGATGCTCGCGGTGGTGATGCTCGCACTGAGGCAGATCCCCGGGGGCCTCGCACAGGTGATCGATCTCGGGCAGGCGGGCGGCAAGCTCGAGCTGAGCCTGAGCCCCGACCCCACCGTGCGCGTGACCCTCTGGGGCCTGCTCATCGGCGCGGGCTTCATGCACCTGGTGCAGATGGCGACGGACCAAGTCTCGGTGCAGCGCTACCTGACCGCGAGTAGCCTGCGCACGGCGCGGCGCGGGCTCTGGATCAAGCTGGCCTTGGTGCTGCCGGTCACCGCGGTGTTCTACGGGAGCGGGCTGGTCTTCTGGGCCTTCTACCAGCTGCAGGGAGACCCGCTGGCGGACGGCCGGATCACCAAGGCCGACCAGATCCTGCCCTACTTCGTGCTGCACCAGCTGCCCGCCGGCCTGCCCGGGCTGTTCATCGCCGCCATCTACGCTGCCAGTATGTCGACGATCTCCGCCGGCATCAATTCGCTGACCTCGGCCAGCCTCGTCGACTTTTACCAGCGCCTCTGGCGCCAGCCCAACCTCGCGGAGGCGCACCAGCTACGGCTCGCCCGCCTCCTGACCTTCGCCTACGGCGGCATCGTGATGCTCCTCGCCTTCCTCGTCGAATCCCTCGGCACCCTGCTGGAGGCCACCAACAAGGTCATCAGCATGGTGGGCGGCCCCTTGATCGGGCTCTTCCTGCTCGGGATGCTCACCGCCCGCGCCACCGCGCGCGGCGCCCTAGTCGGCTGGGCGATCGGCGCCGCCGCGACACTCTGGATCAGCTTCCGCACCCCGATCTCGTTCCTCTGGTGGGCCCTCGCCGGCACGGTGGTGACGCTCGTCGCCGGCTACCTGCTCAGCCTTCTCGATCCGCCGCCCGGCGAACGCCAGCTGGCCGGCCTCACTTGGAGCCGCCGCCCGCCGCCCGAGGACTGAGCTCCCCCGAGAACCGGCGCGACTGCCCGGGCTTGCACCGGAACGAAGTCGCGCCACGGTCCCCCCCACCACCCCACCCTCCCCTTATGCGTCTCCTGCTGCCCACCCTCGCCGCCTGCGTCCTCGTCTCCGCGCTGTCCGCCGCCGCGGCGCGCCCGATCAAGCTGTTCAACGGCCGCAATCTCGACGGCTGGTACACCTACACCGTCCAGACCCGGAATGAGAACCCCGGGATCTTCACCGTGGTCGACGGGATGCTGAAGGTCTCGGGCGGCGCCGGCGACGTGGCCTACTACGGGGGCATCATCACCGAGGAGCGCTACGCCAACTACCGCCTCACCTTCGACTACAAATGGGGCGGGCCCACCTACGGCAACCGCAAGACCAAGTCGCGCGACTCCGGCGTGCTCGTGCACTGTATCGGGCCCAACGAGGTCAGCCCGTGGATGACGTCCTACGAGTTCCAGATCATCGAGGGCGGCACGGGCGACATCCTGGTGGTCAACGCGACCAAGAAGGACGACGCCGGCCAGCCCGCCACCCTGCTGCTCACCAGCGAGGGGTACACGGACGGCAAGCAGAAGTACTACAAGGCCGGCGGCGAGGTCATCGCCTTCAAGGACAGCGGCCGCCACAACTGGTGGGGCCGCGATCCGAAGTGGACCGACACCCTCGGCGTGCGCGGGCCGCAGGACGTCGAGTCCCCGCTCGGCGAATGGACCCGCTGCGAGATCGTCTGCCGCGGGGACAAGCTGGAGTTCTACGTCAACGGCCAGCTCGTGAACAAGGCGTGGGGCCTAAACGTCACCAAGGGGAAGATCTTCTTTCAGACCGAGGGCGCCGAGATCTGGTACCGGAACATCGAGCTAACCCCGCTCGACTGAGCCGCGGGGCCGGGGCGCGTCACTCGGGCAGCGCGAAGGCCACGATCATCCCGCCCGCCGGTCGGCCCGACTTACCACCGCCGGCCGAGATGACGAGGTACTGGCGCCCCGCCGCCTCGTAGGTGCTGGGCGTCGCGTTGCCGGAGAAGGGCAGCGGCGCCTGCCAGAGCACGCGGCCGGTGTCCTTGTCGAAGGCGCGGATCGTCTCGTCCGCCGTCGCCGCGATGAAGATCAGGCCGCCCGCGGTGACGACCGGACCGCCGTAGTTCTCCGTGCCGGTGGGCGGGATGCCACGCGCGGTGAGCTCCTGATACTCCCCGAGCGGCACCTTCCACTTGAGCTCCCCGGTGTTGAGATCGACGGCGTTGAGTGTGCCCCAGGGCGGCTTGATCGCTGGGTAGCCCTCGGCGTCCAGCCAGCGGCGGAAGCCTCCGAAGGTGTAGAGCGGCTCCTCACCGTCGGCGGGCCCCAACTTACCCTTGGCCTTGGCTTTGCCCGCCTTGGGGCGTCCGGCGACGGCCGCGGGCTCGGGCCCGAAGAGGTGATCGAGCACGGCGCTCCGCTGCACCGTCGGGACCGCCGCCATCGGGGGCATCCGCCCGGTGCCCTGCTGCAGGAGGCGCGCGACCTCGGCGCGAGGCCGGCGCGCCGCGAGGCCAGTGAGCGCGGGGATCCCGTTGGCGGGATCGCCCGCCTGGTCCGGCCGATGGCAGGAACCGCAGTGGATCAGGTACTGCCGCTCCGGGTGGGCGATGGCCGCGCCGTCGCGCCGCGTCGGCACCAGCTGGTGGATCCACGGCATCTCGTTCACGTTCGCATAGAGGATGCCGTCGGGGTCCGCCGCCGAGCCACCCCATTCGAATCCGCCGTCGAAGCCGGGGAACAGGATCGTCTCGCTCCACCGCGGAGGCGGGAAGGAGCCGAAGTTACCAGCACGAGCGAGGCGCTCCGCGGTGAGCTGCCGCGCAGCGGGCGAGATGTCAGACACCTCGTCCGGCGTGTAACGCTGCCGCATCAGCGGCTCCGGCTTCTCTTGGAACGGCTGCGTCGGCCACGCGCGGACGCCGGCGATCTCCGACGTCGCGACGGGCCGCTCGCGGATCGGCCAGAGGGGCTCGCCGGTCTCGCGGTTGAAGACGAACAGCCGGCCCATCTTCGTGCCCTGGGCGACGGCGTCGATGCGCCGCTCGCCGTGGCGGACGGTGAGCAGCGTGGGCGGGGCCGGCAGGTCGAGGTCCCAGAGGTCGTGGTGGACCAGCTGGTGGTGCCAGAGCCGGCGGCCGGTGGCCGCGTCGAGGGCGATCAGACAGTTGGCGTACAGGTTCTCGCCATAGCGGCGGCCGCCCCAGAAGTCGGGGCCCGCGGTCTCCGTCGCGGCGTAGACGATGCCCCGGGCCGCGTCGAGGGTGAGGCCCGACCACGGCGCGGCGCCGCCAGCGGTGCGCCACCCGTCGGCCGGCCAGGTCTCGGCGCCGGGCTCCCCCGGGCGCGGAATGGTGTGGAAGACCCAGCGGAGCGCGCCAGTGCGCGCGTCGAAGGCGCGGACGGCGCCGGGGACGTTTTCCGCCACGTTCGCGCCAAGGATGAGGAAGTCGCGCCAGAGCACGCCCGGCGTGTTGAGCCCGGCGACGGCGGGCCCGTCCTCGCCTCGGAGCCCCGTGCCGAGGGGGAGCGAGCCATTCTCCCCGAAGGTGCGGACGGGGCGGCCGGTTCCCGCGTCGAGCGCGTACAGGCGCGTGGCGCCCGCAGTGAAGATACGCTGGTCCACGCCGTCGGCCCAGTGCATCACGCCGCGAAGCCGCCGCCCGAGGGCCTCGTCGTGCTCCGACTTCGGGTCGAAGCGCCAGCGCTCGCGGCCGGTCGCGGCGTCGAGGGCGACCACGCGCCGTCCCGGGGTGGCCGCGTAGAGCACGCCATCGATCACGAGGTTGTTGGACTGGAATTCGCCCTTCTCCCCGGTATCGTAAAACCAGGCGACTTGGAGCCCGGCAACGTTGCCGCGGTGGATGCGCCCGAGGGTGGAGTAATGAGAGCGCCCCGCATCGCCCAGGTAGGCCGGCCAGTCGCGCCCGGCGGGGGCCGCGTCGGCGGCGGGCAGCGGGCGGGCGAGGGCGGCGAGGAGGGCGAGGTGGCGGAGGGCGACGCGGGGCGAGCGCGCGCCGGGGGCGGGGGCGGGGGGCACGATGCGATCGAAGGGCGCGGGCCGGCCGGCACAAGCAGGAAGCGGGCGCAACTAAGGCTCGCCCCAGGCGTGGTTTCCCGAAACTCTCCCCTGCGCTTCCCCGATGACACTCCGCCGCAGCCGCCTGCTCTCCCTCCTACGCGAAGGGCAGCTTGTCACCGTGTTCAAGGCCAACCTCAACGACCCCCGCATCCTCGAGATCGCCGGGCTCTGCGGCTGCGACGCCGTCTGGATCTGCAACGAGCACGTGCCGAACGACTGGACAAACCTTGAGCACCAGATCCGTGCGGCGCGGCTGCACGACGTCGACACCCTGGTGCGGGTCACGAAGGGCTCCTACAGCGATTACATCCGGCCGTTCGAAGCAGACGCCACCGGCATTATCGTGCCCCACGTCGCCTCGGCGGCGGAGGCCCGGCAGATCGTCGACTGGGTGCGCTGCCATCCAGTCGGCCGGCGCCCGCTCGACGGCGGCAACACGGACGGGAAATTCTGCCTGATCCCGATTACGGACTACACGCGCCACACCAACGAGGAGCGCGTCGTTGTGCTGCAGATCGAGTCGCCCGAGGCGCTCGAGCAGGTCGAGGAGATCGCCGCAGTGCCCGGTTTCGACGGCCTGATGTTCGGGCCCGGCGACTTCAGCCACCGGATCGGGAAGGTCGGGCAGATCGACGCCCCCGAGGTAGTCGCCGCCCGCCGGCGCGTCGCCGCGGCCGCCCGCCGCCACGGCAAGTTCACGATGTCGTCCGGGATCTTCCAGCCCTTCAGCGACCTCATCGGCGAGGGAACCCGCGTCTTCAACATCGGCGCGGATGTGCTCGCGCTGGGCGCCTACGTGAAGCAGCGCCTCGAGCTCGTGCGCGGCCACGTCGCGGCCCTGCCCGCCGGCCTCCCGCCGGCCCCCCGCTCCCCCTACGGCGGCTGAGCCGCGCGCCCGGCCCGCCCGATGCCTGCCGATCCCCGCGTCCACCTCTTCCGCGCCGTCCCCGCCGAGCTTGGCGAGGGGGCGGTATGGCATCCCGGCCGCGGCACGCTCCTGTGGGTGGACATCCTTGGCCGCCGCGTGCACGAGGCGTCGCCCGCCGGTGCCGCCACGGTCTCCCGGCCCGTGCCCCAACTCGTGGGCGCCGTGCTGCCGACCCGCAGCGCCGACCTGCTCCTGGCGTTGCAGGACGGCATCCACCGGCTCGACCTGGCAACGGGGGCGACGCGGCCGTGGGCGGTGGCGCCGGGCCACGATGCGGCCACGCTCCGATTCAATGACGCCAAGTGCGATCCGCAGGGCCGCCTCTGGGCGGGCACGATGGCCCTCGACGAGGCGCCCGGCCGCGGGGCCCTGTACTCCTTCGCACTGGACGGTACGTGCCGGAGGTGGCGCGAGGGCGTGAGCGTCTCCAACGGGCTCGCGTGGTCCCTCGACCAGCGCACGCTCTACTACATCGACTCGCCGACGCGGACGGTACAGGCCTTTGACTTCGACCCGGAGACCGGCGCGCTCGCGCGCCCGCGGGTGGCCTTCGCGACCACCGCCGCCCCCGGTTTCCCGGACGGCTGCACCATCGACACCGCGGGTCACCTCTGGATCGCGTTTTGGGACGGCGGTTGCGTCGGCCGCTGGGATCCGGCGCGGGGCCGGCTGCTGGAGACCGTGCGCCTGCCGGCAGCGCGAGTGACGACCTGCACCTTCGGCGGGCCGCGGTTGAATACGCTGTTCATCACGACCGCGTCCTGCCGCCTGAGCCCCGCGGAGCACGCGGCGCAGCCGGAGGCGGGGTTCGTCTTCGCGGCGCAGGTGGGCGCCACCGGCCGGCCGACGGACCTCTTCGCCGGCTGAGCGGCTGGCGGGGCAGACCGGGAACGGGGCGGCAGCGAGGCGACTCAGGGCTTCAGCCGCCGTTTCCGTAAAGCCCGCGCTTGCCGGCCGGCCCGACCCGAGACACCGATTGCGAACACACCACTGGCCCCGCCACTCCGCTCTCGGAGGCAGAGAGTACCGCGGCCGACTTCCACCGCCCTACCATGACCGCCCCTGCGCTGCGCTTCGGCCTAACCCTCCTCTTCGCCGCAACCGTGCCCGCGGCCAACGGACCGAACGCCCACGCGGTCGCGCGCCCGGTGGCCGCCGCGCCGCGGTACGACCTCCGCGGCGAGGTGATCGCGCTCACCCCTGACGGCAACGGGCTGATCGTCCACCACGAGGAGATCCCGGGCTATATGCCGGCGATGACGATGGAGTTCCTCCTGCAGGGCGCGAAGGCCGCGGATTTCCGCGAGGGGCAGAAGATCCGGGCGCGGATGTACGAGTCCACCCCGGGCGAGTTCAAGCTGGAGGACATCCGGACGGAGTCCCCCGGCCCGGCCAGCGCGCTCAAAAGCGGCATCGAGCACAACGCCCTCGCGGCACCGGGCGAACGCGCGCCCGAGTTCCAACTCCTCAACCAGCTGGGCGAGAAGGTCCCCCTCGAGCGCTACCGCGGCCAAAGGATCATCCTGAACTTCATCTTCACGCGCTGCCCGGTCGCCGCGATGTGCCCGGCGGCCACTGCGCGGATGATCTCGCTCCAACGCCTAGCGGCCGCGCGCAACATCAAGGACTTCCAGCTGCTCTCGATCTCGCTGGATCCCGTCCACGACACCCCCGAGGTCCTGCGGGCGTACGCCGAGACGCGCGGGGTGGATCCCGTAAACTTCCAATTCCTCACCGGCAGCGAGGCCACAGTGCGCCGACTGCTCGCGCAGTTCGGGGTCATCGCCGAGCCCAGCGAGAACATTTGGAAGCACACCCTCGCCACCGTGCTCATTGACCGTGACGGTCGCATCCGCCAACGCGTCGAGGGCGCGAACTGGGACCCCGAGGTCTTTCTCCGCCTGCTCCCATGAATCGCGCTTGCGGCCCTTATTTCCAATGAAAACCACCTGCCTCCTCACCCTCCTCCCCCTCGCCGGGGTGAGCCTTTTCGCCGTCCCGGGCAAGGACTGCGGCGTCGACTGCTGCCAGGACCGCCCCAAGGTCGTCGCCTGCTGCTCCTTCGAGGACTCACCCGCCGCGCCCACGGTCGCCACCGCGAATGATGGCATTAAGCGCCACGACCTCCGCGGCGTCGTCACCAACGTCTACGCGGAGCGCTCCGCGCTGCTTGTCCGCCACGAGGAAATCCCCGGGTTTATGAAGCCAATGACGATGCTGTTTAAGGTGGACGCCGCCACGCTGCAGGCGGCGCGCAAGGGACAGACCATCACAGCCCGGATGTCGCGCCAAGGCAGCGACTGGGTGCTCGAGGACGTCAAGGTCGTCGCGAAGCCGTGATCCACCCAGGGGCCGCCCTGTTTCTCGCCGCGCTCCTCGTGGCGCCGTTGCCGGCCGCCGCCCCGTTGGCGGTCGCCGCGGCCGCCAACCTCGCGCCGGTGCTTGAGCCGCTGGAGGCCGCGTTCCGCGCGTGGCGGCCGGCGGTGCAGCTGACGCTCACCGTGGGCGCGTCCGGCAGCCTGCACGCGCAGATCCGCCACGGCGCCCCCTTTGACGTGCTGCTGGCCGCGGACGCCGATTATCCGCGCGCGTTGGTGGCGGCGGGGGAAGCCGACCCCGCGACGCTGCGGGTCTTCGCCCGCGGCCGCCTTGTGTTCTGGACCCTGCGCGGGCCCCTAGCGGGAGACGATCTGCGGGGGGCGCTCTCCGGCCGTCCCTGGAGGACCCTCGCTCTCGCGCAGCCGCGCACCGCGCCCTTCGGCCGGGCCGCGGAGGCGGTGCTGCGGGAGCTGGGTTTCATTCCTACCGCGGACACCCGGCTGGTTTGGGGTGAGACCGTCGCGCAGGTGGCGCAATTCGTGGAGTCCGGCTCCGCGGAGGCCGGTTTTGTGGCGCTGGCGGCCGTGCTTTCGCCGCGCTTGGCGGGCCGCGGGCACTGGCGGGAGGTGCCGGCGGACCTGCATCCCGGGGTAGTGCTTGACCACGGGGCCGTGCTCACCCGCCGAGGCGCCGCGCGGGCGGAGGCGCAAGCGTTCCTCGACTTCCTTGCCGGGGAGGAGGCGCGGGCAACCTTGCGCCGCTTCGGCTACGAAACGCCCATTCCTTAGCCGGATTCATTCCGTGGGATGGTTCACCTGCGGCTCAGCCGCGCACCCAGTGAGCTTGGCCTCGCACGCCGGTGGGGCCGCCGCGCGGTAATTGCACGGGAGTTTGGGCGTTGAGCTGAGCGGATGCGCCCGCGAGGCTACCTAGGCTTGCCCGAAGCTGCCTCCAGCATCCTTGGACTGCCAGCGCCGCTCTGGCAGTCCCTCTGGCTCACCCTGCGGCTGGCCGCGATCACGACCCTCATCCTCGGCCTGATCGGGTTGCCGCTGGCGCACTGGCTGAACAGCACTCGCTGGCGTCTCGCGCCGGCGCTAGAGACTCTGGTGGCGCTGCCGATCGTGCTCCCACCGACGGTGATCGGCTTCTACCTGCTGGTCGCCTTCTCGCCTTTGCACCCGCCCGGGAGCTGGTGGCGTGACGGCACTGGCGACCCGTTGGCATTTTCCTTCACGGGCTTGGTCATCGCCTCGGTGATTTATTCCCTGCCGTTCGCGGTGCAGCCGTTCCAGGCCGCCTTGCGCGCGGTGCCGCGAGACCTGCTGGATGCCGGGCAGGCGCTGGGGGCAGACCCGGTCCGGGTGTTCTTGCGCCTGCATCTGCCGTTGGCGCGGCGGGGCATCACCGCGGGGCTCACCCTAGGATTCGCCCACACCCTAGGCGAGTTTGGAGTGGTGCTGATGATCGGCGGCTCGATCCCGGGAGTGACGCGGGTGGCAAGTATCGCATTGTACGACGAGGTGCAGGCGCTCGACTACCCGCAGGCGCACGCCCTCGCGGCGGTGCTGTTGGCGCTCTCTTTCGCCCTCTTGCTGACCGTGACCCTCTTGCAGCGCCGCCGGAGTTGACCGGGGAGCGTCTGGAGAGCGGCGGGGAGCGAGGAGGGCGACGGGGAGGAACGACCACGACATAGTATGCTGGCGGGAAGACACCCCTGCCGTAGCAGGGGTGTTCTGAGCCCATTGAGCAACTTGACCCCCAGACCATTCCGCAACATCACTGCAGCTGATGTCCTACGCCTGCCGCACAAACCTGTCCCTCCCGCGCCGCCTGGGCGCGGCGGCGGCGGCGGCGCTTGTTTTGGTGCTGACGCTGCTTGCCGCGAGCCCGGCGGCCCACGCGTGGCTCCACGCGGCGCCCCATAGTTGTGCGGGCCACACCCACGTCCCGGCGCCGGATGAGCACGACGCGGATCAGGGTTGCGCCGTCGTGCTGATGACGTCCGGCGTCGAACTCCCGCTGGAACCCCTTTCCCCTCTGCCGCCCCGGCTGAACGCTGGGAGCGACCTGCGGGTCACGGCCGCCGCGCTGGACCTGCGCCACCCGCGCTACCTCCGCCAGCCGGAGCGTGGTCCGCCCGGTTTGAGCTGAAGTCCGCGTCCCCGCGCCCGCCCGGAGCATTTCCGGCAGGCCCCACGCTTGGACGGCGCCCGCCGTCCCGCGCCGGCTGATCCGCCGCCGCGTCTCCTCCGCTCCTCGGCTATGAAACACCTTCGTCACTCGTCCCTTCCCTTCCTTACGCTCGCCCTCGCGGGCGTCGCCGCCCTCCGTGCGGCCGCCCCGGGCGCACCTGCCGCCGCCGCGGCCCTCGCCCACGATCCAGTCGCCCTCGACCAGTTCGTGACCCTCGCCAGCCCGTTCCCCCGAAACCAGGTCGATCTCGCCCAGTCGACCACCGTTCTCAGCGGCCGGCCCTTGCTCCTGCGCCAGCAGGCGACGCTCGGCGAGACCCTCGCGCAGGAAACGGGCATCCACGCCTCCGCGTACGGACCGGGCGCGAGCCGGCCCGTGATCCGCGGGCTCGACGGCGAGCGCATCCTCATCCTCGAGAACGGCACCGCGCTGCTGGACGCCTCGACCGTGAGCCCGGACCACGCGGTAGGCGTGGAACCGTTCCTCGTCGAACGCATCGAGGTGGTGCGCGGCCCGGCCTCGCTCCTCTACGGGAGCGCTGCGGTCGGGGGCGTCGTCAACGTGATCAGCCACCGCATCGAGACTGAACTCCGCGAGGAGGCGATCCGTGGCGGGGCCGAGGCGCGCTACGACACGGCGACGCGCGGCTTCGCCCGGGGCGGGGTCCTCGACCTGCGGTTGCTTGGCGGCAAGGACCACGCCCTGGTACTGCACGTCGACGCCTTCCGTCGCGGCGGCCAGGACGTCCGCATTCCCGGCTACGCCGAGTCCGCGGCCCTGCGCCGCGAGGAGGCGGACGAGGCGCGCCGCGCGGGCCGGCCGGCGCCCGATTTCGCGCGCTTCCGCCTCCCGAACAGCGCCCTCACCAGCGAGGGCGGCGCGGCGGGGCTCTCGCTGGTTGGCCGCCAAGGCTTCGCCGGCTTCAGCCACACCCGCTTCAACACCGAGTACGGGGTGCCAGGCCACGCCCATGAGGGGGAGGAGGAGGGCGGCGTCCGAATCCGCCTGCAGCAACGGCGCAACGACGTGCAGGCCGAATGGCGCGGCGCGCCGACCGCCGCCGTGCAGGGCTTCCGCTTCCGGCTCGGCCACGCCGACTACGGCCACGATGAGCTTGAGCCGGACGGCGAGGTCGGCACGCGCTTCACCAACCGCGGCCACGACGCACGGGCCGAACTGCTCCACGGCGGCGCCCCCGGCTGGAGCGGGGCGCTCGGCGTCCAGTCTACCCGCAGCGCCTTCACCGCGGAAGGCGAGGAGGCGTTCCTCCCCCCCTCCACCACGCGCGGCACCGCCCTCTTCGCCTTTCAGGAGGTCGCGCGCGGCCCGCTCACTTGGCAGTTCGGGGCGCGCGTCGAGGAGACCCACCTCGCCGCGGAACGCATGCGCGCGCGCCGGGATCGCGAACTGAGCGGCTCCGCTGGCGTGGTCTGGAAGTGGAGTAAGGTCTGGTCCCTGGCGGCCTCGTTGTCCCGCACCGGCCGCGCCCCGAACGTGCAGGAACGATACGCCGACGGCCCGCACATCGGCACCCAGTCCTTCGAGCTCGGCGACCCCGATCTCGCGTCCGAGGTCTCGGCCGGGATGGAGATCGGCCTGCGCCGCCGCGACGGGGCCGTGACCGGGGCCGTGACGTTGTTTGCCAACCGCTTCCGCGGGCACATCTTCGAGCGCCCGACCGGCAAGGTGGCGGTGGAGCACGACGGGAAGTGGGAACTTGTCGATGCCAACGACCCAGAGGCGAAGGAGCACGGTGGCCTGCCGGTGTACCAGTTCGTACAGCGGGACGCCCGTTTCCAAGGCGTAGAGGCGGAGGTGCTGTGGCACCTGCACGACGCGCGGGACAGCCAGTTTGATCTGCGCTTCAGCGCCGACCTCGTCCGGGCCAAAGCGGACGGCGAGCACCTCCCGCGCATCCCTGCGGCGCGCGTGGCGGTCGGCGCCCTGTGGGCGACGGAACGCTGGAGCCTCGGCGCGGAGGTGCAGCGCACCTTCGCCCAAGAGCGCACCGCGCCCGGTGAGCCGAGGTCGCCGGGCTACGGCCGGCTCGGCGCGCACGCCACCCGCGTGCTCACTACGGGGCGCGTCCGCACAGAGGCGTTCCTGCGCGGCTCGAACCTCACCGACGCCGAGGCGCGGCCACACCCCTCGTTCCTCAAGGAACTGGCTCCGCTGCCCGGCCGGTCGCTGACCGCCGGCGTGCGGCTGACGTTCTGAGCGGGCGGGTCGGGCTCCCGCGCCGGTCGTTTCGGGCCGGCGCGGCGGTGGGCGCTCACTCCAGCCCGAACACAGCGCGGGCGTACTTCTCCGCGTTGAACGGCTGCAGGTCCTCCGGCTGCTCGCCGAGGCCGAGGAAGTAGATGGGGATCCGCAGCTGGCGGTAGATGCCCACGAGGGCGCCGCCGCGGCTGGTGCCGTCGAGCTTAGTCACGATCAGCCCGGTGAGCCCGAAACTCTGGTGGAACACGCGCGCCTGCTCGAGGGAGTTGCTGCCGAGGGAGCCGTCCACTACGAGCCAGCGGTGCTGCGGCGCGGCGGGATCGTGCTTCTGCAGCACGCGCCGGATCTTCGCCAGCTCCTCCATCAGATTGCCCTTCGTGTGCAGGCGGCCGGCGGTATCGACGATGAGGAAATCCCGCCCGCGGGCGGCGGCGGCCTGCCACGCGTCGAAGGCGACGGCCGCGGAATCAGACCCGGTGTGACTCGCCACAAGGTCCAGCTCGAGGCGCGTGGCCCAGGCGCGCAGCTGCTCCACCGCCGCGGCGCGGAAGGTGTCGCAGGCGGCGAGGAGAACCGAGCGCCCGTCCTGCCGGAGGCGCCACGCGAGCTTGGCGGCGGAGGTGGTCTTGCCGGAGCCGTTTACGCCGATGAGGGCGATCGTGACCGGGCGGCCGGGGGCGCTGGCGGCGGCGCTCTCCCCGCGGCCCTCGCTGCCCTCGAGCACGCGGCGGAGGACGGCGGCGCCGATCTCGGCGGCCTGGCGCCCCTGCAGTTCCGGGTCGCGCGCGTAGGCGCGCTTGATCTCGGCGAGAATCTCCCCGGTGGTCTCGACGCCGAAGTCCGCGGTGTAGAGAGCCTCCTCCAGCTGCTCGAGCGAGGCGGTGTCGATCTTGCGTTCGCCGAAGAGCCCGCGGGTCTTCTGAGCGATCGCGGCGACCGTCTTCGCCAGTCCGTCCTTGAACTTCCGGAAGCGTCCCAGCATCGAGCCCTACTCCGCCTTGCGCGCGTCCCGGCCAAGCTGGTCCTTCAATCGGTCGAGGATGCCGTTGATGAAGCGCTTGGAGTCCGCGTTGGAGAACTCCTTGGAAAGGTCGATCGCCTCGTTGATGGAGACCACGGGTGGGATGTCCCGCCGGTGGATCATCTCGAACATCGCCAGCCGGAGGATCGCGAGGTCGATCTTGGCGATGCGCTCGAAGTCCCAGTTCTGGGCCAGGCCCTTGATGCGCGCGTCGATATCGGCCTGCTGGGCGATCACACCCTGGATCAGCTCCTCGCCGTAAGCGTAGTGCGCGCGCGGCTCGGGGCAGCCCTCGAAGAACTCCTGCAGGTCGTCCTGCAGGTTCCGGGGCGGGTTGAGACTCCAGGCGTAGAGGAACTGGAGGGCGGCGACGCGCCCGTCGCGCCGCTGGGCGAAGATGGCCTTGCTCATCGGGCGAGTTGCCGGCGAAGGGCCGCCATCGTCAGAGCGGCGGCGGCGAATTCCGCCCCGCGGCTGATCCGGCCGACGCAGCGCGCGCGGCCCTGGGCTAGGGTGTCCACCACCATCACCCCGTTGACCACGGGGATCCGGGTGTCCAAGGCCACCTGCTGCAGGGCGTGCGAGACGCTCTCGCCCACGAGCTCGTGGTGGTTGGTCTCCCCCGCGATCAGCAGGCCGAGGCCGATCACGCAGTCAAAGCGGCCGCTCCCGGCGAGGGCCTGCGCCGCCCACGGGACCTCGTGGGAACCTGGCACCCGCACCACTTGCAGGCGGTCGGGCCGGACCCCCGCGTCGCGCAAACCCTCCTCCACCCGCGCCAGCAGGGCGTCGACCAGCGTCGCGTTGAAGCACGCGGCGACGATCCCGAACCGGAAACGGGCGCCATCGCGTGCGCGGGCGACCGGGGCGTCGAGGCTCATCGGGAGAGGCCCTCCCGGGAGGGGCGGTGGAGGTGGACGGCGCGGGTCGGAGACATCACGGACCCGCGAGCGTGCGGCACCGCGCGCCCGGCCGGCAACCTGATTCTTGACCCGGCGCCGGCTTCAATTCCCGTCTGCCCGGAAATCCGCGGTATGCACCTTGAGCGGCCGTTCCGCGTCCGCCGCGAACAGCAGCACCGTGAACCGGAACCCGTGGGGCGGCCGCACCGTCGGCGCCAACCACAGCGCCTTGCCGTCGCCCGGCGGCTCCGGCAGATGCGACTCCGAACCGGTCTTCCGCCCCGCTGGCGTGAAGCACACCACGACCCGCAGTACCTCGGGGACGAGAAGGCGGCGCTCCGGCGAGAAGAAGCGCACCTCAAAACCCCGCCCCCGCGCCACAACGCGCGCGAACCTTTTCGCCGCGCGGGAACAGGACGCCTTCGATCCTCGGCTTTGGCCGCTCCGGCTTCACGCCCAGCCGCAAACCGACCGACAGCGCGAGGAAAGCGCCCCACCGCGAACTCATCGCCGCAGAATGCCGGCGCGTGGCCCGACGAGCAAGGCCGGGCCGGGGTTCGCATTGACCACGGCCGCCGCTCGCGTCTCCCTGTTGGGCATGGACGAGACCAAGGAACTCTTCGCCCGCAACATTGCCTGGTCGGAACGCATTCGCCGGGAGACGCCGGACTTCTTTCCGCAGCTGGCCCAGCAGCAAACCCCGGCGTACCTCTGGATCGGCTGCGCCGACAGCCGCGTGCCCGCCAACGAGATCGTCGGCCTACTGCCGGGCGAGCTGTTTGTGCACCGCAACATCGCCAACGTGGTCGTCCACACGGACCTGAACTGCCTCTCGGTGATGCAGTTCGCGGTCGATGTGCTCAAGGTGCGGCACATCATCGTCTGCGGGCACTACGGCTGCAGCGGCGTGAAGGCAGCGCTTACGCGCGACCGGATCGGGCTGGCCGACACTTGGCTCCAGCACGTGCAGGACGTCCGCCAGAAGCACGAGACCAAGCTGGCCTGCGTCGCCGGCGAGGGCCCCGCCCGCTGCGACCGCCTCTGCGAGCTCAACGTGGTGGAGCAGGTGGCCAACGTCTGCCGGACGACGATCGTCCGCGACGCATGGGCGCGGGGGCAAGAGTTGCGCGTCCACGGCTGGATCTACGCGATCCGCGACGGCCTGCTCCGGGACCTGCGCTGCTCCGCCGGGAATGTGGAAGAGGCCGCGCAAGCCTGCCCGCGGGCGATCGCCGCACTCTGACCCGAGCGGCGGCCGACGCGTGGCCCGCGCCAATCAGCGGGGCAGCGAAGCCGACGGGCCCTCACCGGGACGCAACGCGGACGGCGCCCGAGCCACCGGCTTCGGCCCGAGGAGGAGACCGGTCTCGTCTCCCTCAACATTACCGTGCCGAGAGCGTCGCGCGGCCGGGGGGATTTAGCGAAATACACGAAGCAAATCGCTTTTCCCCTGCGCGGGGAAAGTCGCTCATGCCAGACGCGCTTATTGAAGCATCCTTGGATTTAGCGCGGCGGGTTGGCGCCCGCGCCGCGCTCCGCCTTCAGGGCCCGCCAGCGCGCGAGGCGCTCGGCGATCTTGGCCTCCCAGCCCGCCGTCTTCGGCGTGTATAAAGTCACGGGCCGCTCCAGATAGTCCTGGCCCGAGATATTCTCCGGGAAGTCGTGGGAGTAGTCGTAGCCGGCGCCCTGCCCCACCCGGCGATTGGCCTCGCCGCCCTTCGAGCGCAGGAAGGCGGGCACGGGCTGGACGGGTCGCTCCTTGAGTTCGCGGTGGGCGGCCGCGAGGGCGAGGGTGGCCGAATTGCTCTTGGGCGCCGCGGCGACATACAGGGTCGCGTGGGCCAGGGTCAGCTCCGCCTCGGGCAAGCCCACGAAGTCGACCGCGTGGTGCGCAGCCACCGTCAGCGGCAACGCCTGGGGATCGGCCAACCCGATGTCCTCGCTCGCCAGAATCACGAGGCGGCGCGCGATGAACCGGGGGTCCTCGCCGCCAGCCAGCATCTTGGCCAGCCAATAGAGGGCAGCATCCGGATCGCTGCCGCGGCAGCTTTTGATATAGGCCGAAATGGTATCGTGATGCTCGTCCTCGTCCGCGTCGTACCGGATGCGGCGTTCGCGGGCGAAGGTCTCCAGCTCGGCCGGGGTGATCGCCGCGCCTTCGGGACGCCCCAGGGCGATAACCTCGAGCGAGTTGAGCGCGCGCCGCAGGTCGCCGTCGGCCAGCACCGCCAGATCCAGCAGCACCACCTCGGCGGCCGTGTGCCCCCGCCGGCCCAGGCCCCGCTCCACGTCCGCCAGCGCCCCGCGCAGCACCGCCGCGATGGTCGCGGGCGCCAGGGGCTCCAGCCGGAACAGGTGGCTGCGGGAGAGCAGCGGCGGGTTCACGTAGAAGCCCGGATTATGAGTGGTGGCCCCGATCAGCCGCACCACGCCCTCCTCCACGTCCGGCAACAGCAGGTCCTGCTGGGCCTTGTTGAATCGGTGCAACTCGTCGATGAAGAGGAGCGTCCCCGCCTCGGGCCGCCGGCGGGCGCCCGCGAGGATCTCGCGCAGTTCCGCGACGTTCGACATCACCGCGTTGATCCGCACGAAACGGCTGCCCGTCTCCCGGGCGATGGCCTCGGCGAGGGAGGTCTTGCCGCACCCGGGCGGCCCATAGAACAGGAGCGAACCGAAACGGTTCTGCGCCACGAGGCGCGGGAGCAGGCTGCCGGGCCGCAACAGGTGCTCCTGGCCCACGACCTCCGCCAGCCGCCGCGGACGCATCCGCGCCGCCAAGGGCGCGGGCCCAGCGGAGACGGACGCCGGCCATTCCGAGCCCGCCACAGGGGTGGCGAACAGGTCGGACTGCTCGGACGACGCCATCCCGCGATCCTCGGCGGGCGCGGCACGCGTGGGAAGGGCATTCTGCGGCTGGCCCGCAAATCCGGGACACACGCGCCTCGCCCTGCCGCCGGCGCCGCGCTGCGTTCCGGCCCCGATGTCAGTCCTCGCCTCTCCCGCCCCTCCTGCCGCCGAACCGGCGCCGCCCCCCCGGAGCCTCGGCCATCGCGCCCCGCTGCTGCATCTGGCGCTCCCCTATTTCGCCGGCTTGGCCGCCGGTCACGCCGCCGGCTCGATCCCCGCCGCACCGCTGTTGGCCGCGGCCCTCCTGCTGGCGGCCGCCGCGCTGCTCGCACCGGCCCGGCCCGCCCTCTGGGCCCTGCTCCTGCACCTCGCCCTCGGCGCCGCCGGCGCGGCCAGCCACGCCCTGCACCGGGATTGGCTGGGAGACTGGGATCAATTGCCGCCCCGGGAGGCGGAACTCGAGTTCCGCGTCGACCGCCTCTACTCGAGCCCCGGCGAACGCCGCTCCACCGGCCTCGGCCGCGTCACCCGCGCCCCGCCCCACCTCGCCGACCTGACCGGCCGCCGGGTTTCCTTCGCGTTGACGGTGCCGCCGGGGATCGACCCGCCCCTGCGCGGCACCCACCTCGCCGCGCGCGCGGTCCTCACTCCCCTCCCCCGTGCGCCGCCGCCGGGAGGCTTCGACGCCTACCTGACCGGCATCGGCGTCCAGTTCCGCCTCCAACGCGGGACGTTCACCGCGGAGACCCGCCCCGCCGACGCCTACGCGCGGTTCTGCGCCGCCGCCGCGGAACGTTTCCGCCGCATCCTCGACCTCGGTGTGGCCGAGCGCCGCCCGGAGCTTGCGGCCCTCCTGCGCGGGATGATGCTGGGGGACACCAAGGAGCTCGATGCCGACCAGCGCGACCGCTTCCAGCGCTCGGGCACAATGCACCTTTTTGCGATCAGTGGCCTCAATATCGGGGTCATCGCGGTGGCGCTGCGCTCCCTGCTCTCGCTCGCCCGCGTCCCGCCCTGGCCGGCCCTCGCGGCCGGGAGCGCCGCGCTCTGGCTGTTCGTGGACATCACCGGCGCCTCGCCCTCGGCGGTGCGCGCCTGGGCGATGGCGACCTTCCTGCAGGCGGCCCAGGTCGGGCGCCAGCCGGGCAATCTGGTCGCCGCCCTCGCCGCCTCCGCCCTCGCCGTGCTCGTGCTCGAGCCCCTCGACGCCTTCTCGACCAGCTTCCTGCTCAGCTACGCGATCGTCCTCGCGCTGCTGGTGCTCGGGCTGCCCCTCGGGGAGGCGTGGCAGGAACGCTGCCGGCTCTGGCCCCTGCTGCCGGAAGCGGAGCGCCGCCCCTGGCACCGCGCGGTGGAGGCCGGCCTGCGCGGGCTCGCCGTGGCCGTGGCGGTCGGACTCGCGACCACGCTGGTGAGCCTGCTGACCGGGGTGCACTTCTTCAGGCTCCTCACACCCGGCTCCTTCGTGACCAACCTGCTCCTGCTGCCGGCGGCGACGCTGGTGACGCTGGCCGGCTTTGCCTCCCTGCTCGCGGGGCTGGTCGGACCCGACCTCCCCGCGGTGATCGCCAACCACGCGGCCGCGCTCGTGCTGGCCGGGATCGACGCGGTGATCACCGCCACGGTCGACCTGCCCGGCTTCTGCTTTCCCGCCCAGTTCGCCGCACCGTGGATCGGCCCGACTGCGCTAACGCTCCTCTTCGCCTCCCTGCTGGCGGGCTACGCGGCGGGCTGGCGCCGGCGGCTCGGCGGCTGGTGGCCACCCTTCGCGCTCGTGGCGGTCTTCCTCGCGCTGGGCCTCGAGGCGGAGGCCGCCGAGACCGCCTTGAGGGTTGAAGTCCCGGCCGCCGTGGACAGGATGAAGCCTATGAAAAGCGCCTACGAACTCGCGATGGAGCGCCTCGCCAAGCACGAGCCCGCCCCCGGCCGGGCCCTCACCCCGGGGCAGAAGGCCCGCTTGGCGGACATCGACCGGGTGTACCAGGGCCGGCTGGCCGAGCGGGAAATCTTCCTCAAGCAGCAGCTGGACGCCGCCCTCGCCGCCTCGAACCTCGAGGAAATGCGCAAAATCCAGGAGCAACTGGCCAGCGAGAAGGCCCGCCTCGAGGAGGACCGCGAGGCCGAGAAGGACAAGGTGCGCCGGGAAGCCGAAAAGGGCTGACGCGACCGCGGCTCGCGCGTCCGAAAGCGCTTACCGCCCACCCGCGGGCGTCACCGGCGCCCCCGGCAAGGCCCCGCCTGCTTCGGGCGGGTTCTTACGGAAGACGAAGCGGTTGAGCTTCACCCCGGTCGCCTGATCCATCGCCGGGAAGCGGGCCATATTGGCCGCACTCGCCGCGTCCAAACTCTCTTGGAACCGCGCCACCTTGGGCGGGGTGACCTGTTGGGAGATGGCGATGTCCGAAGGGCGATGATCGAGGGCGCTGCGCCGCGGCTCCGGTGCCTCCGGGCGGCTCGAAACCTTGTCCCGGACGTCCTTCGGCCGCGCCTCCTGCACGTCGATGGGCGAGCGCCGCCCGTCGAGCGGGGATTCCTTCCGCGGCACGACGTCCGTGCCGAAGCGGCGCGTCTGCACCGAGGAGTTTCCCTCGTCCGCGGGCGTGCGGCGCGCGGGGGTCACGGTGCCGCCCGGGGCGAAGGTCTCGTTCCGCCGGGCCGCGTCGATCGGGCTCGTGGCGTCGGCCGCGGCCAGCCCCGTCGCAAGGATCAGAACGAGCAGGGGAGCGAAACGCGGCTTCACAGGCGCGAATGAAGGCGGCCGCCGCGCGGCAGGCAACGGCAAAGCCGGCGCTTACTCGGGCTCGGCCGTGCCCTCGACCACCCAGTCCCGCGCTTCCGGCACCTGCGCGCAAAAGCCCCGCAGAGCGGCGCTGAGGTGCTCGGCGTAACGGAAGTGCGCACCCATCCCGGTCCGCAGCTCGGCCTCGTAGATGAACTTGTCCGCGTGGGTGCTGTGCTCGAACGGCGTCTGGGCGCCCAGCAGCAGCGAGTAGACGTAGGCCGGGCTCCCGCGCGCGAGCAACTCGCGGGTAAGCTCCAGCTGGTCCGCCAGCAGGGCCGCGTGCGGCGCCCGGTCGATCTCGGGGGGAAGGTAGAAACCCGCCTGAATGAGCGGCGTGAAGCGGTGGCCGGTGCGGTGGCGGTTCAGGTCCCGCAACTCCGCCAGCGCGGTATTGTTCCAGGCAAAGGTCACGCGCATCCGCCGGGTGGCCAAACCCTGCTGGCCGTAACGATTCGCCCGGTGCCGCAGCGCCTCGGCCACCGGCTGGGTCTCGGCTAGCCACGGCGGCGCGGCGCGGTCGACGTGCACCCAGACATCATCCGCCAGCGGAGCGTGCGACAGCCGTTCGCGGCCGAGGGCGAGGGAACGCGCCAGCTCCTGGGCGGCCTGCTCGACGTGCGACGCCTCGGCCTGGCTGTGGCGCGTCAGGCGCGGGGATTGCTTGAGGAGCTCGCCGCGGATCAGGTCGGCCGCCGCCCGAGCCTCGGGATGCGGCAGGGAGGCCAGGTGCTTGACCGTCGCTGCCCACATCCGCGCCGTCTGGACGAGCCCGACGTTGGTCTTGGTCGCGAAGGGGATGAAGTACCGCGCGCGGTCGAGCGCGTAGTTCTTGCGCAACCGGCCGGCCACCGCCGGCGTAGCTCCGGCCGGCAGGCGGACGCGCTGCGGTTCTGCCACCGCGAGGGCGTCGAGGCAGGCGTATTCCGCCTGGTAGGCCGCGAAAGCCCGCGCCATCACCGCGCGCCAACGGGGCGCGAGGTCGTCTGGAATGCCGAGTTCCTCCGCCGCCGGCAGGTTCTCCGGCGCGAGGGTGATGTAGCGGGAACTCGACTCCTGCCCGTCCGCCATCGTGGCGATCTCGAACAACTTGTAGGCGAACCACATCGACACGTCGTCGAGGGCCACCGCGAGGCCGCCGGTGAGCCCGCCGATCGAGGCGTGCCCGTAGTCGACGAACTTGAGGATGCGGTCGATCGAGGCATCCGGGTTGGCTGGGTCGACCTTGGCGAGGATGGCCCCGAGGCCCTCGTTGCTGCGGGAGTAGCGCGCGAGCACGGAAGCGAGCAACTCAGGCGTCACCCGCGGCAGGTCCGCCGCGCCGGGAGGGGGAACCAAGGCGAGGCCGGTGATCTTCATAGGGGAACGGAATGGCCGCAAAGGCCGCCGCCCAGCGCAAGCCGGTAAACGCTGGCCCCCTCGGTCGGCCGGGTTTCCCCCGGCACGCCGCACGCGCTCACCGAGCAACTCAACCCGACCACGACCGCCGTTTCGCCCCGGGACGGGCCGGGGCGGGACCCTCCTCAAGCTGAGGCAACGGGGCATCGACGTTGAGCAATTCCCAGAGCTCCAGGTCGCAGGCCTTGGCCAGCTTCTCGGTCGTGGAGAGCCGGATGTCCCGCCGGCGCCCCGCCGCCACCGGCTAGTAATACTTGTAGCCCAGACCCGCACGCTCCGCGAAGGCCTCCTGCGTCAGGTCAAGCTCCTCCCGGCGTTGTTTCAGGCGAGCCAGCAGGCGGTTAGCGGTGTCTTGGGACACCTCCGAAGATCGCCGCCAGGCTTTTCCCCAAACACCCTATCATCGGTACGAGGACGCCTCGTTGCGCTACGCCGGCCTCGAGAGCCACGCCGGCCTCACCCACTACGGGCTCTACGACACCGTGGTCGCCAAGGAGGCCTGAAGTCCGCGATTTGGGGGCGTAGGCTACGCCCCGGACGGAATCCCGCCTGAAGCGCCCGGCCGGGCCTCGCCGAAGGGCACCCAACGCTCACCGCATCGCCAGCCAGTGCCCGAGCGGGCCGGGGTAGAAACCGATCACGAGGGACGCCAGCGCGAGCGCGCCCAAGGTCACGCCCGCGAGCAGCCCTACCGGGGTGCGCGCCGGGCGGGTCGGACCCGCGGCCGCATCCGCCGGCGGAGTCCACGTCTCGAAGTAAGCCGCCCGGATCCATCCGAAATAATAGTAAATCGAAACCACCACGCCGACGATCGCCACAGCCAGCATCGCCCGCGCCCCGGCCTGGAACGCGGCCAGGAAGATGAAGAGTTTCCCCATAAAGCCCGCGAGCGGGGGAATGCCCGCCAACGAACCGAGGCCCACGGTAAGCACCCCGGCCAGGAACGGGCTCTCCTTGGCGAGGCCCGCATAGTGGTCGAGTTCCTGATCCGCGTCATCGGGACCCGCGAGGTGCGCCATCACCCCGAAGACCGCGAAGGCCGCCAGGAGATAGGCGAAGAGGTAGAAGTAGATCGCCCCGATGGCCATCGGGGTTGCACCGGCCGCCACCACCCCAAGGAGCAGGAAGCCCGCGTGGGAGACGCCCGAGAGGCCGAGCAACCGCTTCACCTTGTGCTGGGTGAGCGCCGCGAGATTGCCGAACAGAAGCGAGGCTGCCGCCATCGCGGTCAGCACGGGCGTCGTGAGCCAAGCGTAGGAGGAGAACACCGCGCCCGGGCCGCACAGGCCGAGGAGCACCGCGAAACCTGCCGCCTTTGAGGCCACGGCAAGGAAAGCGGTCACGGGCGTCGGCGCTCCCTGGTAGACGTCCGGCACCCAGATCTGGAACGGAAACGCCCCGATCTTGAAGGCCACGCCGGCCAGCACCAGGACGATGCCCAGGCTGGCAATGAAGTGGTTCGGGTTGGCGGTCAGGAACGCCGCGAGGTCCGCGTAGTGGAACGGCCGCGCCGCGTGGCCCGCGAGCGACGGGTTGCCCGCCACCCCATAAAGCAGCGTAATCCCGAAGAGCAGCAGGCCCGAGCTGAGGGCGCCCATCAGCACGTACTTCAGGCCGGCCTCGAGGGAGGCGGGGCTCGTGCGGTGGTAGCTCACCAGCACGTAGAGGGCGATCGTGAGCGTCTCGAGCGTCACGAACAGCATCAGCAGGTGATTGGTCTGCGCCAGCAGCATCATCGCGGCGGTGCAGATCAGCAGGAGATGGTAGAACTCGACCCGCGGCATCTTCTGGCGGGCCAGGGTCAGCCGCGCGATGACGCAGGTGAGGAAGGCCGCGATGAGGAAGAAGGCGCGCAGCAGCTGGCCGGAGGTGCTGTGGTACAGGAGCCCACCGAAGGTCTCCGAGCCGAGCATCCCGGAATCCCAGTTAAAGCAGAGCCCGAGCAGGGTGCCGAGGATGCCCGCGCCCGCGAGATCGGGCAGGACGTGCTGCTGCCGGCGCGGCAGGAGGATCTCGAGGGCCAGCAGCAGGAGCGCGACCCCGGCGAGCATCAGCTCGGGGAGGATGGCGCCCCAAAGGTTGTTGGCGGCGGCGAGCTTGGCGGCTTCGAGGGTCATCGCGCGGAAGGGGCGGCGGCCGCGGTGGCCGGGGCGGCCAGCGCCGCGTGGATCGGGTCGGAGATCGCCCGCGGCCAGAAGCCGAGGGCCAGCAGGGCGGTCAGGAGCACCACGGCCGGGACGCGCTCGGACCAGCGCAGGTCCACCGGGGGATGGCGGGAGGCGATCTCCTCCATCCGGGGAGTCGCGGGGCCGAAGCACACCTGGGCGAGCGCCCGCAGGCCATAGATGGCCGAGATGACCACGCCAGCCACCGCCACGGCCGTGACCGCCGGCGAGAACTGCCAGAGGGCCACGAACACCGCGAGTTCACCCCAGAAGTTGGCGAAGCCAGGAAGGCCGATGCCCGCGAAGGTCGCCGCCACGAGGAACGCCGCCAGCACCGGCGCGGGCCGCGCGAGGCCGCCCATCTCGTCGAGGGCGAAGGTCTGGGTGCGGTGGTGTACGCTGGTCGCGAGGAGGAACAGCAACGCGACCGAGAGCCCGTGCGCGACCATCAGGAACACCGCCCCGCCTACGCCCACGGCCGTGCCGGTCGCGATACCCAGGAACGCATAACCCATATGCATCACGGAGCTGTACCCGATCATCTGCTTGAGGTCGCGCTGGGCCAAAGTGACGAACCCGATGATCAGCACGTTGCCGATCACCGCGAGCCACGCGAGGGGCGAGGCCCAGGCGGCGTGCCCCGCGGGCAGCAGCGGGACGGCGACCTGGATCAGGGTGTAGAGACCGAACTTCTTCAGCACGCCGGCGTGGAGCATCGCGTTGGAGCTCGGGGCGGCCCCGTAGCCCAGCGGCGCCCAGGTATGCAGGGGAAAGAGGGACACCAGCACCCCAAGGCCCACCAGCAGCAGCCCGAAGAGGTTGCCCTGGAGCGCCTGATCGAGGGGGAAGCGGGCCAGGTGCTCGCGCAGCGCCATCAAGTCGAAAGAGTTCGCACCGCTGCGGGCGTAGATCGCGATCAGGCCCGCGAGGGAGAGCATCGCCCCGAGGGTCAGGTAGATCGTAAGCTTCATCGCCGCGTAGGTGCGGTCCCGCCCACCCCAGACGCCAACCATGATGAAGGTCGGGATTAGCGCGAGCTCGTGGAAGAAGTAGAGGAACAGGACGTCCACGCTGGCGAAAACGCCCATCAGGCCGCCCTGCATCACGAGGAGCAGCAGCAGGTACAGCTTGAGGCGCTCCGCCTGCGACTGCAGGGCATACAACCCCGCCGCGAAGCCGACCAGTCCGGCGAGCAGGAAGAGCGGCATCGCGATGCCGTTCAGGCCCAGCTTCAGGGAAATGCCCACCGCGTCGAGGCCGGTGGAGTACTGGGTGAGGAACGCGTAGCCGGCGACCTTAGGCGAGGCGTCGAAGTGCCACCAGGTGTGCAGCGCGAGCAACAGCGGCACCGCGAACGCCACGTAGGCGAGCCGCACGGACCAGCGCTTCGGCAGGCCGCTGGCGATGACCAGCGCCGACGCCAGCGGGAAGGCGATCGCGGCCAGCAGGGGATCAAAGGGCAGCGTGCGCATCGGTCAGAAGGACAGGAGGCCCGCCGCGAAGGCCCACAGGGCCAGCAGGCCGAGCAGGAACCAGTAGGCGTAGGCGTTGGCATTGCCCACGTGCAGGGCCCGGGCGCCGAGGCCCAGCAGACCCACCACCCCGGCAAGGCCGCGGACAATCAGGCCAGCGAGGAAGATCTGCTCGAGGAAGTTCAGCAGCATCGCCAGCCGCTGCTGCACCTTGGCGACATAGGCGCCATAGGCCCGGTCAAACGAGGCCTGCAGCCCCCCCAACAGCCCGAACAGCCTAGGGGCACGGCGCGCCACGGCATCCTCGCCCGCCGCGGGATACAGCAGCCAGGCGCCGAGCGCGCCCGCCACCAGCACCGCCACACTTGTGAGCAGGATGAGGGTGTGGTCCGCGCCCGCCGGATGCACTACCGAGTCGATCACGCCGTCGAAGCGGCCGCCGAGCAGGCCACTGTAGAACCAGCCGTAGCCGCCGATGACCGACAGCACCGCGAGCAGAATCAACGGCCCGGTCAGCGCCGGCCCGCCCTCGTGCGCGTGCTCCGCGCCCTCGCCGCGCGCCGCGCCGAGGAAGGTGATCCGCCAGAGCCGCACCATATAGAACGCGGTCAGCACCGCGGTCAGGGCCAGCACCGCGAAGACCCCCGGATGTTTGGCCCAGGCGAGGTACAAAATCGCGTCCTTGGAGAAGAACCCGGCCAGCCCGGGCATCCCGATCAGGGAGAGCACGCCGATGGTGAAGGTGGTGAACGTCACCGGCAGCCGCCGCGCGAGACCACCCATCTTGAAGATGTCCTGCTCGTGGTGGCAGGCGTGGATCACCGAACCGGCCCCGAGGAACAACAGCGCCTTGAAGAAGGCGTGCGTGGTAAGGTGGAACATCGCCGCCCCGACGCCCGCCGCGATCAGGTGGTGATGGTCACCGTGCGCTACCTTAAGCGAACCAAGCCCGAACGCCGCCACCATATAGCCGAGCTGCGAGAGGGTGGAGTAGGCCAGGACCTTCTTGATATCTCGTTGCGTGACCGCGCACAGCGCCGCGTAGAGGGCCGTGATGGTGCCGGTCCACAGGATCACCTCGAGCGCCGCCGGGACCATCAGGAAGTGGATGCGGCAGAGGAGGTAGATGCCGGCCGCGACCATCGTGGCGGCGTGGATGAGGGCGGAGACGGGCGTCGGGCCCTCCATCGCGTCGGGAAGCCAGACGTGGAGCGGCAACTGGGCGGACTTGCCAACGGCACCGCAGAACAGGAGCAGCGGCAGGCCCGCGGCGACGACCGCGCCGCCATCGACCGCCTTCGCGAGGGCGTCGAGCTGGGTGGTACCGAACTGCGCCTGGCACCAGACGAGGCCGAGCAAAAAGCCGAAGTCGCCGACGCGGTTGACGATGAAGGCCTTCTTGGAGGCCTCAGCCGCGGGGGTGCGCTGGAAGTGGTGGTTGATCAGCAGCCAGGAGCTGAAGCCGACCAGCTCCCAAAAGATGAACAGCATCAGCAGCGAGTCCGCGAACACGATGCCCAGCATCGAGAACATGAAGATCGCGAGGCCGCCGAAGTAGCGGGCGCGATCCGGGTCCTCGCGCATATAGCCCACCGAGAACACGTGCACACAGAGGCCAACGATGCCCACGATCGCCAGCAGCAGGGCCGCCAGATCGTCGAACTTGAGGCCGAGCGAGAGCCCGAAAGTCCCGAGCCGGAGCAGCTCAACGGACGCGGTGAAGTCGCGGGCCGGCCCGAGGGCCAGCACGAGGGAGCCTACGGCGACGAGGACCGCGGCCAGGAGGGCGACAGCCGTGGCGGCGCCGGGCGCGCGGCGCAGGCCGAAGGCGATCACCGCCGCCGCGGCGAGGGGCGCGAGCAGGACGCCGGATGCGAGGAGGGCGGGACTCATCTCAGTTCCGCAGGGAATTGAGCTCGTCCACTTGGACGGTCTGGCGCCGCCGGAAAAGGGCCACGATGATGGCCAGCCCCACCGCCACCTCGGCGGCGGCCACGGTGAGGATGAAGAACACGAAGACGTTGCCGTCCAGGATCCCGTTGTAGCGGGAGAACGCCACCAGCGCCACGGTCGAGGCGACCAGCACCAACTCCAGGCACATAAACACCACGAGCGTGTTGCGGCGGAGCAGCACGCCGAGGAGGCCAAGAGCGAAGAGCGCTCCGCTCACCAGCAGGTGGCCGTCGAGGGTAGCGGGAATCATTTCACGTCCTCCAGTCCCTCGAACTTCTTGCTCAGGACGATCACGCCGATCATCGCGGCGAGCAGGAGGAAGCCGAGGATCTGCACGGGCAAAAGGTAGGTGGTGAACAGCTGGTAGGCGTAAGGCTTGAGCGCCCCGCCGATCCCGGGGGCCGCGGCCACGGCCTCGGAGACCGGCAGCTTCGCCCGCGCGGAAAACGAGAGCACGCCGCTGGCGATGAGCCCGCCGGCCAGGACCCGGGCGATCAAAGGGAGGCGGCGCGGCAGGGCCCGCGGCGCGCCGGAGGTGTCGAGCAGCATCACGATGAAGAGGAACAGGGCGACGACCGCGCCCGCGTAGACCAGCAGGAGGACGAAGGCCAGGAGGTAGGCCTCGAGCACCACGAAGAGCCCCGCGACCCCGGTGAGGCAAAGCAGAAGACAGAGGGCGGCGTTCACCGCATTGCGGTTGATGACGACCCCGGCCGCGCTGAGCAGCGTGAACCAGGCGAGGAGGTTAAAAGTGAGCTCGCCCACTTTCAGTGCAAGTCGTTACCCGCCTGCTCCGCCGCGGCCTTGCGGTCCCACTTGAGGTGCTGGTCCGGCAGGGTGCCGCCCAGCTCGTAGAGCCGGTCCTTGCGGTTGACCATCTCCTCGCGCGAGGTGCCCGTCATCGAGAACTGGTTTTGCAGCCAGATCGCCTCCTCCGGGCAGACCTCCTGGCACATCCCGCAATAGATGCAGCGGAGCATATCGATCTCGAACTCCTTGGGCGCCTTCTCGACGTGGGCAGTCGTGGCATCCGCGGCGATCTCACCCGGGGTAATGCGGATCGCCTTGGGCGGGCAGACGAACTCGCAGAGCTGGCAGGAGACACACTTTTCGCGGCCGTGCGGGTCGCGCACCAAGGTGGGCACGCCGCGGTAGCCTGGCGGCAGGGCGGGCCGCTGCTCCGGGTATTCCAGGGTCTGCTTCGGCCGCACGAGGTGCCGCCAAGTTGTGCGCAACCCGGCGGCGATCTGCGGCAGGTAGGAGCGCTCGGCGAGGGTGAGCGGGGGGCGGGCGACGGGAACGACGGCCATGGCGGGTTACGGCGTGAGCGCGGCGATCGCGCCCAAGTAGAAGAGCAGGTTCACGATCGAGAGGGGAAGCAGCTTCTTCCAGCCCAGCTCCATCACCTGATCGTAGCGGAAGCGGGGCACCGTCCAGCGCACCCACATAAAGAAGAAGACCAGCGCGAGCACCTTGCCCAGGAAGATGCCGATCGAGAGCAGACCCACCGCGATCGGGTGCGCCGCGAGCGGGGTCAGCACCGTCAGCCAGTCCACCAGCGTCGCCAGCGGCACCCACGGGAGCGGGTTCCAGCCGCCGAGGAAGAGCAGGGTGAACACCGCCGAGCCGATCAGCATATGCGCGTACTCGGCCACGAAGAAGAGGCCCCACTTGAAGGCGCCGTACTCAGTGTGGAAGCCGCCCACGAGATCCGACTCGCCCTCCGCCATATCGAACGGATGGCGGTTGGTCTCCGCGAACAGCGCGATCAGGAACACGAGCGCCGACACCGGCATCAGGAACAGGAACCAGACGCCGCCCCACGAGGCGGTCGAGAAGCCCTGCCAGACCCCCGACTGGAACTCCACCGCCCGCGAGAGGCTGAGCGTGCCCGGGGTGCCCGGGGCGTTGATCCAGAGGAAGACCGGCACGACCGAGAGGGTCAGCGACAGCTCGTAGGCGATCAGCTGCGCGGAGGCCCGGATGCCGCCAAGGAACGGGTACTTCGAATTCGAGGCCCAGCCGGCGAGGATCAGGGCATAGACGCCGAGCGACGACACCGCGAAGACCGCGAGGATGCCGATGTCGACGTTCGCGAGGACCAGCGGCACCGCCCGGCCCGCCGCGTCGAGGTAGGCCCCCACCGGCACCGTGGTCACGGTGGTCAGGGCGGGCATCATCGCCACCAGCGGGGCGAGGACGAAGTAGAACTTCCGGACGTGCCCCGGCAGGGCGTCTTCCTTGAACAGCATCTTGCCGCCATCCGCCATCACGTGGAACACGCCGAGCCGCTGCAGGAACGGGCCCAGCACCGGGATCCACGCCACCCACGGCACGACGGCGCGGTTCGGGCCGGGCCGACCCTGGATCCACGCCGACACCTTGCGCTCCGCCATCGAACAGGCGCCCCCGATGGGGAAGATCACCATAATCACGGCCAGACCCTTGAGGAGGCCCTGCACGAGGGACGGCGAGCTGAGGTAGAGGTCGACCATCTCAGGAAAGGAACAACAGCACCAGGCCCAGCCCCACGACCGCGCTCACGCCCGCCGCGATCCGCATCTTGCGCGTCTCAACCGCCCGCGCCGCCTGCTCGCGCAGCTGGGCCTTGGTAGGCTCCGCCGGGAGCGGCTTGCCCTTGACCAAAGTGAGGGCGTACAGGCCCGCGCCCATCAGGACGAAACCTAAGCCCACGGCGATGAAGGCGGAGGAGCGCATAAGGTCAGCCCTTGGCGGGGGTGTAATGGAGGCCCGGGCCCTCGATGAAGGGCAGGCCCGCGAACGGCGCGGGATCCAGCGCCAGGCCCAGGTCGGGCACGGTCGTGAAGGTGCGCCCGGCGAGCGCCGGCAACGCCGCCGCCACCTCGCGCCAGACGCCGGCTAGGTCCGCCGGCGCCACCGCTCCGCCCGACGCCCCGATCAGGCGCGCGAGCAGTTCCAGATCATCGTGGGCGCCCGCCGGTCCCGGCACCGCGCGCTGGAAGCGCTGCAGGCGGAACTGCTGGTTCACGAAACACCCGGCCTTCTCGTACAGGGTCAACGCGGGCAACAGCACCGCCGACGCCTCGCTGGTTGGGCTCGCCGCGGTGCCGAGATGAACAATTTTCACCTTCGCGAGCTGCGCGCGCGTCAGCCCAGCGGCCGCCAAGTCCTCGCCCACCGCGACCACGGTTGTGACCCGGCCGGCATCAATCGCCGCCGTCAGCTCGTCGAGCCGCTGCGTCGGCAGGCTCCGGATCAGGCCCGTCACCAGCGCGCCGCGCACGTTCGGGTTGCGGTCCGCCGAGACCAGCAGGCCGTCGCCCTCCCCCACCCGGCTCACCAGCCACGCCGGCGCCTGCAGGGCCTCGGTTAGGCGGCGCGTTAGCCACTGCTCCTCCACGGAGCTGCGGCCCGAGCCGACCACGGCCACACGGCCCGCCGCCGCGCGGAACAGCTCGCCCGCCTGCGCGACCGCCGCGTCGAGCGCCGCCGGGGTGCCCGCCACGCGAACCCCCGCCAGCCGGCCGGGGGACCGCACCTGTTTGTAGAGCTCGCGGCCGCTGTCGGCCATCCACGAATCGTTCACCGCGTCATTGTCCCGCGGGGTGATCCGGTAGATCACGCCCTCGCGGGACCAGACGACGGTGTTGGCGCCGGCGCTCGACTCCGGATCGATGCCCGGGGTCTGCTTGAGGAACCACACCCGCATCTTGAAGCGGAAGTCCGTGCTCGTCAGCGCACCCACCGGGCAAAGATCGACGGTGTTAAGCGAATAATTGTTGGTGAGCTGCCGGCCCGGGTAGCAGGTCAGCGTCGAGTAGCTGCCGCGGTCGGTGAACCCGAGGACGTCGTCCTTGGCGATCTCCTTGCAGAAGCGGATGCAGCGCGAGCAGAGGATGCAGCGCTCGTCGTCGAGCATCACCCGGGGCCCGAGCTGGGTCCGCTTGGGCTTCACGTTCTTCTGCTCGATGAAGCGGGAATAGCCGCGGCCGTAGCCGGTGGCCTGCTCCTGCAGCTTGCACTCGCCCGCCTGGTCGCAGATCGGGCAATCCAGCGGATGGTTGATGAGCAGGAACTCCATCACGCCCTCGCGGCAGGCCTTGATCTGCGGGGTCTGGGTGCGGACGTGCAGGCCGGGGGTCACGTTGGTCGCGCAGCCGATCTGGGGGCGCGGGATCCAATCGATGCGCTGGCGGCCGGTGACCGGGTCCATCACGGGCGCCTTGGTGGCCAAGTCGACCGCGGGCTGGCCGAGCTCGACAAGGCACATCCGGCAGTTGCCCACCACGGAGAGCTTCGGGTGGTAGCAGTAGAAGGGGACGTCGACGCCGACCCGCCGCGCGGCCTCGATCACGTTCGTGCCCTTGGGCACGGCGATCTCCTGGCCGTCGATGGTGACGGGGACGAGGTCGGTCGGGGGGGCGGCGCTCATTCGAGTAGGGCGGGCTTCAGGCGAGGGGCACGGACTCCGGGCGCGGGGCCGTCTTGGCCTCCGGGTAGGCGCGGAACTCGTCCCCGAACTTGGCGAGGAAGCTCTGGGTGGGCCACGAGCAGGCCTCGCCGAAGGCGCAGATGGTGCGGCCGGCGATCTGATCCGCCACGCCCTGCAGCAGGGCACCGTCCTCCGCGCGGGCCTGGCCGTGGACCATCCGCGCGGTGATCTTCTTCATCCACAGGGAGCCCTCGCGGCAGGGCGTGCACTGGCCGCAGCTCTCGTGGGCGTAGAACGCGTTGATGTTGGCGAGCGCCTCGACCATATTGACCGAGTCGTCCATCACGATCACCCCGCCCGAGCCGCCCATCGTGCCGCAGGCCGCGAGGGTGTCGAAGTCCATCGGGATGTCCTCGGCCGCGAGGGTGCGGGTGGAGCCGTCCTTGTTCTTCAGGGTGAAGGTCTCGCCCCAGCGGAGCACCTTGGCGGAGGAGCCGCCGGGAATGATCGCTTTGAAGGTCCGGCCCGGCAGGGGCCCGCCGCAGACCTCGTTGAGCAGCTGGCCAAGGGTGATCCGGCCCACCTCGTACTCATAGTAACCCGGCCGGCGCACGTGGCCGCTGACGCAGAGGATGCGCGTGCCCGTGTTGCCCGGGGTGCCGATCTTCGCGAACTCCTCCCCGCCCACGTCGACGATGTGCTTCACGTGGCACAGGGTCTCGACGTTGTTCACGATGGTCGGGCACTGGTACAGCCCGAGGACCGCGGGGAAATACGGCGGCTTGATCCGCGGGTAGGGCCGCTTGCCCTCAAGGGACTCGATCAGCCCCGTCTCCTCGCCGCAGATGTAGGCGCCGGCTCCGCGGTGGACGTAGATCTCGCAGCTGTAGCCGCTGCCGAGGACGTTCGGGCCGACGAGGTTCGCGGCACGCGCCTCAGCGATCGCCTTCTCCAAAATCCGCGCCCCGTACGGGAACTCGCCCCGGATGTAGATGTAGGCTTGGCGGACATTATTCGCCCAGCTCGACACCATAATGCTCTCGAGCAGCTGGTGCGGGTCCTGATGAATGATGTAGCGGTCCTTGAACGTGCCGGGTTCCGATTCGTCCGCGTTCACCACCAGGTAGATCGGCTTGCCGCTCTTGCGGTCGACCAGCGACCACTTGAGGCCGCAGCCGAAGCCGGCGCCGCCGCGGCCGCGCAGGCCGGACTTCTTGACCTCGTCAATGATGGCCGCGGGCGCCATCCCGAGGGCCTTGCGCAGCGAGGCGTAGCCGCCGTGGCGAAGGTAACACGCGAGGTCGGGCGTGTAGCCCGGCTCGTCGATGTGCTTGAAGATGATCCGGCGTTCGGCGGGGGCGGGCATGGCGGGGCGGTTCAGCGGCGGGCCGCGGCCTCGGCGCGGATGCGGGCGGAAAGCTCCCGGGCGCGGGCGCAGTCCACGTTCTCGTGCAGGTCGTCGTCGATCATCACCACCGGCGCGGTACCGCAGCTGGCAAGGCACTCGACGAACTCGATCGTCACCTCGCCGTCCGCGCTGACTCCGCCGCGGCGGACCTTGAACTCCTGCTCAAAGGCGGCACAGGTCTGGTACCCGCCACGCAGCGCGCAGGACAGAGTGCGGCAAACTTTGATGAGCCGGCGTCCGATCGGCTGCTGGCGGAACATCGGGTAAAAGGTTACCACCTCCAGCACGTTGATCGGCTGCAGGTCCAGCCGCGCCGCGACCCACTCGGTGGCCTCGGCGGAGATGAAGCCCGCGTCCTCCTGGATCAGGTGCAGCAGCGGGAGCACGGCGCTCCGGGCCACGGGGTAGTGCGGGATCACTTCCTCGATGCGCTGGAGGGTTTCGGGCTTCAGGTTCATCGCGCGGCGGATTCGGTCAACGAGCCCCGGGGCTCAGCGGTCGCATTCCCCCATCACGAAGTCCATCGAGCCCAGCAGGGCGACGACGTCCGAGATCAGGATGCCCTGGCAGGCCTTGGGCAAAATCGAGAGGTTGCAAAAGGAGGGGGAACGGATTTTCAGGCGGTACGGAACTCCGCCGCCGCGGCTCACGATGAAGAACCCGAGGACGCCCTTAGGGTTTTCCGCCTCAAAGTAGACTTCCCCGGGCGGGATCTGCGGGCCCTCGGTCACGAGCATGAAGTTCTGGATCAGCTCCTCCATCGAGGTGAGGATCTTGTTCTTGGGCGGGGCGACGATCCGGCGCGCGTCCGGCGCGCACCACGGGCCGTCCGGGAACCGGGCCAGCACCTGCCGGATAATCCGCACCGACTGGCGCATCTCCTCGCCGCGCACCAGGTAACGGTCGTAGCAGTCGCCCGTCGTTCCCACCGGCACGTCGAATTCGTACTGCTCGTAGCCGGAGTAAGGCTTGTCCTTGCGGAGGTCGAGGGCCACGCCGCTGCCGCGCAGGTTCGGGCCAGTCAGGCCATAGGCCAGCGCATCCGCCCGGGAGATGACGCCCACCCCGATGGTGCGGTCCATAAAGATTTTGTTCCGCGTCAGCAGCTTCAGAATCTCCTCCAGCATGGGCAGGAACTGGTCGCAGAAGGCGCCCACCCGGCCCAGCCAGCCCTCAGGCACGTCGCGGGTAACGCCCCCGATGCGGGTGTAACTGGTGGTGAAGCGCGCCCCGGTGAGCTCCTCGAACAACTTGTACAGCTTCTCGCGCTCCTCAAGAGAGTAGAGCAGGACGGTCCACGCGCCGACATCGAGGCCGAAGGCGCCCAAGCCCATCAGATGGGCCGAGATGCGCGCCATCTCCGCGGTGAGCACGCGGATGGCCTGGCAGCGCGCCGGGACCTCGAGCTTCGCGAGCCGCTCCACCGCAATCGCGTAGGCCATATTGTTGGCCAGCGGCGCGAGGTAATCCAACCGGTCCGTGTAGGGCACAAACTGGTTGTAGGTCATGTTCTCGGCGATCTTCTCGTCGCCGCGGTGCAGGTAGCCGAGCACCGGGTCCGCGCTGGTCACGGTCTCGCCGTCCAACTCGAGCTGCAGGCGGAGCACGCCGTGGGTCGAGGGGTGCGAGGGTCCCATCGCGAGGGACATCTTCTCGGTCTGGAACTCGGCGGGCACCTCCGGGGCCGCGGTAGCCGCGCGGGCGGCGGAATCCGGGAAATTGTACTCGGTGGCCATCGGCGGGCGGTTCACTCCTTCACTTGGCGCAGCGGGGTATGCCCGGGCTGCGGCGCGCAGTCGCTCCAGCTCTCGTCCTTGGCCCGGGGCTCGGCCTCGGTCAGGTTGATCTCACCCGGGGACGCCACAAAGGGCCCGCCGGCCATCGGCGCGGCCACGACCCGTGTACCCGTCTCCGCCGCCACGTCCTCCGCCGGCAGCTCGGTCTCGATGCCCGCCAGCGGGAAATCCTTCCGCAGCGGGTGGTAGGGATAACCATCCCACATCAGGATCCGCCGCAGGTCCGGGTGGCCCTCAAACCGTACGCCCAGCAGGTCAAAACACTCGCGCTCGTGCCAATCGGCCCCCGCCCAGAGGCTCGTCACGCTCGGCGCGACCGGCGCCTCCTCGGTCCCGGCGCAGGGTGCCGCCACCCGCACGTAGGCGCCCGCCCGGCTTGACGACAACAGGTGGTAGACGACCGTGAAGCGTGGCGAGGCGCCCGGGGACCAGTCAATCGCGGTCAGGTCCGACAGCAGGTCGAACCCGTGCTCGTCGCGAAGGCAGCGCAGCAGCGAGACGACGTCCTCGAGGGGCGCGTTCACCGCCGGGTGGTCGCCCGAGGGCCGGGGGGTCAGCCGCGGAAAACGGGCCTGCAGGGTGGAGATAAGGTCGGCGGACATCGGGTCGCGGGACGTCAGGCGGAGAGCAGTCGCCTTATCGCAGGCTCGCGTCGCACCTGGCCCTGCAATTTCATCAGGGCGTCGAGCAGCGCCTCGGGCCGCGGGGGGCAACCGCTCACGTAGACGTCGACCGGCACGATGCGATCCACCCCCTGGAGCGTCGCGTAAGAGCGGTACATCCCGCCGGAGCTGGCGCAGGCGCCCATCGCGATGACCCACTTGGGGGACGCCATCTGATCGTAAATGCGGCGGACCTGGGGGGCCATCTTGTAGGTGACCGTGCCGGCGACGATCATCACGTCGGCTTGGCGGGGGGAGAACCGCATCACCTCGGCGCCAAAGCGGGCGATGTCGAAGCGGGCGCCGCCGACCGCCATTAGCTCGATCGCGCAGCAGGCCAGGCCCATCGGCATCGGCCACATCGAGTTGGTGCGAATCCAGTTGATGGCCGCGTCCGCGCGGGAGACGACGACGCCCCCCTCAACCTTGCTGTTATAGCCGAGTTCGGTGTTGGCGGTGACCATGGTATGTGTGCCGTCGGCGGAAAAAAAACGCCCGTAAGCTTGGGTTCGGCCCGCGCCCGCGCAAGACGCATTTCGGAAAGACCCTCCCGGTAAACCCCCCGGAGGGCTCCGCGGGCGTGTGGCAGAAGGGTGGCGAATGCGGCGCATCAGATTCTGTTGT
>VHCI01000012.1 GCA_016871775.1 Verrucomicrobiota bacterium | reverse complement strand
CGCCGTGAAGACGGTGAATGGCAAGGAAGCGACCCTCGCCACGGCGGGCGGCGTCACGATCAACGGTGCGAAGGTGGTCGCGGCCGACCTAGCGGCCGGCAATGGCGTGGTCCACGTCATCGATACGGTTATCCTGCCCTGACCAAGGCCACTGGCAGGTCTCGGACGAGACGGCTCTGAGCTTCCTCGTGGAGTGGGCCTCTCGCCCTAAACACCGTTAGGCACTGCCGTTCCGCTCCCGCGGAACGGCTTTTTTTGCGTCCATATCCCACCATCGCAGCCCCATAGAACCACCCCGCCGGCGGAGCGTGCGGGTCCGGGCGGCCCGCTTTCCCCTTGCGCCATCCCCGGCAACCCCGTTCGAAAAGGCTGATGCCGTGCTTTCTCCCCAAGCTCGTTTGGCTATTGCTTTGTACAATCGTGGGCTTGACGGCGGTTGACCCACCCACCCCGACCGGCTCCCGCGTTGAGCCCCTCACGCTCCCCCTGCGGCTCTCGATGACCGCCAACAAGGTCATCGCGGCGCTCGGCTCGCCGCGGTTGGACAACCGCGCCTTTGGCGGAGGCATCGGCTACCCGGGTCTCCGGATGCTGTTCGACGCCACCCGACGGGGGATCAGGGCCCTCACGATGGAGGGCGGCGCCCGCCTCGCGTCAGGGATCGGCGTCGGCACCGCGCTCGCGCGCGTGCAAGCGGAGTACCCGGGCGGGACGGTGGTCTAAGACAGCTACGACGTCACCGCCGGGCAATACGCCTTTTCCTTTCGCGCTCTCGCAGGCGCCGTGGATCGGATCGTCATCCGGCCAGCCGACCGGCGCTTCGCCAGCCTGACCTCCGCCTCGCCGAACGCGGCCCCAACACCCGCACCCGCGCTCCACGCGCTCGCCGGGAAGTGGAGCGACCCGCACAACCCGAAAACGCTCGAGATCTTCCCGGACGGACGCTACCGCACGGGCGCGGCGGCCCGGGCCGAGTCACCGCCTCCACGGCCGGGCTCGTGTTCTCCGGCGTGCTCGCGGCCTGGGATTAGGGCCGCGCCTCCCTTAGGACGAATCCACTCCCACCTCCAAGCGCGATCTGATTTTCTCCTTTAATCCTCCCTCACTGACGCTCCGGTAATCCTTCGATTATCTTGGTAACTTACTTATGCTTTCCCGGTGCGGAGCGAATGGTTACCGAAGGATACTCGAATGATTCAAGTTGGCATCTCGAAGGCACACCGAACCCAAACGCCTCCGGCACCGGCCGCGTCCAACCCTGTCCCCCTCGCGGCGAAGGCCGCAGCCCGCCGAGGCCTTGCCCCCCCGCTCAGTTCTGCTCGATCCGGTCGTCCGGCAGGTTGCCCTGCAGCCTCCGCCGCAGGCGCAACGCCTCAATCTCTCGGCGTAAAATATTGCCCAGCAAAGACAACCGCCGATTCACATCAAGGGTCTCCAATAAGCGCTGCCGAAGGTCTGCGTCGTCACACAGGCTCGCCGCCGCGATGTCCACGAAAGCCTCTGGGTCATCGACAGTCTTTAGGAAGGACGCCATCTCGCCCTCGCCCTTACCGGCCAGACGCAACTTGACCCCGATCAGCCGCGACAACTCCCGGCGCAGGGCTTCGTTGGCCTCCGGCGTCGCCCCCGCTTCGCTCGCCAAAGCCCGGATCTGAATCCGGCGGTACGGCTCGTCCCGGGAGATCGCCAGCACCTCGGCGCGACACAGGCCCTGCAGGAGCAAATTGGACGTGCCATCCGGGTTTCGCTGGCAGGCCCGCACTATCCCCACCGCCGCCACCCGGTGCGGCGGTTCAAAGTCCCCCGCCTCCGCTCGCCGCTCATCTAACCCCACCACCGCAAACAGACGGTCCCCCGCCAGGACGTCCCGTAGCATTGCGCGGTACCGCGGCTCGAAGATGTGGAGCGGCATCAACGCCTGCGGAAACAACGTCGCCTGCGCTAAGGTCATCACCGGAACTTCTTCCGGCAGGGTAATCTCCATCTCCATGCTCCGACCATAGCGAGACTGGCATAGGAATCAACTGAGACAGCACGCCCACCCCGCGCCCGGAAGCACAGCCCAGATGGGCCAAGGTGACCCAGTCATCCCTCCCGCGCGCCCCGCTCACCAGACAGCTTATATTTTTTAGCCCCTGCTGAATAACAGTTTCGGAAATACTCGCGCTTAAGGGCATGTGGTTTGCTCTCTCTCGGGCTCGCATGAGTCGAATTCTTGGCATTGATCTGGGCACGACCAACTCGTGCATGGCGGTGATGGAAGGTGGGGAGCCTGTCGTCGTCCCAAACGCGGAGGGCGCCCGCACGACCCCGTCGGTGGTGGCATTCACCAAAACCGGCGAGCGGCTGGTCGGCCAAGCCGCCAAGCGGCAGGCGATTACCAACCCGCGCAACACTGTCTTCTCCGCCAAGCGCTTCATCGGCCGCAAGTTTACCGAGGTCCGCGAGGAGTCGAAGAATATGCCGTTCAAAGTTTCCGAGGGGAAGAACGGCGACGCCTACATAGAGGTCCAAGTTGGCGACAAGACCGAGCAGTACGCGCCGCAGCAAATCGCCGCCTTCGTGCTCGGCAAGCTCAAGGCCGACGCCGAAGCTTACCTCGGGGATAAGATCACGCAGGCCGTGATCACCGTACCGGCTTACTTTAACGACTCTCAGCGCCAAGCCACTAAGGACGCGGGCAAGATCGCCGGCCTCGAGGTACTCCGCATCATCAACGAGCCCACCGCCGCCTCCCTCGCCTACGGCCTCGATAAGAAGAAGGACGAGAAGATCGCCGTCTTCGACCTCGGCGGCGGCACCTTCGACGTCTCCGTGCTTGAGATCGGCGACGGGGTCTTCGAGGTGAAGGCCACCAACGGTGACACCCACCTCGGCGGCGACAATTGGGACGAGTCCCTCATCGGCTGGCTGGTCGACAGCTTCCGCAAGGAGAACGGCATCGACCTCCGTAAGGACCCGATGGCCCTGCAGCGCCTCAAGGAGGAGGCCGAAAAGGCCAAAATCGCCCTGTCTTCCGCGCAGTCAGTCGACATCAACCTGCCCTTCATCACCGCGGACGCCTCTGGACCCAAACACCTCAATGTGCAGCTCACCCGCGCCCGGATGGAGCAAATCTGCGACCCACTCTTCGAGCGCTGCGTGCAGCCCTTCAAGAACTGCTTGAAGGACGCCGAACTGAATTCCTCCCAGATCGATGAGATGGTGCTCGTCGGCGGGATGACGCGAATGCCCAAGGTCGTCGAGATCGCCCACAAGCTCGGCGGCAAGTCCCCGCACCAGGGCGTCAACCCGGACGAGGTGGTCGCCGTCGGCGCGGCTGTGCAGGGTGGCGTACTGAAGGGCGAGGTCCGCGACGTGCTGCTGCTGGACGTTACCCCGCTCACGCTCGGCATCGAGACGGCGGGCCAGGTGGCCACGCCGATGATCCCGCGCAACACGACCATTCCGGCCAAGAAGACCCAGACATTCTCCACTTTCAGCGATAGCCAGCCGTCCGTGGAGATCGTGGTTCTGCAGGGCGAGCGCCCGATGTCCCGGGACAACAAGGTCCTAGGCACGTTCCGCCTTGACGGCATCCCGCCAGCGCCGCGCGGCACCCCGCAGATTGAGGTGACGTTCGACATCGATGCGAACGGCATCCTCCACGTCTCCGCCAAGGACCTGGGCACCGGCAAGGACCAAAAGATCACCATCCAAGGTTCGTCTGGCCTCTCCAAGGAGGAGGTCGAGAAGATGACCAAGGATGCGGAGCTGCACGCCGCCGAGGACCGCAAGCGCAAGGAGACCGTCGAGGCCCGAAACCAGCTGGATTCCTCGATCTACCAGCTGGAGAAGAGCCTGAAGGACGCCGGGGACAAGGTCTCCACGGAGCTGAAGGGTAAGACCGACGCAGCCCTAGCCGTGGCGAAAAGGAATCTAGAGAGCAACGATCCCGAGCGGATGAAGGCGGCCCTCGAGGAGCTGGCCGCCATAGGTGGCGAGCTCTATTCGACCGCCCAGCAGACTGCCGGGGCCACCGGCGCGCCGCCCCCGGGAGCCGACGCCGAGCCGGCCAGGGGCCCTGCCGGCAGGAAGACCGAGAAAAAGGCCAACGTCGTCGATGCCGACTTCGAAGTGGTCGAGGAGAACGACAAGAAGAAGTAAGCCCCCCTTTGGTCCACCGGCGGTGCTTCCGCACCATCGGGGGACCTTGTTCCAACCCACTGAACCCTTCCGTTCAAACCCAACCAAAACCACATATGGCTAAAGTCACCATCAAGCCCATCGGCGATCGTGTTCTCGTGGAGCACATCGAGGAAAAAGAGCAAGTCCGCGGCGGGATCATCATCCCGGACAGCGCCAAGGAAAAGCCTCAGGAGGCCAAGGTCATCGCCCTCGGCACCGGCAAGAAGGGCGAGGACGGCAAAGTCACGCCCTTCGAAGTGAAGGTCGGCGACCGCGTCCTCATCAGCAAGTACGGTGGCACCGAGGTGAAGCTCGACGACAAGAAATACACGCTCGTCCGCGAGGACGACATCCTCGGCATCATTGGCTGAGTCCCCCACCCCCCACTCAACAACTAAATCCAAACGCACGAACATGGCTTCTAAGCAACTCCTCTTCGACGAGAGCGCTCGTCACAAGGTCCTCCGGGGCGTCGAGCTCCTCTCCAAGGCCGTCAAAGTCACCCTCGGGCCCAAGGGCCGCAATGTGGTGATCGACAAGAAATTCGGTTCCCCGACGGTCACCAAGGACGGCGTCACCGTCGCCAAGGAGGTCGAGCTCCCGGATCCCTACGAGAATATGGGCGCCCAGATGGTCAAGGAGGTCGCCTCCAAAACCAGCGACGCCGCTGGTGACGGCACCACCACCGCCACCGTTCTCGCCGAGGCCATCTACAAGGAGGGCCTGAAGAACGTCACCGCGGGCTCGAACCCGATCTTCCTCAAGCGCGGTATCGACAAAGCCGTCGAGGCCGCGATCACCGAGCTCGGCAAGATCTCGAAGCGCGTCAATGAACGCGAGGAGATCCGCCAAGTTGCCACCGTCTCGGCCAACTGGGACGACAAGATCGGCAACATTATCGCCGACGCGATGGACAAGGTCGGCAAGGACGGCACCATCACCGTCGAGGAGAACAAGTCGATCGAGACCACCCTCGATGTCGTCGAGGGCATGCAGTTCGATAAGGGCTATCTGTCGCCGTACTTCGCGACCAACATGGAGGCGCAGGAGGCCATCCTCGAGGACTGCTACGTCCTGATCCACGAGAAGAAGATCGCGAACCTCCAGGAGTTCCTGCCCCTGCTGCAACTGGTCGCCAAGAGCGGCAAGCAGCTCCTCGTCATCGCTGAGGAAGTTGAGGGTGAGGCCCTAGCCGCGCTGGTCGTGAACAAGATCCGTGGCACGATCAACGTGTGCGCGGTGAAAGCGCCCGGCTTCGGGGATCGCCGCAAGGCGATGCTCGAGGACATTGCGATCCTCACCGGTGGCCGCTGCATCACCGAGGACCTCGGCATCAAGCTCGAGAACCTCCAGATCAGCGACCTTGGCCGCGCCAAGCGCATCGTGGTCGACAAGGAGAACACCACCATCGTTGAGGGCTCGGGCAAGTCCTCCGAGATCCAAGGCCGCGTGAAGCAAATCCGCCGCCAGATCGAGGAAACCACCTCGGACTACGACCGCGAGAAGCTCCAGGAGCGCCTAGCGAAGCTCGCCGGCGGCGTGGCCGTCATCAACGTCGGCGCCTCCACCGAAGTCGAGATGAAGGAGAAGAAGGCTCGCGTCGAGGACGCCCTCCACGCCACCCGTGCGGCGGTGGAGGAAGGCATCGTTCCCGGCGGCGGCGTCGCGCTGCTCCGCACCGCCAAGGCCATCGACAGCCTCAAGCTTGAGGGTGACGAGGCCATCGGCGCCCAGATCGTGCGCCGGGCGATCGAGTCCCCCATCCGGATGCTCTGCGCCAACGCTGGCGTCGAGGGCGCGGTGGTGGTGGGCCAGATCGCGTCCAACAAGGGCAACTACGGCTACAATGTGGCCACGGGCGAGTACGAGGACCTGGTGAAGGCCGGCGTCGTCGACCCGACCAAGGTCACCCGCACCGCCCTCCAGAACGCGGCCTCTGTCGCCGGGCTCCTGCTCACGACCGAGTGCATGATCACCGAGATCCCGGAGAAGAAGGAAGCTCCGGCGGGCGGTGGCCAAGGCCACGGTCCGGGAGGGATGGATTACTAAGTCCGATCCGGAAACTCCGGTTCTGATTCCCAAGGCGCGCCACCCCCGAGTGGCGCGCCTTCTTTTTTTGGGCCCGCGAGCGCAGCGTTGTCAGCCGCGCTGGCGCCCTCATTCTTACCGCCATGCGTTTGCCCCCCTGCCTGGCCCTGCTCGCCCTCGGCCCCATCTCCGGGGCTGATACCGCTCCGCCCGAAGCCCCGCCCAACCCGCCCGGTCTCTTCGCGGCGCCCGCGGTGACCCGGCCGCTGCGGATTGCGATCTACCAGGGGCCGGGCGCAGGCGAGTCAGGCGTCGCGACCGTCACCCGCCGCGCCCAGCAGTTGTCAGGGGCCACCGTGACGGCGCTGACCCCGGCGGAAGTGGGTACGCAGGATCTTTCGAGCTTCAACCTACTCGTGTTTTCGGGTGTTAGCGGCAGCGCCCAGGCCAAGGCAATCGGCGAGGCCGGGCGGCTGCAGGTCCGGGCCTTTGTGGAGAACGGGGGTGGCTACCTGGGGATCTGCGCCGGGGCCTATCTGGCGTGCGCTGGATTCGATTGGGGGTTTGGGATCCTCAATGCCCGGACCGTCTCGAACAAGTGGGAACGCGGCCGCGGAATGATGCGCATCCAATTGTCGCCGGAAGGCCAGCAGCTGTTCGGCCCGGTGGCCGATCTCTTCACCATCCGTTACGCGAACGGCCCCATCATCGAGCCTTTGGGCTGCGAGGGCCTGCCGCCCTATGAGGTGGCGGCCTGGTTCTGGACGGGAATCGCCCGCAACGGGGCCCCTGCGGGCGTGATGATCCATTCCGCGGCGGCGGTACACGCGCCGTTCGGACGCGGCAAGGTGCTGACCATCTCACCGCATGACGAGGACACCCCGGGATTGGAGCATTTCATCCCGCGGGCGATCGGTTGGCTGGCCGCCTCGAGTTAAGGTCCCGGGGATGGAACTGGTCTTCCTTGGCACCGGCACCTCGCAGGGGGTCCCGATGATCGCGTGCCAGTGCGCGATCTGCCGTTCGCCGGATCCCCGCAACCAGCGCACGCGGGCCTCCGTCCACGTGGTGATGGACGGCCTGCACGTGCAGGTCGACGCCGCGCCGGAATTCCGGCTGCAGTGCCTGAAGGAGGACATTCGCCAGCTAGACTTGTTCGTCCTGACCCACGGGCACGCGGACCACGTGGTGGGGATGGACGACCTGCGGCGGTTCTGCGACCTGCGGGGGGGCGCCGCCCTGCCCGTTTACGGCACGGAGGAGGGGCTCGGGCGGGTGGCGGCCATCTACCCCTACGCCTTGGGCGAACGGCCGCGGGCGCGAGGCTACGCGGCCTTCCGCCTGACCGCGATGCCAGCGCGACTTGATCTGCCTCAGGGCACCATTGAGGCGACCCGGTTGCCGCACGGCGTCATCAACACCCTGGGATTGGTCTTCACCGAGCGAAGTTCCGGCCGGCGCCTCGCCTATTACACCGACTGTAAGACCGTGCCCCCGGAGGCAGTGGCGCTGGCCCGCGGGGCTGACGTGCTGGTGCTCGATGCCCTGCGGCCCTTGCCGCATCCGTCGCACTTGTCCTTGGAGGAGGCGGTGCTCGTGGCGCGGGAGATTGGCGCCCGGCGAACTCTGCTGACCCACCTAACCCACCTGAGCGATCACGCGACGCTGACGGCGAGCCTGCCGCCCGGAGTCGCGCCGGCCCACGACGGCCTGCGGATCACGCTGTGAGCCGGCCCGTACCCGCGCTCAGGGCGCCGAGAGCGGCCAGACGCGAGGGATGACCATGAGGGCAACGAGCAGGCAGAGCAGATTGAGGGGGACCCCGATACGAACGAAGTCGCGGAAGCGATAGCCCCCGATCCCGTAAATGTAGGTATTCGTTTGGTAACCGATGGGAGTGGCAAAGGCCGCGCTGGCGGCGATCGTGACCCCGATGATGAAGGGTCGGCTGTCGAGGCCTGCTTCCCCGGCCACCCCGATCGCGATGGGCACCATCAGGGCGGCGACCGCATTATTGGATAGGATCTCCGTCAGGAGCAGCGTCAGGATATATAGCGTGGCGAGCATCACCATTGGTTTACCCGGGCCGGAGACCACGTGGCCGACCCCGGTGACGACGTTCCGGGCGAGCCAGTCGCCGGCGCCAGTCTGCTGCATCGCCACGCCCAGCGCGAGCGTCCCGAAGATCATAGCCAGCAGGGGCCACTCGATCGCCTCGTAGGCCTCCTTCGGCTTGATGCAGCCGGTGAGGCACATCACGAGGGCCCCGGCGAGGGCGCCGAGGTGGATGGGCACAAGCCCGAGCGTCTCCAGCGCGATGACGCCGCCAATCGTGGCCAGCACGAGGGGAATCCGGCCATGACGGGAGACGGAAGGTAGGGGCGGCCGATCAAAGAGGATGATGTCATCGCCTCGCCGGAGCGCGTTCACCGCCTGCTCGGTGCCCATCATCAGCAGGATATCCCCCATCTGGAGCGGGATCGCCTCAAGCTTTTCGCGGACATTCTCCCCGCCCCGGTGGATGGCGAGGACGATGACGCGGAAGCGTTGGCGAAAGTTCAGTTCACTGATGCTTTGCCCGATGATCTCGGAATTGGGCGCGATGGCGCCTTCGACCACCACGCCCTCGTGGGTGGCGATCTGCTCCAGTCCCGCCTCGGCGGTAAAGTCGAAGCCAGGCAGCGAGCGGACTTGGGCGATGCCCGAGGGGAGGCAGGCCAGCACCATCCGGTCGCCTTCCTCCAAGGGCGTGCACTCCGGGTCGACGTCGATGCCCACCCCGTCGCGGACGACCTCGATGACCCGGAAGCCCCGGGCGCGGGTGAGGCCGGCGGCGCGGAGGCTCTTGCCGTTAAGGGGGGAGCCGGGAGGCACGTAGGCCTCGGCGAAGTATTCCCGACGCTCGTTCTCGCTCAGCGTAGCAGTGAGGGGTTCGCGATTAGGCAGGAGACGGCGGCCGGCCAGACCGAGGTAAAGGGCCCCGAGGAGCGCCGCGGGCACCCCCACCGCGGCGAGTTCAAACATTCCGAGTCCCGGCAGGTTGCGTTCCACCAGAATGCCATTGGCCACAAGGTTTGTGCTGGTGCCGATCAGGGTGCAATTGCCGCCGAGGACGGAAGCAAAAGAGACCGGAATCAGGAACTTGGACACCGGCAGCCTCATCCGCCGCGCGAGGCTGATGGCCACCGGCACGAAGACTACCACTACCGGAGTATTGTTGATCCAGGCCGAAACGAAAGCCACCAGCAGCACCAGCAGGAAAATCACCAGCGGGTAGGGCAGGCCTTGGACCCGCTCGAGGCTGCCGGAGAGATAATCGAGAGCGCCGCAACGCAACAGGGCGGCACAAAGGACGAACAGGGCCGCGACCGTGAGGGGAGCCGGGTTCGCGAACACCGCAAAGACATCCGCCACCGGGACCAGCCCGGAGACCGCGATCACCACGAGCACACCGAGCGCCACGACATCGGGCGGAAATTTCTCCCACACGAAGCCGGCCATGGCGATCAAGACGAGCGCCAGGACAAGGGCGATTTCCAGCGTCATAGGATCCGCAAGCTGGCAGCGCCCGCGCCGGGGGCCGAGTCGAAAACCCCGGGCATCGGTAAAATTCTCGCCGGACGATCCAACCGTACAAGCTTTGACACGCGCCCCGGGGCGGTGGTGTGCTCGATCGATCCCGTCTCACTATGGCCAAAATCTTCTCCGACATCACCGCCACGATCGGCAATACCCCCTTGGTCCGCCTGAACCGGACCGCGGCCGCGCATCAGGCCGGCGCCGAGGTCCTGCTGAAGCTCGAGTTCTTCAACCCGCTTTCCAGCGTCAAGGACCGCATCGGGGTCTCGATGATCGAGGACGCCCTCCGGAGCGGAAAGATCAACCCACAGAGCGTCCTGATCGAACCGACCTCGGGCAACACGGGCATCGCGCTCGCGTTCGTCGCCGCGGCCAAGGGGCTGAAGCTGATCCTGACGATGCCCGAGACGATGAGCCTCGAGCGCCGTAAGCTGCTCAAGATCTTGGGCGCGCGGCTCGTGCTTACCGAGGGGCCAAAGGGCATGAAAGGCGCCATCGCCAAGGCGGAGGAGCTCGCCGCCCGCATCCCCAATGCCGTGATCCTCCAGCAGTTCAACAATCCGGCCAACCCGGCCGTGCATCGCCGGACCACCGCCGAGGAGATCTGGCGGGATACCGACGGTAAGGTGGACATCGTGGTTGCCGGGGTCGGCACCGGTGGCACCATCACAGGTATCGGCGAGGTGCTGAAGGCGCGGAAGCCCTCGGTGAAGATCATCGTGGTGGAACCGGACGCCTCCCCGGTGCTGTCCGGAGGCACGCCGGGCCCCCACAAGCTTCAGGGCATCGGCGCCGGCTTCGTGCCCGGCGTGCTCAACGCCAAGATCTACGATGAGGTGATCCGGGTGAAGGAGGCCGATTCCGGTCCCGTCTCGAAGCAGATCAACCAGTTGGACGGCATCCCCGTGGGCATCTCGTCCGGAGCCATCGCCTGGGCGGCGCTGCAGCTCGCCCGCCGGCCGGAGAACCAAGGCAAACAAATCGTGGCCATCATCCCTTCGAGTAGCGAACGCTACCTGTCGTCTTGGCTCTTCGCGGACATCAACACCGAGAGCGACACGCTGGACGACCTCCTGCCGCCCGCCTAAGCGGGACGCGGAGACGATCTCCGGGAGCGGATCAGCGTCGCTCCCGGTACCAGCCGAAGAAGGCCACGGCGAGGGCGGCCATCGCGCCGAACACGCCTACTAGCTTCATCATCACGCCGGCCAGTAGCTGGTCATCCGCGGCCGAGAAATTCGGGAACAGGCGGGGAGCGTATTCGTAGGTTGGATAGAGGACGTCGTGGCTGAAGGTAACGTACGCGAACACCGGCGTCATCGCGATCAAGACCCCCAGCAGGTAGACCATCTGGACTCCGGGACGCCGCCGCGGCAGCGTCCGGGAGGGGCTGAACAGCGGCCACCAATACAAGATCGCTGCCCCGAAAAACATCAGGTGCTCGATGATGTGCACCAGCCGGTCCTGCAGCGCCCAGTCGTAGAGCATCGGCGCGTGCCACGCGCCGACCACAAGGGTGTAGGTTGAACCCGCGATCAAAGGATGGGTCACCAGCCGCAGCACCGGATGCAGCCCGGGCGCGCCGAGGACTGGGTCGATCATCCACGCCGGCAATCCCCGCAGGAAGAGGATGGCCGCGGGATAGATCATAAGCTGGTGCTGCAGCATATGGGCGCTGAACAGGAAGCGCTCGGCGATCTGGTCGAGCGGGGATCCCACGGCCAGATAGAAGAAAAGCAGACCCGAATAGAACTGGATGGCCTGCGCGAGCGGCCAGGGCTGGCCCGGCGCCAGGCGGGCTCGGAAAGGGCCCGCCAGCACGGCCCAGAGCCAGCCGGCAACCACGAGGCCCCCGATCAGCCACGGTTCATTGTGCCAATGGCGCCAATCGATCATACGCGGGTCCGGTGGACTGGGAGGGATGCGGGCGGGCGGTGCACGACGGGAGAACTGGGAAGGACGTGCTGAAACCAGCGGGCCGCAACTCGGATTGAACTGGCGCGAAAAAACCCGGTCCCGCGCGGAGCGGCACCGGGCTGAAAAGGAAACGTTCCGATTTAGGGGGTCGGCAGCGGCAGGCTCGCCTCGGCCGAGAAAAGTGCGAGGAGGGCCCAGACCGTGCCCGAGGCCAGCACCAGGCCGATGAAGAACAGGATCGTGCAGAAGGGCTTATCCCACCGCAGGTGCATGAAGTAGAAGATGACGAAAAGGAACTTCACCAGCGAAAGGACCACCAAGGAGGAGACGAGCACCCACTTGGGGAAGGGCAGGAACACCGCAACGATCTCAACGCCCGTAATGACCGCGAGAAGCATCGCGATCTGGACGTAGATCTGGAACTTGCTCTCGTCGTGGCCGTGGCCATCAGCGTGTCCGCCAGCGGAGTGGGAGGGGGCACTCATCAGGTTCAAAGGTATTCGAGGAGGTACACGGCGGTGAAGATCACGATCCAGACGATATCAACGAAGTGCCAGTAGAGGCCCATTGACTCGACATCGATCGCATTGGCCTCGCCAAAGGCCACGGGGCCACGGGGACGGGCGAACCAGCCACAGGCCGCGGTAGCAGCCAAAGCGCCGACCATCGCCAAGAACTCGGCCTTCACAAAATGGCCCATCGCGGCGCCTAGAGTTGGCTCAACTTGGATCGCGTGGACCAGCCCGAGCGTTACCTTCAGGCAAAGGCCTAGGAGGGCGAGAAAGGCGAGCGCGTGCAGCAGTTGGTGCGAGAGCCACGTCCGCTGGGCAGAGCCTGCCCCCGGCTTGAAGGAGCGCACGTACATCAACGTCAGCCAAAGCACCCCGATCGCGACGTGACAGCCGTGCGTGCCGGTGAGAGTATAGAAGGTGGTCCCGAGCAGGCTGTTCGAAAGGGTCATCTTCTTGTCCACCACGAAGTGCTGGAACTCGTAGACTTGGCACCCAAGGAAGATCATCCCAAAGAAGATCGTTGTGAGCAGGGACCAGCGGCAGCTGCGGACGTTGCCCTTCTGGATCGCGGTGACGGCCAAGGCCATCATGAGCGAGGACATTAGGAGAATGAACGTGGAGAAGGAGGTCAGCTCGACGCTGAAGACCAGCTTCGGGTCGAGGCCACCCGCCGGCGGGTTCAGGCGGTAGACTAGATGGGTGGCGATCAGCACCCCGAAGAACATGCAGTCCGAGGCCAGAAACGCCCACATGAGGAGCTTCTTGTTCGGAATGCCCGTCGACGTAGACGGGTCGTGGTGATGATCAATCGAAGCCGAGGCCGCGTCGCTGCTCATTGGAGGTAAGGGGCAGGGATCACTGCTTGCCGTGGCTGTGGTCGTCACCGTGGCCCTTGACGGGCTTGCCGTCCCGGTCGAGGTGCAGGTGGTACCCCTCGTTGCCCTCCAGCGACCAGAGGTAGATGCCCACGAGGGTCACCAAGCCACCAAGGAGCGCCAAGCCCAGCTTCCAGTGAATGCCCGGGACGTCCCACTTGGCGTCGAAGGCGGTGGAGCCAATGCCGACAATAAGAAGCCCGAAGCCGGCGACGAGGGGCCAGATCGAGTTGAAGGGCATATGGACGCCTCCGTGCGCCCCCTCGGCCTTCTCGGCAACGGCGCGTTCGGCCGCAATTTGCTCGCGGTGGTTCTTCTCGTACCAGAAGGCGTCGCGGTCGTGGACCGTGGGGATGACGCGGAAGTTGTACTCGGGGGGCGGATTGGGGATCGACCACTCGAGCGTGCGGCCATCCCACGGATCACGGCCGACCTTCTCGCCCTTGTAATAAGTATAGATCATCACCGCGAAATAGACCGCGATGCCGAGGCCGAGGACGAAGGCGCCGATCGAGGCAATGTAGTTAGCGGTGTTCCAGCCTAGGTTCGGGTCGTAGGTGAACGTCCGGCGGGGCATCCCGTTCAGCCCGAGGAAGTGCATCGGGAAGAAGGTGACGTTGAAGCCGACGAAGATGATCCAGAAGGAAAGCTTGCCCCAGAACTCGCTCACCTTGCGGCCGAACATCAGGGGGAACCAGTAGTGGATGCCCGCCAGCAGGGCGAAAATCGAACCGCCGATCAGCACGTAATGGAAATGGGCGATGACGAAGTAGGAATCGCTCTGCTGGGTGTCCGCCGGGGCCGCCGAGTGCATCACGCCGGAGAAGCCACCGATCATGAACATCCAGACGAAGCCCAGGGCAAACATCATGGGGGTGCGCATCATCAGGCGCCCGCCCCACATCGTGCCGATCCAATTGAAGATCTTCACGCCGGTCGGAACCGCGATCGCCATCGTCGCGAGGGCGAAAGCCGCCGTCGCCACGGTGCCCATACCGGTGGTGAACATATGATGGCTCCACACCGCGAAGCCAAGGAACCCAATGCAAGCGCCCGAGAAAACGACGATCGGGTAACCGAACAGTGGCTTGCGGGAGAAGGTGGGCAGGATCTCCGAGATGATACCCATCGCGGGGAGGATCAGGATGTACACTTCCGGGTGGCCGAAGACCCAGAACAGGTGCTGCCACAGGATCGGCATACCGCCGCCGGAGACCTCGAAGAAGACCGTACCGAAGTTACGGTCCATCATGAGCTCCACCAGCGCGATGGTAATCGCAGGGAACGACAGGATGATCAGGAAGGCGGTGATGAGCGTCATCCAAGTGAAGACCGGAAGGCGCATCATCGTCATCCCGGGGGCCCGCATATTGATAATCGTGACAATGAAGTTCAGAGAGGCCGCGATGGAGGCGACGCCGAGGAGTTGCAGGCCCATTACCCAGTAATCGACCGAATGGCCAGGATTGAACTGCTTGGAGGTCAGCGGGGAGTAGCCGTACCAGCCGGCATCGGGGGCGTTGTGGCCATCGACCCCGAAGATGGGCCCGATCCAGCCGATGTTGAGCACGATGGCGCCGGCGACGAAGGTCCAGAGCGAGAAGGCGTTGAGCCGCGGGAAGGCGACGTCGCGCGCCCCGATCTGGAGGGGCATGATGTAATTGAAGAAGGCCGCCGAGAGCGGCATCACGGCCAGGAAGATCATCGTCGTCCCGTGCATCGTGAACATGGTGTTGTACATCTGGGCGCTCAGCACGGTCCCGTTCGGGTACATCAGCTGCGCCCGGATGAGCAGCGCCTCGAAGCCGCCGACCAAGAAAAAGAACAGGGCAAACACCCCGTAAAGGAAGCCGATGCGCTTGTGGTCGACCGTGGTGAGCCAGCTCATCAAGCCGGCCTTGGCGGTAGGATGGGCGAGCAGCTTGGGCTGCGCCGGGACCGCATCGTCCTTGGTGAGATAGGCGGTCTTGGCCGTGGTGTCCATAGGTGGTCCGGGGGCTGGAAGGTGGAGGGAGAGCCTTACTTGAGGCTGAGCAGATAGGCCGTGAGTGCCACCTGTTCGGCGTCGGAGAGGGTAATCTTGTTGTCGCGGTAGGCCTTGGCCATCTTGTTGCCGGGCTTCACGGACTCCGGATCGCGGAGCCAGCGACGGAGCTGTTCGGGATTATTCTCGATCAGGCCGGCCGCGAGGGTGGAGCGGGCACCGAAATGCGTCAGGTCGGGGCCTTGGACGCCCATCGCCCCGTGGCCGCGGACGGCGTGGCAGGCATTGCAGGTCTTGGCGGCGAACAGCTCGCGGCCTTGCGCGACCAGAGCGAGGTTCTCGACCTTTTCGACCGCCTGCTTGGCGCGCCACGCCTCTAAAGGATTACGGTCAAAAGCCTCGGAGACGCCCACCTCGTTCGTCTTGAAGGTGCGGAGGGCGGTGACCGGGGTGGCAGCGGCCACAGGGGCGACCGGGACGGCGACGGAGCGGGCGAGGGCGAGCTGCTTTTCCTTCCAGGCCGCAAAATCCTTTTCGTCGAGGGCGATCACGCGGAAGCGCATCACCGCGTGGGAATCCCCGCAATACTCAGCGCACTGGCCCCAGAAGTAACCGGGCTTGTCCGCCTGCAACCAAAAGAAATTCGCCCGATTGGGGATCATATCGATCTTTCCGCCCAGCTTCGGCACCCAAAACGAATGGATCACGTCGATCGTGCGGACATTGATGCGGATCGGGCGGCCGGCGGGGATGACAAGCTCGTTTCCCGTGACCAGGGGAGCCTTGGCACCCGCTGAGTCGACGGCAGCCTGCTCCGAGGGGTACTCGAACTTGAACCACCACTGGTGGCCGGTGGCTGTGACCTCGTAGGCGTTCTTCTTCTCCGCCTCCGGCACGTCGTAGGTATACCAGATGGCGGTCAGCGTGGGCACCGCGATGATCACGAGCGCGAGCACCGAGGCGCCAATCAGGCTGATCTCAACGAGGGGGTTGCCGTGGCTCTGGGGCGGAGGCTCCGCGCGCTCATCCGCCTCGGTCCGGGCGCGGAAACGCCACATCGTGTAGGCGAGCACGCCACCGACCAGAATGAAGATGACGAGCGTGACCCAGCAGGTGACGTAGAACAGGCTGAGCTGCGAACGGGCCACTGGGCCCTCGACGATCATCGTCGACTGGTGACCATCCATCCGCCAAAACTTTAGATCGCAGCCCGAGAGGAACAGCAGGCCCGCGAGGGCGCCAAGAACCCAGCCAACGCGGGCTAGGAAGGGAAGGGCGGAACGCATGGGAGAGACTGCAGAAGAGAGGGAACGGAAGCGACCGAAAGAAAAAAAGTAAGAAGGGTTTGCGAAGGAAGGGGCATTTCAAGCCCCAATTAAGCCGGGTAATGCCTCCAAGGGATTGCGCCGATCGGATTTGCATCCCGGTAGCCCCCTCCCACCTTCCCCGACCATGAAATTCCTCGCTCCCAATTACCTGCTCGCCGCGCTCTTTGCCGGAACCGCCCTCCACGCCGCCGTGCCCGCGCGCACGATCGAAATTACCGCCAACGACCAGATGAAATTCAACCTCGCAAGAGTCGAGGTCAAGGTCGGGGAGACGATCAAGGTCGTCCTAAAGAACGTGGGCACGCTGCCGAAGGAGGCGATGGGTCACAATTGGGTGCTCCTGAAACCCGGCACCGATCTGAACGCCTTCGCGCAAGCCTCAATGACCGCAAAGGATGCGGAGTACATCGCGCCCGCCTTTAAGGACAAGGTGGTCGCATTCGTGAAGGTGCTGGGCCCAAAGCAGACCGGTGAGGTCACGTTCACCGCCCCGGCCGCCGGCGAGTACACTTACGTCTGCTCCTTCCCTGGCCACTACATGCTAATGAAGGGAACGCTGATCGCGAAGTAAGCGCGCCCGCCCTCCCCTTTCAGCGCTCGGCCCCGGCGGGGTACCTTTCTGGTGCCCGCTCCCGACGGAAAACGTTCTTGCCCTCGCGGACGGGAGCGTTTGTTTCCCCGGCTCGCGCGCCAACATAGCTCAGCTGGTAGAGCAACGCTTTCGTAAAGCGTGGGTCGCCGGTTCAAATCCGGCTGTTGGCTCCAGCGACACCCTTCAAGCGGCCACTACTGCCTCGAGCGGGCCCGCCCCTCCACCAAAGCCTCGGGTCAGCGGGCCAAACCAGCGCCAGTCGCGCTCTGCGCAGTGGTAGCCTGCCCACGCCTCCCCCTCGACGGCGAGGCCCGTCCGGTAAGGCGCGCGGTACAGGTAGCGGAACGTGGGGTATCCATCCGCGCCAGCCGGCAGGGGGCGGTGGCTGAACTCGGGGGCCCAAGCGAGTCCCAGTCGCGCCAGCGACGGCGCCAGCTTGCCCTGAAGGACCGTCCCCACCTGATCGGCCGCCCGGCTCTCTGGCACGGCGGCCACTAGGTGCAGTTCAGCGGCCAGCACGACGGCCGTCCGCACCCGGGAAACCCCCTCGAGTACCAGCAGGTGCAGGGCGGCCTGGAACTCGGCGCAGACCGGGGGCACCGCGAGCCCGGGGCGGCCGCGGCGGGTCCGGAGCGTGAAGTAATGGCAACCGGGGCCGAAGACGCGCGCCGGCGGGAAAGCGGGAGACAAGGGATCCATCCCCGGAGCCCGGCGAACCGAGGAGCGGCCCGCAAACGCGGCCAGACCCTGAATTCTGGCCCAAAACCGGCGGCGAGGCCGCGCGCTTGCCTCGCGGGCCCGAGCGCGGCACACCCCCGGCGTATGGACTGCCGCCCGGGCTGTGGCGCGTGCTGCATCGCGCCCTCCATTTCCTCGCCCATCCCCGGGATGCCCCGGGGTAAGCCGGCCGGCGTCCCCTGCGTACAGCTGCTGCCCGACTTGCGGTGCGCTCTCTTCGGCCGCCCGGATCGTCCGGCCTTATGCGTGAGCCTCCGCCCCCAGGAATCGATGTGCGGTGCCAGCGCGGCCGAGGCCCGCTTGCTGCTCGAGGCGCTCGAGGTCGCAACCCGGCCCGCTTGAGCGCCGGTGCCCGCCCCACCCCGCCCGTCCCTCAAACCCTTACCCCCCGGCGAACGATGTGTGGCCGCTACGTGCTGAAACGCGAGGACCTCGACGCCCTGCTGCGGCAACTGGCGGTGCCGGACATTTCCGCCTTCACCAGCCGCTACAATCTAGCGCCGACGAGCCTCGTCCCGATCATCCGCGGCCCGCGACCCCGGCGCACCGCGACCAGCGCGCGATGGGGCCTCGTCCCGTCTTGGGCGGCGAGCCTGGGCGGCAGCCGACTGGCGAACGCCCGCGCGGAAAGCGTCGCGGCCCGGCCCGCGTTCCGCGAGAGCTTCCAGCGGCGGCGGTGCGTCGTACCGGCTAGCGGCTTCTACGAGTGGGAAACCCGCGGGAGCCGGAAGCTCCCGTGGTATTTCGCCCTGCGCGCCGGCCCGCCCCTCGCGCTCGCCGGCATCTGGGAGGAGGGCACCGAAAATACCCCCGCCACCTTCGCCCTCATCACGACAGAAGCCTGTCCGGAGGTAGCACGTATCCACGACCGGATGCCCGTCGCCCTGTCCCCGGAAGCCGTAGAAGCCTGGCTGGATCCCGTCCCGTCCGCGGCGGAGCTGCTGCCGCTGCTGCGCCCCCTGCCGGCGGGGGTGCTTGCGGCAACGCGGGTGTCGCCGCGGGTCAACCAGGTCCACCACGAAGGTCCGGACTGCCTGTTGCCCGTGACCGGGCCGGAAGACGAGGAGGACGGCCAGCTGGGGCTGGCCGGGCTGAGTTGAAGCCTGCGGCCTCGCCAGCGCCGCCGTGGACCGCCACGTTGGACCCGTGACCCTTCTCGATCGCCACTTACTCAAGGGCGTATTCGCGACCTGCCTCGCAGCGGTGGCGCTGTTCGCCTTTATTGTGGCACTGCCAAACGTCGTCCGAGAACTGCTCAGTCCCCTCCTCGCGGGCCAGTTCGGCCCGGCCACCTTCGTCCGGCTGGTGGGCCTGCTGCTTCCCTTTGCCATCTCCTTCGCGCTGCCGATGGGCATGCTCACGGGGATTCTCCTCACGCTCGGGCGCCTGTCGGCCGACCACGAGATCACCGCGATGCGGGCGGCCGGCCTAAGCCTGGCGCGGATCGCGCGGCCGGTGCTGGCGCTGGCGGCGCTTGGCACTGCGCTGGCCATCCACATCAACCTCGAGTCAGCCCCTTGGGCCCGGGCCGAGTTCCACCGCGCCTTCGCCGATGCCGTGCGTGGAAACCCGATGGGGATAGTGGTGCCGCGGACCTTCATCCGGGATTTCCGTGGCGTGGTCCTCTACGTGGGGGCGAAGGAAGGGGACGAGCTGCGCGACATCTGGCTGTGGGACCTCGACCGCGAGTCCCGCGTGCGCCGGCTGGTGCGGGCGGAATCGGGGCGGCTGGTCTACGACGAGGCGACCAACAGCCTCGTGCCCACTCTGCTACGGGCGACCATCGAGGAGCGGGGCAGCGATGATCCGGAGTCCCCGGCGCGGGCCCCCAAGGTGGCCACGGTGGAGCGTTTCGAGGACGTGCGGATTTCGCTAGAACGTTACCTTGGGCAGAGCCTAGTGCGGATCAAGACGGAGTGGCTAACGCTGGGGGAACTCCGGGCGGCACGGTCCCGCCACGCGGCGATCGTTCCGAAGGCCGGGAAGGAACGCGAGCACGCGCGAGAACTGATGAATTTCGACCTGCTGGTGCAGGAGAAGCTAAGCCTGGCGACGGCGGTCTTCTCATTCGCGCTGCTGGGCATTCCCTTGGGCATCCGCGTCTCCCGGCGGGAGACGTCCGCCAACCTCGGCCTCGCGATCGTCTTGGTGCTGGCGTTCTACGTCCTCACCGCCGGGGTGAAGGCGCTCGACCAGCGACCAGAGTGGCGGCCGGACCTCCTCATCTGGCTGCCAAACTTGCTCTTTGCGGGCCTCGGCTTCCGGCTCTTCCGCCGTATCGGGCAAAATTGATTTAGCGGGTGGGGTGTCAGGGTTTGTCGGCGCGCACCACCACCCCGTTGCGGAAGACGACCTCGCGGATGTCCGGCGACACGGGCCGCGTCATGATCGGCCCGCCGATCCCGCCGGGGCCCATCCCGATGCCGGAGCCCCCGATCCCGATGCCCCCGGAACCGCCCCCGATACCGATGCCGACGCTGGAGGACGTGCCGACGACCGCGCCGCCGCGGCCGGTGCTCACGCCGATCGCGGGACCCGTACCACCGATGACCCCGCCCATCATCCCGCCGCGGCCGCCCGGGTACAGACCACTGCCGGGATCGCCGCCCTTGGCGTAGATCCAGATCTCATCGCCCGCGGGGGAGATGCTGACCTCGCTCGGCTCGCCCCACGCCACGCGGACCATGTCCTGGTCCATCCGCGGCTCGACGCGGCCGTCGAGCAACGCCTGCCGCACCTCAAGGGGCCACGTCTCGTAGATGGCCCGGTTGCGGTCGATGCGGCCCATTTGGGAGGACGAGCAGCCGCCGGCGCAGACCGCGGCGAATAGGAGTAGGGCCGGAACCGGGGGGAGAAGACCGCGCTTCATCAGGAGGAACATGGCACGGGATGGGGCGCGCGTAAAGTACTTGGAAGAAGCGCGCGCCGCTCCGCGATTGCCACGCGCGGGGAAGTGCCCACGGTCCCTAGCCGTTTCCGGTGGCATGACGCCGCCGGCCCTCCCCTTCCTCATGCCCGCCCAGAAAATCAACCTCGCCCTCGTCGGCCTCGGCTTCGGCGCCGAGTTCATCCCCATCTACCAAGCGCACCCCGACGCCCGCTTGGTCGCGGTCTGCCAGCGTGATCCGAAGAAGCTTAAGGCCATCCAGCAAGCCTTCGGCATCCCCAAGGGCTACACCAACTACGAGGAACTGCTGCGGGACCCCGAGATCGACGCGGTCCATATCAACACCCCAATTCCCGACCACGCCGGCCAGGCGATCAAGGGCCTTGAGGCGGGGAAACACGTGGCCTGCACTGTGCCGATGGCGACCTCCATCGCGGACTGCCACCGCATCGTTGACCTCTCCCGCCGCACCGGCCGGCGCTACATGATGATGGAGACCGTTGTGTACGCTCGGGAATTCCTGTATCTCAAGGAGCTCCACAGAAAGGGCGACCTCGGTCGCATCCAGTTCCTTCAGGCGAGCCACCAGCAGGACATGGATGGCTGGCCTAATTACTGGCCCGGCCTCCCGCCGATGTGGTACGCCACCCATTGCGTCGGGCCGATGCTTGCCCTCACCGGCGCCGCCGCCGAGTACGTCTCCTGCTTCGGCTCCGGCACCATCCGGCCCGACCTCGTGAAGCACTACGCCTCGCCCTTCGCGGTCGAGACGGCCCACGTGAAGCTGCGGGACAGCGACCTGACGGCACGGATCATCCGTTCGCTCTTCGACGTGGCCCGGCAGTATCGGGAAAGCATCGACGTTTACGGCTCAAAGCGGTCGTTCGAATGGACCCTAATCGAGCACGAGCGGCACGTGTTGCACACGGCCAAGCTCCCGGAGGCCAAGATCCCGCGCAAGGTGCAGGTGCCCGATTACGCGCGCCGGCTGCCGGCCGGGATCCGGCCGTTCACCACCAAGGGCGTCTACGATCTCGGCAAGAAGACGCACCTCAGCTTCACCCAAGGAGCCGGCCACGGCGGCTCGCACCCGCACCTCGCCCACGAGTTCGTCCGCGCCCTGATCGAGGACCGCGAACCCTACCCAAACGCCATCCAGTCGGCGAACTGGACCTGCGTCGGCCTGTGCGCCCACCAGTCCGCCCTAGCCGGCGGTAAGATCGTGCGCCTGCCGGCCTTCACCCAGCCGGCCGCGCCGGGCCGCCGATGATCGAGGTCCGGGGCCTCACCCGCGTCTTCCGCACTTACAAGAAGCGCCCCGGCTTCCTCGGCGGCGTCCGGGGGCTCTTCCAGCGCGATTTCGAGGAGAACACGGCCGCGCAGGAGATCTCGTTCTCCATCGCGGAGGGGGAATTCGTCGGCTTCCTTGGGCCTAACGGCGCGGGGAAGACGACGACGCTTAAGATGCTCGCGGGCCTCATCATCCCCACCCGCGGGACGGCCCGCGTCGCCGGCCACGATCCCACCCGGCGCGAGAACGCCTACCGGCGGATCTTCGCCCTCGTCCTCGGCCAGAAGAACCAGCTCTGGTGGGACCTGCCCGCGATCGAGTCCTTCCAACTCCTCCGGGCCATCTACAGCCTGCCGCCGGCCGAGTTCCGCGCCACCCTCGACGAGCTGGTCGACCTCCTCGAGGTCCGCCCGAAGCTCGACGTGATGGTACGGGAACTCTCCCTCGGCGAACGGATGAAGATGGAGCTGATCGCCGCCCTGCTCCACCGACCGCGGGTCCTGTTCCTCGACGAGCCCACCATCGGCCTCGACGTGGTTTCCCAGCGCAAGGTCCGGGCGTTCCTGCGCGACTACAACCGCCGTCACCGGGTGACCATCCTCCTCACGAGCCACTACATGGCCGATATCCAAGAGCTGTGCGGCCGCGTCATCGTGATCCACCGCGGCCGGAAGATCTATGATGGGACGCTCGACCGCCTTGAGGCCGCCGGCGGCGCCCGGCGCAAAATCGTGACTTTCGTGCCCGCCGCCCAAGGCGCTGCTGCCTTCGGCGAGGGCTGGATCTGCCGGCACGCCCTCACCACTCGGCGTGACGACGAGGGTAAGTTCACGCTCACTGTCCCGGCCGACCAGGTGGTCGCGGCCTCGCAGGACATCCTGCGCGCGGGGGCGGTGGCCGACATCACGATCGAGGACGTGCCCCTCGAGGACGTGATCGCCGAGCTATTCACCGCCCAGACCTAGCGGCGTGAGGTCCAGCCAGCGCCACGCCTCCCCGATCCGCTCCGCGACTAGGCCCCGGCAGGTCCGCGCGGCCACCGCGGCAGCATCGAGGCGCTCGAGAAGGAGGTGCGGGGCGAGCGCCAGGCATAGCGAGCGAGCCAGCTGCGCGGCGCGTTCGCGGTCCCCCGCGTCGGGCGGCGTGCCGCCGCCCCGGAACCCCTCCACGAGCAGGGCAAGGAACCGGTCGTTGTCGTGGACGGGCACAAGCAGCCACGCGCGCCCAAGCGCGAGTCGACTGCGCACCACCAAACCGGTGAGCGGGTCCGCTTCGATCGCCGACCACGGTGGGCAGACGCCGCGGACCCGGATCGGCGCGACTCTCCGGCTCAAGATTCATCTGCCTGCCGTCACCCGAAGGAGTCAAAGCGCCCTTACACCCTAAATTTAGGGTAATTCGCACGGTTGATGACGCATAGGAAACAGCCAAACCTCCCCAGCATCGAATCTCCAAGAGCCCGACTTGGCGTTAACTATCTGAGTTCAGGAATTTCTGGGGGACGACCGTGAACGCAAAACCCATCTCCTTCGCGATCTTTCACAGGACAGCCCTTGTCGCGATTCTAACTTTCGCAGCTTGGCTGATCGTGACCGTCATCGCCCCTAGCCTCCCGCCGCACCTCGCCTGGCCGCTGAGCATGTTCCTGTGCGGTTCGGCAACCTTCTGGCTTGATGCGCGGATGCGGCGATGGTTCGGGCTCGATGACTCATCCCGGATCCGCGCGCTGCGGTCCGAGGTGCTGCAGGTGGCGATGCGGGAGGCAGACACCGCGCGGCTCACCGCCGAGTTCGAGACCCTGCTGGCCTCGCGCTACGACGCTCCAGCTGCCGTGATCCTCGCCCGCAGCGGCGAGGCCTACATGGGCGGCGGCCACACCATCCGGCGGGACCGCGCGGCGATCGCCGCCCTGCGCGAGGGCGGCTGGATCACACCGGAGAGCCTGCAGCGCCGCCGGCCCACTCGCGCCCTCGCGGATCTCGACGCCCTCCTGCGTGAGATTGGCGCCGGGGCCCTCGTCGTGGCGCCGCGGGAGAGCCCCGACCCGAATCTCCTCGTCGCCATCGGCGTCCGCCGCACCGAGTGGCCCTTCACCTACCCCGACGTGATGCGCCTGCTGCACACCGCAGAGCTGATCGACAACATTCTTTCCCGTTCGCGGCTGATGGACCAGCTCGCTTTGCGCACGCGGACGGAGTACCTCGCCACGATGTCCCGCGGGCTGGCCCACGACCTGAAGAATCTGATCACCCCCGTCTCGTCGTTTCTGGTGCACACGGAGGGGCGGGCGCCCGCGGGCAGCGCGGAGGAGGAGGTGCATCGCGCGGCCAGCCGGGCGATCGAGGTGATGACGACCTACCTGCGGGAGGCGCTTTTCTTCCCGGATCGCCTGACGCCGCGTTACGCCCCAGTCGAGCCAAGGGGACTGCTTGAGGCCGTGCGGAGCCTGACGGTCGAGCGGGCGGCCCGCCGCGGCGTCACCCTCGTCGCGCACAGCACCTGCGCGGGGACGCTGCAGGCAGACACCGTGTTGCTACAGCGGCTGCTGGTGAACCTGTTGAACGACCGGATCGACGCGTCCACGCGGGGCGGTGAGGTGTGGCTGACCGCGGAGGGGCCGGTGGCGGGGATGGTCACGCTGCGGGTCATCGACCGCGGGCGCGAGATGGACGCAGCGACCCGGGCGCGGATCTTTGACCCGTACTTCACGGCGAAGGAGCTCTGGGAGGAGGTGCGGGGGGCCGGCTTGGGGCTGACCATCTCGCAGCGCATCGCGCACCTGCACCACGGGCGGATCACGGTCGAGAGCCGGCCGGGCGCCGGGACCACGCTGAGCGTCGACCTGCCCGTGGACCCCGCGGCAGTCGCGGCGGCAACCTGAGCCCCCGCGTGACCTCCACGACCCGCGCCATTTTGCCGACCCGGATTCTCGTCGTAGACGACGAACGCCAGATCCACGCGACGCTCCGCCTGCGGCTGGGAGGCGCGCACGAGCTGGTGTTCGCCTTCGACGCGGCGGCGGGGCTCGAGCGCCTGCGGGAGACGCGGTTCGACCTATGCCTCGCCGATCTGCATATGCCCCGGATGGACGGCTTCATCTTTATCGAGGCGGCGCAGCAGGTGGACCCGGCGCTGGGATTCGTGGTGCTCAGCGCGTTCGATTCCGCGGAGAACCTGCGGCGCACCATCCCGCTACAGGTCTATGACTTCCTGTCGAAGCCCCTGCCCGGCAAGGCGGACTTCGAGGCGCGGATCCCCGAGTGGGTGGCGCGCACCCGCCAGCGGCGAGAGGACCACGACCTGGCCCGGCAGGCGGGGGTCGTGGTCGGGGAGCGCGAGGCGGCCCTGCTCGAGCGAGACGTCGAGCTGGTGGCCTCGGAGACGGCGCGTGACGCGCTGCGGCAGACGGCGGGGCTTCTGACGACGGTGCACGCGCAGCTGCTTGCTTTGCAGTCGCCGCTGGGGACGCCGGTCCGCGCGGATCCGCGGTCGGCGCAGTTCACCCGCCGGCTCGATGAGGCGCGGCGCACGGCGGAGGCCGCGATGGCGGTCACGGAGGCATTCTTCGACACCGGCTACGGCAGCCGGGATACCTCGCCGGCGGTGGTGGACGAGGGTATCCGGCACGCCGCGGGGATCGCCCTGCGCATGAGCCGGGGGGAGGAGGAGGGCAAAGCGGTGGAGTTTACGCCCGGGGCCGCGGGCCTGCCGGTGCGGGGGCTCTCGGGCATCGACTTTCTGCTGATGATGACCCCGGCGCTTGGTGCGGCGCTCACTGGCGCACCGCGCCGGACGACGGTAGGGGTGCGGGCGGAGCCGCTGGGACGGCTTGAGGAGGCCTTCCGCGAGCCCGCACTCCGCAGCTTCGCGTGGTACAACCGCCGCAACGCGCCGGCAGGCCACGCGGCGGTGCTAATCACCATCACCGGGGCCGGCACGGCGCTGACGTCCGCCGCGCTGGAGGCGTGGCTGCAGGAACAGCACGAGCCGCTCGCGACCATCACGGCCCGGGGCCTCGTCGCTGGGGTCCGGCGCTGCCGCGGCGTCCTAGGCGCGGCGGTGTCGCCGCATTCGGGCCGCTTCAGCCTTGCGCTGGCGCTGCCCGTCTGAATCCGGCGATGATCCTTCTGGTCGACAGCGCGGAGCGCGAGGGATCCGTCCTAGCCGAGCTGTGCGCGGGCCGGGGATGGGTTGCCGAGGCCTGCGCGACAGTCGCCGCGGCGCGGCGGCGGATTCCCCGGCTGCGGCCGCGGGTGGCCGTGGTCCGACGCACCCTGCGGGACGGCTTCGCCGAGGAGGTGCTCGCGGTACTGGCGGACGCGCGCTGCCGGCGGCTGGTGCTGGTGCCGGCGGGCACCAGCGGGGAGGTGGAGGCTCGGATGGTGGCGCTGGGTGCGGACTGCGTCCTGCGGGAGCCCGTGCGCATCGAGGTGCTGCTGGCCTACCTGGAGCGTTTCCGGAGCGAGCCGGTCCCGGCGGCGCGGCCCAGGCCGACGCGGCTGGCGTTCGCGGGCGGTCGGCTGGACCCCGCCGACCGGACCCTGCGCTGCGGCGCCCAGCAGACCACCCTGACGCTCCGCGAGGCGCAGCTCGCGGAGCTGTTGGCACGGTTCTGCTCGGAGGTCGTCACCTACGAGTTCCTCTACGCGGAGATCCTCGGCCGGCCGTTCCGAGGGGACACGGGCAACCTACGGGTCCTCCTCGGCAAGCTCTGCGCCGCGGCCGTCCGCGCGGGCGTCGACGCGCGCGCGTGGATCGAAGTGATCCCGAAGTACGGCTACCGGCTGCGGCGGGCCGCACGGCGGGCGTAACGGAAAAGTTACGGCAGGCCCGTTCCGGAAGGGGCCGAGACCGGGCACGGTGCGCGCATGGAAACGCACCCCACCGTTATCATCCTCAAGGCGGACCAGCTCTACGCCGCCACCCTCCGGGCCCACGTGGAGGCCGTGCTGCCGGGGGCGCGGATCACGGTCGCGCCGCACATCGCCGCGGCGCGGGCGCTCCTCGACCGGGCGCCGGTGGACCTGTTGCTGGGCAGTCTCGGGGAGGGGCCCGAGGGCGACGCGCTCGATCTACTGGCCCAGTCCACCCGGGCGCCGCGCCGGGCCCGGAGGGTCTTGGTGGTAACGCTGCGCTGCGCCTACCGGACCCTTTCGGCCCTGCGGACCCTTGCGGTGGAGGGGGTGTTCGACGCCGCCACGGAGGAGCCCGGGGCCTTCCGCCCGGCGTTGGAGCGGGTGCTCGCGGGGCAGCGGTCCTGGAGCCCCTCGGTGCAGGGCCAGTTGCGGCAGATCTTGGCGGCGCCCACGGCGCTGTTCCGGCTGCTGACGGACTTTGAGCAGCTCGTGCTAAGCGTCATCGGGGCGGGGTGCGATGACGACGAGGCGGCGGAACTGCTGCGGCTCAGCCCGGCGACCATCTCCTCGGTGCGGCGGGACCTGCACCGGAAGCTGGGGGTGCAGCACCGCGGCGCGCTGATCCGGATGGCGGCGCAGAAGGGGTACGTGCGTTTCACTCCCGACGGCGTGGAGCGGCCGGGATTCGCGCTTTTCGCGGCCGCCTACCGCCCGCGGCAGCCGCGCCGGCGGACGGACGAGCCGGTGGCGGCCTGAGCCCGGCCTCGGGGGGCCCCGGGGGTGGCGACGGGCGGGTTGCCAAAGGCGCGCGATCCCGTTCAACTCCGCGCCCCTAACGCATGCCGCCCAACGGTCCCGCCTGGTCCCAGAAACTCCGCGCTGAAATCGGCAAGGCCGTCGTCGGCCAAGACGCCGTCGTCGAACGCCTGCTAGTGGCCTTACTAGCCAACGGCCACGTGTTGCTCGAGGGCATGCCCGGGCTGGCGAAGACCCTGCTGGTGAAGTCGCTCGGCACAGCCCTTGGGGTGCAGTTTGAGCGAATCCAGTTCACTCCAGACCTGCTGCCGAGCGACGTGGTGGGCACGATGATCTTCCAGCCGAAGACGGGAGAGTTCACCGCCCACCGCGGGCCGATCTTCGCCAACTTGGTGCTGGCGGACGAAATCAATCGGGCCCCGGCGAAGGTGCAGAGCGCCTTGCTTGAGGGGATGCAGGAGCGGCAGGTGACCTTGGGCGGCCAGACCCACGCCCTGCCGCGGCCGTTCTTCGTGATGGCGACTCAGAACCCGGTGGAGCAGGAGGGCACGTACCCGCTGCCGGAGGCGCAGACCGACCGTTTCCTGTTCAAGCTACTTGTCGACTACCCAAGCGCCGCCGAGGAGTCGGCGATGCTGCAGCGGTGGGGCCAGGTGACGCGCCAGCCGGCGCTCGCGGCAGTGTCCAACGGGGACGAGCTGCTCGCGCTCCGGGCGGAGGTCGACGGGATCCATCTCTCGCCGGCAGTGCAGGGGTACATCCTCGCGCTGGTGCGCGGGACGCGGGCGCTGGCGGACGTTGCGGCGCCGCGGCGACACCTGTCCTACGGGGCGTCGCCCCGGGCCTCGATCGCGCTCTACCAGGCGGGACGGGCGCTGGCGTGGCTGCGAGGCGAGGACCACGTTTCCCCCGGGCTGATTCAGGAACTCGCACCAGACATCCTACGGCACCGGATCGGCCTGACTTACGAGGCCGAGGCCGCAGAGATCACGGCGGACAAGCTCGTGGCGGACGTGATCACCCGCACCGCGGTGCCCGCCGTCTAGGCGCCCGCAGATGCCCGCCGCCCCCCCCGCCGCCCCTCCTGCCCCAGCCGCCGCCGCGCCGCTGGCCGCGTTGCGCAGGCTGGAGTGGCGGGTACGCCACGCGGTGGAGGCGATGCTGAGCGGCGAGTACCGCTCCGCCTTCCGGGGCCGGGGGATGGAATTTGATCAGGTGGTGAAGTACGCGTTCGGGGACGACGTGCGCGACATCGACTGGAACGTAACCGCACGCCTCGGGGAGCCGTACCGGAAGAAGTTCGTCGAGGAGCGGGAAGTCACCGTGCTGCTGGTACTGGAAGATTCGCCCTCGCTGGGCTTCGGGTCCGGGGCGCAGTCGCGGCGGGAGGCACTGCTCGAGCTGGCGGGGCTGGTGATGCTGCTGGGCGCGGTGAACCGGGACCGGGTGGGTTTCGTGCACGCGGCGCCCGGGGGCAACGACGTGCGGGAGCCGGTGCGCGGCCGCGGGCGGATCCTGCAGCTGGCAGCGTCGCTGCTGGCCCGGCCGGCCCCTCCGCCCGACGCGCCGGCGCCAGCGCCGCCCTGGCGATTCCTCGCCCGTGCGGCGCCGAGGCACAGCATCCTGATCTGGCTGGGGGATTTCCCCCCGTTCGCGCGCGGGTCCGGCGACGACCCGCGCCCCGAGGGCTGGAGCGTGCTGCAGCGGCGCTACCAGACGATGGGATTTCGCGTGGACGATCCGTGGGATCGGCAGTTACCAGCGGGGGAACCGTTCGCGGCCTACGACGCAGTCGCAGGGCGGCTGGTCACGATCGATGGGGGTGCGGCGGAGCAGGCCGCGCACGCTGCGTGGGTGGCCGCGCGGGAGCGCGCTTGGCAGACCCTGTTCCCCGACCCGCTCACGCGCCTCGCCGTCGGCACCGGGGAGAACCGGCTCGACGCACTAGTGCGCTTCTTCCACGCCCGGATGAATCCGGGGCGGGGCTAAACCGATGGGCCGCCTCACCCTCGCGGACCCGCTCTGGCTGCTGGCGCTGCTCGCGCTGCCGCTCGTCGTTTGGCTACGAGGCCGGCGGCGCGTGCCGGTGCTGCTCGTGCCCTTTGCGGCCGCGTGGCACCGCCCCTCCCTTGCTGCCCCCGGCCGTTGGCCCGCGGCGCTCGCCCTCGCAGGGCTCGCCCTACTCGTGGTCGCCCTCGCCCGGCCCCAGCGCGTGGAAGACCGGCGCGAGGTGCGTTCCGAGGGCTACGACATCGTCCTCGCGATCGACCTCTCGACCTCGATGCGGGCCGAGGACTTTGAAAAGGACGGGGAGCGCATCAACCGTCTGCAGGCGATCAAGCCCGTGATCCAGGCCTTCATCGAGCGGCGGCCGACGGACCGCATCGGGATCGTCCTTTTCTCCGGCCGCGCCTACACGATGGCCCCGCTCACCTTCGACCACGACTGGCTCGCGCGGCAGCTGGCGCGAGTCCGCATCGGGATGATTGAAGACGGCACCGCGATCGGGGACGGGCTCGGCGTAGCCCTAACCCGGCTGGAGCAGGCGCGCAAGGACGCCGCGGGCCGCCGCATCGGGGCCTTCGTGGTGCTGATGACGGACGGCGCGAACAACCGCGGCGCGCTGCAGCCGCTCCAGGCGGCCGAGATCGCTAAGTCCCGCGGCGTTCCGATCTACACCATCGGCTCCGGTAAGGAGGGCTACGTGCCCGTCCCGGTCTACGACGACCAGGGCCGCAAGGTCACTTACCGGCGGATGCTGTCGGACCTCGACGAGGGCACCCTGCGGGAGATCGCGAACCAGACGGGCGGAGGCTTCTTCCGCGCGGCGGACACGGGCACGATCGAGTCCGCGTTCCGCGCCATCGACCGGGCGCAGAAGATCGAATTCCAGGCCAAGAGCTACTTGGTGACGACGGAGCTCTTCGCGTGGGCCGCGTGGCCGGGCCTCGGCCTGCTCGCGCTCGGGGCCGCTGCGGCGCGCCCGCCGTTCCGCCGGGAGGTGGCCGCGTGACCTTCGCCCTTCCCGCCCTCCTTTGGCTGCTGGCCGCGCCGGTGCTGCTGCTGGTGCTCGACCGGCGCACGCGCGCGGCCGCGGACATGGCCCGCCCGCGCATCCTGCGGGCGGAGGCGGGCGCGGCCGGGCTCCGCCTCGCGCCGGCGGACGCGGCCCCCCGGACCGGCCGCCGCCTGCGCTGGTGGCTGGCCGCGGGGCTCACTCTCGCCGTGCTCGCGCTCGCCCGCCCTCAGTGGGGACGCATCGAGGAACCGGTCTTCGACCAGGCCCGCGAGATCCTCCTCGCGGTGGACCTCTCCCGGTCGATGCTCACCCCCGACGTGAAGCCCTCGCGGCTCGAACGCGCCAAGCTGCTGATCCAGTCCCTGCTCGAAAAACTGGCGGGCGAGCGGGTCGGGCTAGTTGTGTTCGCGGGAACCGCCTTCTTGCAGGCCCCGCTTAGCGCGGATTACGAAATCCTCCGAGAATTCCTCCCGGCGCTGAACCCGGACTTCCTGCCGCAGGGGGGAAGCAATTACGGCGCGCTCCTCGACGCCTCCCTCCAGGCCTTCGGCGCCACCGCCGCGGCCGACCGCTTCCTCGTGGTGCTCAGCGACGGCGAGGCGACGGATGAACGCTGGAAGGACCGGATCACCGAACTCGCGCGGAGGGAGATTCGCGTGCTCTCCCTCGGCGTCGGAACCTCGGCCGGCGGGATGATCCCGGACGGCACCGGCGGACTGGTAAAGGACGAGCGCGGGGCCGTGGTGATGTCCCGCCTTGAGACCTCGACCCTGCAGGAGCTGGCGCGCGTCACCGGCGGCACCTACCGGGACGCCAGCGCGTGGCTGGACCTCTCGGCGCTGCTGCGCGAGACAGTGGAGCGCGGCCAACGCGGGCGATTCGCCGAGCGAAAAACCGTGCGCCAGGTGGAGCGGTACCAGTGGCCGCTGGCGCTCGCTTTGTGGTGCCTGTTGGTCAGTTTCTTGACCGAATTCCCCGTGCGCCCCAAGCCTCGCGACCTCCCCCTCCGCCACCCGACCCCGCGGCCCGCCGCGGCCGCGGCCACCGCCCTTTTGCTCGCCACCCTGCTGGCCGCGCCGGCCCCCGCTCCCGCCGCGGCCCGGCGCGAGGATTTAGCTCCGCCTCCCGCGGCGGCTCCTGGACCAGCCGCGGCCTCCGCCCCCACCGCGCCCGAGGCGCCGCCGCCCTCCCCGCTTGGCCGGATGGTCGGCCGCCTCGCCGCCGCTCCGGAGCACCGCGCGCGCGACTGGGCGGAACTTGGCCGGGAAACAATCACCTGGGGCTCGCAGCTGAAGTCCGGCGGCCAACCGATCCCCGAAGGCCCGGTGCAGGACGCCCTTGAGGCGGTCGCTCTCGGGCAGAAGCTCGAGGCCGGGACCGCCGATTGGACCCGCCTGCGCACCGAGCTCGAGGAATTGCTGGCCAAGCCCCCGGAACCGCCGCCGGAGGAGAAACCGGACCAGCCCCCGCCCAAGCAGGAACAGGACAAGAACCAGAAGAAGGAATCCCCCCCACAGCAGAAGTCCTCCCCGGGCGAAACGCCTCCGGACCAGCAGCCGCCCGAGCGCGACCAAGGACAGCCCCCGCCGGACCAGCAATCGCAGCCGGAGAAGAGCCCGGGCAAGGACTCCCCGCCAGGGGAAGCGCAACCGGACCAAGATCCCGCGCTCGGCGACCTCAACCGCGAGGAGCAGCCCGCCCCGCCGCCGGAGCCGACCCAGAAGGTCGGTGGCCAGCCGGAACGCAAGGAGGGTCCGCCACCCGAGGCCTCCAACCCGGCGCTGGCCCTGCCCCTGCAGAAACTCGACCAACTCCGGGCGCAGGATTCCCCGGCGCAGCTGTTTCAACTGATGGAAGGCGATCGCAAACCCGCCCGGAAGACGGGCAAAGACTGGTGAACCGATGAGACCTCTTCCGCCCCACCGGATCGGCCCCGGCCGCCGGCTGCTCTGGACGCTCCTCGCGTTCGCCGCCGGCGCGCTCGGCCTGCCCGCCCAGTCCGTGCGCTGGGAAGCCGGCGACTCCGGCCTCGGTAACTCCCTGCTGCTCATTTTCGAAAACTGTGAGCCAGAGGGTCAGCCTACCCTGCCCGGCATCCCGGGCGTCACCTTTGCCCCCGCCGGCCGCTCGGAGAGTACCAACATCGTCAATTTCTCGGTCTCGCGGACGATCGCCCTCACGTACGTCGTGCGCGGCCCGCAGAACCCGCGGCTGCAGATCCCGGCCTTCACCGTGCGGACCTCGAAGGGAGACCTGCCTGTCGCGGCCTTTAACGTCGCCGCCCCCGCCGCGCCGCTCGACTCTCTCGCGCGCGCCCGGCTGCTGCCCGCGCGGCCGAGCGTGTGGGCCGGCGAGGTTTTCGGGCTTACCTACGAGCTTTCCGCCGCCCGGCGCACCAACCCGCAGATTTCACCTGCCTTCGACTGGAATCCCGCCCCGCTCGCGGCCGAAGACTGGTCCAAGCCGGAGGTCACTGAGGCCGTTGCGAACGGCGACCGCCGCGTGAACGTGACGTTCCGGACGCGCGCCGTCGCGAAGGTGCAGAACCGCGTGAAGCTCGAGTCCGCCAGCCACCTAATCAGCATCCAAACGGGCACGATCGGCTTCGGGATCATCTCGCAGCCGCGGATGGAGCAGGTGTCCGTCTCCTCCGACCAGCCCGTGCTTGAGGTGCGGCCCCTGCCGCCCGGGGCGCCAGCCGGCTTCGGGGGCGCGGTGGGGCAGTTCCAACTCGTCTCCCGCGTGGTGCCTGAGCGCGCGGGGGTGGGCGAACCGGTCACCTGGACGCTCGAGCTGACGGGCACCGGCAACTGGCCGGACCTCGGCGGGTTGCCCGCGCGCACGGTGTCGCAGGATTTCCAGGTCGTGCAGCCCAAGGCGAAGCGGGTGAACGCCGAAGGGAAACTGTTCGACGCCACCCTGACGGAGGACGTGGTGCTGGTGCCGACGAAGGCGGGTGAGTACGCGCTCGGGCCGGTGAGCTTCAGCTACTTCGACCCGCAGGCCGGGGCCTACCGCACGATCACCGCGCCGCGGACGACGCTCGCGATCGCGGGTGCGCCGGTGCCACGCTTCAACGTGATCCCGCCGGACCCCGCGAATGACCCGGCCGCCCCGGCGATCGCCGCCCCGCCCGCGAAGGACGTCGCGCCCGCGGCCGCGCCGGCGGGCATCCCGCGCGACCCACTCCCCGGCGAGGCGCGCGCCACAGTTCCCTTCACCGCCCGCAGCCTCGGCTGGTCGCTCGCGGCTCCCGGGCTGGCCGTCTTCGGCTGGTGGCTGGCCCTCGCCTACCAGCGCGCCCGGGCCACCGATCCGCTTCGGCTCCGCCGCGAGGCGCGAGCCCGGCTCGCCGGACATCTCGCCGCGCTCGCCCGCGCCCGGCCCGGTGAACACCGCACGCCCCTGCTCGCTTGGCAGCAAGATACCGCGCGCCTCTGGGGCCTCGCGCACGCGGCCCCGTCCGGTCGCGCCCTAGCTGCGGCCGCGGTTTCCGGGGGTGCCGGCACCGAGGCCTGGCGGCGGCTCTGGCAGGAGGCGGACCAGGCGCTCTACGGCCCGCGCCCGGAATTGCCCGGGGACTGGCTCGATCGCGCGCAGGCGGCCCTCGCTGAGCACCATCTCCCCAGTTTCCGACCCTGGACCCTCCTGCGGCCGCGCAACCTGATGCCGTTCGCGGCCGGCCTCGCCCTCTGGGCGGGCGTCACCGGCACGGCCCTGGAGGCGGCTGCCACCGCCGCAACCGACCCGGCTGGGCTGTACCGGCGCGGGGATTTCGCGGGGGCGGAAAAGGCGTGGCGACGCGGCGTGGACCAAGCGCCCGCCAACTGGATCGCCCGCCACAACCTCTCGCTAGCGCTGGAGCAACTAGACCGGAACCCGGAGTCGGCCGCGCACGCCGCGGCGGCGTTTGTGCAACAGCCGGACCACGAGGCCGTGCGCTGGCAGTTCGCGCACGCCGCCAGCCGCGGCGGCACGGCGCCCGCGGAAATAGTCCCCTTTCTCCAGCCCGACCCCTGGCGCGGCTGGGCCCGGCACGCGTCGCCCGCCGACTGGGAGTGGGCCGCGGTCCTCGCCGCGTGGCTCGCGGCCGCCGGCCTCGCCGGGATCCTCACCCTCGCCTACCAGGGCGGCGGTACCGGGTGGCGGCGCGTGGCCGGGACCGGGTTCGGCCTCGGCTTGGCCGGCGCGGTCCTCGCGGTGGCCGGCACGCTGGCATACGGTCCGGCCGCGCATCCCGCGGCCGCGATCGTGGCCCGCGCCACCGTCCTGCGCTCGATCCCGACCGAGGCGGACACCACCCAGAAGACGACCCCACTCACCGCGGGCGGCCTTGCCCGGGTCGAGGGCAGTTTCTTGGGATGGCGACGGCTTGCGTTCCCCAACGGGCAGACCGGCTGGGTGCGCCGCGAGGACCTCGTGCCGGTCTGGCGCTGACACCCCGGCCGGGGCGGTTCAGCGGGAGCAGAATAGCTCGCTGGCGACGGCGGTGATTACGAGCGTGCGCAGCCCGAAACCGTCCTTGCGGACGGCCTCGAGGACCTGTTCCACGACAGGCTCGTCGGCCGCCTCAAGGTGGCGGCCGGTGCCGTAGCTGAGGAACTGGCGGATGAGGTGCCGCGTGAACACGTCGCGCCGGTTGGCCGCGAGCAGGCGGCGGAACTCGGGGAAGCCGGCATAGGTCTCACCGGAACTGAGCTCCCCGCTGGCGTCGACCGCCGGCGCCGGGGCGTTGCCCTTGGGCTTGGGATAGGCGACCCGCCAGCGGCCGATCGGGTCGAAGCTCTCGAGCGCGAAACCCAGCGGGTCGATCTTGCGGTGGCACTCGGCGCAGGCGACGTCCGCGCGATGCCGCGCCAGCCGCTCCCGCAGCGTGGTGGTGCCGTTCACGTCGGGCTCGACCGCCGGGACCACGTCGGGCGGGGGCGGCGGGCGGATCCCAAGGATGTTCTCGGAGACCCAGACCCCGCGCGTCACCGGGGAGGTCTCGACGCCGTTGGCGCTCACCGTGAGGACGCCAGCCATCCCAAGCAGGCCGCCACGCTGCGCGCTGCCGGCGAGGCTCACGCGCTGGAATCCGTCGGCGAGGCGAAGGGAGGCCCGGTCCGGGAGTTGGTACAGGCGGGCGAGGCGCTTGTCGGCGAAGGTGTAGTCAGCCTCGAGGAAGTCGTGCAACGGCCCGTTGCCGCGGAGCAGGTGCAGGAAAAAAAGGCGCGCCTCGGTCTTCATCGCCTCGGGAAGGTTCTCGGCATAGTAAACCCGAGCCGTCTCGCGCGGCGGGGGCATCCCGCCGAGGTCGCGCAGATGGAGCCAGCCGTCGAGGAAACCCGCAGCGAAGGCGTCCGTCGCCGGGGAGGCGAGCAAACGCCCCGCCTGCCGGGCGAGTTCCGCGTCTTCGGCCAAGCGGCCGGAGTCGGCGGCCGCGCGGAGCTCCGCGTCGGGCAGCGTGGCCGTGAGGGCGTACGCGAGGCGGGTCGCGAGCGCGTGCGGCCCGAGCCGAGTACCAGCGGCGCCAGTCTCCTCGTCGAGGTAGAGGAATGACGGGGAGCAGAGGATAAACTTGACCGTATCGAGCGCGGCGGAGCGCGGCGAAGCGCCCTCGCGGAGACGGCCGGAGCGCACGGCCGCGAGGGCGGCGCGGTCCTCCGGGGTGAGCGGGCGGCGGTAGGCCCGGGCCGCGAACGCCTCCAGTTGCGCCGCGGCGCGGTCCGCCTGGAAACCCTCCGGGCCAAACACCGCGACCTCCTCGGCGCCGCCGCCGGCCTCGGGCAGCGGGCCTTCGATCGTGATCTCGCTGATGCGGATATGGGGTAGTTTGCCCTCGCGCAGCAGGTGCGTGCGGCTCACCCCGGCCTTGGCGAAGCGTCCCTGGAAGTCGTCCGCGTAGCGGCGGTTGATCGTGAGCACGGAGGCGCGCGACTCGTACGGCCCGTTGGGGAAGATGAATCGCGGGGTCTGCCCCTGCTCCAGCCAGACGCGGAAGCGCAACCAGCGCGGCTCGTCATCCGGCACCACCGCCTGGCCGAGTAACGGCTCGATCGCCTGCGGGTAATGGATGTGGTTGCGCGAGGCGTCGCCCGGCACCACGCCGAGGAGGAACGGCTCCGTGAGATCGATGCCGAAGATCGTCGGGTCGTAATGCGTGTCGCGGTGGAGCGCCTGCGCGAGGACCGCGATGTCGTACAGCCCCGAGGATGGCACACCCTGCAGGAAGTCCTCGATGTGGCCGTACCCGCCTTGGCGGGTGTCGGTGTTCGGCTGCTCGTAAAGGCAGAGGTACCGGAAATTGAACGCGGCCTTGTGCGGGCCCTGCAACTCCTCGTATTGGACGAAGTTGCCCGCGAAGTGCCAGGTGCGCGGGACCGGCAACGGCCGGCCCAGCCGTTGCTCCACTATGCGGTGCGCCGCGTGGAAATACTGATCGAGCAATAAGCCTGAGGTGACGAGCGAACGGCCGATGGTGTCGAGGCGCTCGCTGGCCTTCTCCTTGGGAAAGTCGGCGGTGAGGCCGAGGGTGTCGACGCGGCGGCCGAACAGGGTGGCGAGGGTGCGCTCGTATTCCCGGTTGGACAGCCGGCGGAGCACGGTGCGGGCGCCCGCGGCCGCGCCGGCGTCACGCGCCGACGCGATCCCGGCGCGCAGGGCGCGGATAACCGCGAGGCGTTCGGCATCGGAGGGCTGGGGCTCCTCGCGGGGCGGCATCTCCCCGAGAGTGAGCTGGTCGATGATGTCCTTGGCCTCGACTAGGGCCGCGGCGCCGGCCAGGGGCAGACGGAACGCGCGGAAGTCGTGGTCCGCCTTCTGCTTTTCCGCGCCGTGGCAGCGCAGGCAATGGCGGCCGAGGAAGGCGGTGACGTCGGGGGAGGCGCCCGCCGGGGCCGACGCGAGAGTCAGCCCGAGGGCCAGCCAACGGAATCCGCCGCCACGCCGCCGCATCGGAGCCCCTCCTCAGGCGAATCGGCCCGTGCTGGTGCCGAAGGCGCCGGTCTCGAGCCCCATCCGCTGGGCGATGTCGACGAAAAGATTGCAAAGCGGAATCTTGCCGGGACCGCTGGCGGGCAGGCGCTTGAACTCGCCGTGCCGGTAGCCGCCGCCGGCGAGTATCACCGGCAGGTCCGAGTTCTTGTGCGTGTTGGCGTCGCCGATGCCGCTGCCGAACAGGACCGTGGTGGCGTCCAGCAGGGAGCCACCGCCGTCCCGCAGTCCGGCGAGGCGCGTGAGGAAGCGGTTGAACTGGACGATCTGGTAGGTCTCCAGCGTCAGCAGGTGCTGGATCGCGGACTCGTCGTTCCCGTGGTGGGAGAGGCCGTGGTACGACTTGTCGATACCGAGATTCTGCGGGAGGAAGTCGCCGCCGATCTCAAGCGTCGCGATCCGGGTGGAATCCGTGTGCAGGGCGAGGGCGATCAGCTCGTACAGCAGCGGGAGGTCCTCTACCTTGTTGCGGTTCACGGGCCGCTCGAGGGGCGCCGCTGGCTTGGGCTGGCTGGCCCAGCGCTGCCGCAGCTGGAGCCGCAGCTCCACCTCGCGCACGGAGGTGAAATACTCGTCCAGCTTCGCCCGGTCCTCGCGGTCAACCCTCCGGGCGAGGCGGCCCGCATCCTCCCGCACGGCGTCGAGGATGGAGGCCTGGAGGCGGTGCTCGCCCTGCCGGCGCGAGCGGCAGTCGGGGGCGTCCTCGACGAAGAGGCGGTCGAACAGCTCGGCCGGGCCCGAGATGGGCGGCACGCGCACCCCGGCCTTGGTCCACGAGAGCTGGCAGCCGCCGTGGATGCCGCCCTCGGAGCCGACGGTGAGCGAGCCGAAGCGCGTCTCGGGGCCGATCTCCCCGGCCATATACTGGTCGAGCGTGACGTTGCCCGCGGGGCGGTTCTGGGCCTCGGAGTTGAGGACGCCGGAGAGGAAGGAATGGACCGCGAAGTGGCCACCCTTCACGCCGTGGTCGAGGCCGCGGTAGAGGGTGAGGTGCCGGCGGTTCTCGTCGAGCGGCGCGAGCAAGCGGGTCGACTCGTACGCGGAGCCCGGCGTGGCGGGGAAAAGGTGCTTGGTCTGGAAGCCCAGCAGGTTGCCGATCGCGACGAACCGGCGCGCGCCGGTGCCGGCCCCCTTCGAAGTCCGAAGGGCGGAACCGCCGTCGGCGGCGCGGGCCATCAGCGAGGGGAGCGCGGGCAGGGCGAGCGAGGCCCCGAGGGACTGGAGCAGGAAGCGGCGGCGATTCATCAGGGTCGGGGTGCCGGCGCCGGCGGGGGGAAAACGGGGCTTCTTCAGCACACCGCGCGGGAGCCCGGCGGCGAGGAAAAAACCCGGCGGGTCAGCCCGCGGCCGGCCGGGCCCAAGCGGGCACCACCCCGAGTTCCACGTCAAAGACCACGCGCCCGAGCAGGAGCACGAGGCCGACGAGGATGGGCACCAGCAGGACGTTCAGCCACATCCCGGCGCGCGCCATCTGCGGGAGGGTGACGTGGCCACTGCCGAACACGATCGCGTTGGGCGGCGTGCCGACCGGCAACATATAGGAGCAGTTGGCGGCCAGGGCCGTGGGGATGAGGAACAGCAGCGGGTTCTGACCCAGGCTCAACGCGAGGGCCGCCACGATCGGCAAAAACGTCGCGGCGGTGGCCGTGTTGCTCGTGAGCTCGGTGAGCATCAGGATCCCGAAGCACACTACGCAGACGAGGGCGATGGTCGGGATGCCGCCGAGTCCAGCGCAGAGGTCACCCAGATACCGGGAAAGCCCGTGCTTCTCGATGTTGCCCGCGAGGCTCAGGCCGCCGCCGAACAGCAGCAGGACGTCCCACGGCAGGCCCTTGGTCGACTCCCAATCCATCAGGAACTCGCCGCGCCGCGGGTTCACCGGGATAAAGAAGAGGGCAAGGCCGCCCGCGATCGCGATCGTGGTGTCCGAGAGCAGCGGCAGCAAGCTGGCCAGCAGCGGCTGGAAGATCCACGCGAGCGCCGTCAGGACGAACACCCAGAGCACGCCGATCTCCCCGCGCGACCACGGACCCAGTTCCGCGCGCGCGGACCGCAGGTGCTCGGCCAGCCCGGGGATCTCGCCCCGCTCGAGCCGGAAGCTCACCCGGGTCAGGATCAGGTATACCACCGGGAGCGTAACCAGCATCACCGGCACGCCGAGGAGCATCCACTGGCCGAAGCCGAGAGTGAGCCCGTAGGACTTGGCGACGTAGGCCGCGAGCAGGGCATTGGGTGGCGTGCCGATCAGCGTGGCCATCCCGCCCGTCGTGGCGCCGTAGGCCACCGCGAGCAGCAGCGCGGTCGAGAAGTTCCGGTTGCCCGCCGCGATCCCCCCGCCGTCCCGCGGCAGCAGCTGCACGATCGAGATCGCGATCGGCAGCATCATCAGCGCGGTGGCCGTGTTGCTTACCCACATGCTGACCGCGGCCGAGGCGAGCAGGAACCCGCCAACTAGGCGGTCCGGCCGCGTGCCCAGCACACCGATCAGGTTGATCGCCACGCGCCGGTGGAGATTCCAACGCTGCATCGCCAGCGCGATGAGGAACCCGCCGAGGAAAAGGTAGATGACCGGGTTCGCGAACGGCGCCGCCGTTTCGCGGATGTCCCCGAGGCCGAGCGCCGGGAACAGGATCAGCGGCAGCAGGGCGGTGACCGGGATCGGCACCGATTCGCAGATCCAGAAGATCGCCATCAGCAGAGCGGCGCCAGCGGTCCGCCAGCCCTCGGCGCTCAGGCCTGGCGGCGGTGGCAACACCAGCGTCAGAATCAGCGCCCCGGGGCCGAGGATCCAGCCGCAGAGCTGGCGCAGACCGGGGCCGGATAGGGGCTCAGCGGCGCTACGGACCGGGGAAGGGGGGGCACTCAAGCACGGACGGGGTCGCGGGGTTGGGCGGGCCGGCAGGGATCCGGCCGGGATTCAGGCGAATGACTTGCCGCAGCCGCAGGTGCTCTGCGCGTTCGGATTGCGGATGTCGAAGCCCTTGCCGTGCAGGCCGTCGTCGAAATCAATCGTCGAACCGGAAAGGTACGCGAGGCTGGTGGGGTCGATCAGCACCGCCACACCCTCGCTTTCGCAGCGGGCATCGTCGGCCTTAGGCTCGTCGAACGACATCCCGTACTGGAAGCCAGAGCAGCCCCCGGTCTCCACCAGCACCCGCAGCTGTTTGGCCGGGTCATTGAGCTCCGCCTGCATCGTCCGCACCTGCCGGGCCGCGCGGGCCGTCAACGTAATCATGACCCGACCGTGGGCCCGGGCGCGCACCTGTCAAACCCCCGCCCAGCAGTTTTCAGGCCGGTTTCGCGTCTCGACTCTTGCCACGCTTTTGCGCGGGGCGTTGACTGACGGCGATGGCGGATCTCCCACACCTCTTCGACCACCTGCGCTCTAAGCTCACGCGCAAGATCGCCAAGGGCGGGATGGGGGTCGTCTATGAAGCGCGGCCGCTGGGTGCCGGCTATGTCCGCAAAGTATTTTCATTCAATGTTATCCGCGAGAATCACTCCGCGCTTGAAGACTTCCAAAACGACTTCATCGGCGAGGCCTGGCTGGGGGCCGACCTCATCCATCCAAACATTATCCAGACCTACCATCTCGGCCCCGCCGGCGGACAGTACTTCATGGTGATGGAATTTGTCCGCGGCCTCAGCCTCGAGCAGTTCCCGGACCGTCACCGCGGGGCAGGCCCCCCGGTGCCTGCGGCGGCCGGCGCCCGATCATAACGGCCGCCCTGAACGCATGAGTGGAGCCGCCTTCAGCAACGAACTGCGCCAGCGCCAGACCCAGACCCAGGTCCTGGCGCCGCAGCTGCGCCAGTCGTTGAAGATCCTCCAGGTCGCCGCCCTCGACCTGCGGGCGGTGATCCAAGAGGAGCTGCAGGCCAACCCCACCCTCGAGGAACTGCCCCTCGACGGCGTGAGTCTCGACGCGGCATCGGACGCCCCCGAGGCCGCCGGCGAGGACGACCCCGGCGAACGCCCCGTGGACGCGGGCGAGGGCGAACCGCGCCGGGACGAGCTGGATTTCTCCAAAGACCGAGAGTTCGAGATCCTCGGCAAGCTCGACGAGGACTGGCGGGACCATATGGCGAACATCGGCGGCGCCCAGCCGGCGACCCCCGAGGACGCGGAACGGCGCCAGCACCTGTTCGACTCCCTTGTCAGTGAGACCTCCCTGCAGGAGCACCTGCTACGCCAAGCGGAGCTCGCGGACCTCGCGTCCCCGGAAATGGAGGCGATGCGGCACCTCGTAGGCTGCCTCGGCGACGCCGGCTTCCTGACCCAGTCCCCGCCCGACATCGCCCTACAGACGGGCCTGCCCCTTGCCGCGGTGCAGGCGGCGGTCGCGGCCCTGCGGACCTTTGATCCCCCCGGCATCGGCGCGCAGGACCTCGCGGGTTGCCTCCTCCAACAACTTGCGGCGAAGGGCCGCTCCGGCACTCTCGCGCATCGCATCATCGCCGAACACTTCGAGCTCCTCACCCGCCGGCGCATCCCGGATCTCGCGCGGCGTTTGGGCGCGGACCCGGAGGAGGTGCAGGACGCGATCGAGGAGATCGGCAAGCTGGACCCGGCCCCGGGCCGGCGCTTCGCGGACGACAGCAACCGCGCGGTCGTCCCGGACGTGATCATCGAGCGCGACGGCGACGACTGGAAGATCGTCCTCAACAGCGACTACATCCCGCGACTGCGTATCTCAGGCGCCTACCGCGAGATGATCGCGCGGGGCACCCTCTCCAAGCGCGAACGCGAGTACGTCCGCGAGCGCATCCGCTCCGGCAAGTTCCTCATCGACTCGATCGAGCAGCGCCAGCGGACAATCGAGCGCATCGCGCGTGAGATCATCAACGTGCAGCGGGACTTCTTCGAGCGAGGCGTCTCGGCGCTGAAGCCGCTGACAATGACGCAGGTCGCGTCCGTGGTGGGCGTGCACGAGACCACCGTCAGCCGGGCAATCGCCAACAAATACGCCCAGACCCCGCACGGGGTGTTCGAGCTCAAGTATTTCTTCACGCCGGGCTACCAGGCGGAGAGCGGCGCGGCGGTGTCCAACACCAGCGTCAAAGAAATGATCGCCGACCTGATCAACGTGGAGGACGTCTCGCGCCCCCTCAGCGACCAAGACCTGGTGGGCAAGCTGCAGGAGCGGGGTATCACCATCGCCCGGCGGACGGTGGCGAAGTACCGCGAGGAGCTCGGCTTGCTGCCAAGCAACCTGCGCCGGGAGTACCGCTGAGCTGGCCAGCCCTGCGCGGGCGGCGGGCGTTCCGCGGGCTTGCCTCGCCCGGGCAAGCTCCTTCTCCTACCCGATTAGACCCGGACCAGCCCCCGTTATGAAAAAAGAACACACCTCCCCCGCCGCGTTTCCCCAAGCCGAAGTCGGCCGCGAGATGAAGGGTTCCGACTGCGTGGTCGAATGCCTTGTCCGGGAGGGGGTCGACGTGATCTTCGCGTATCCGGGCGGCGCCTCCCAGGAGCTCCACCAGTCGCTCGCCCGCACGGACAAAATCCGCGTGATTTTGCCGCGCCACGAACAGGGCGGCTCCTTCGCCGCCGAGGGCTACGCGCGCGCCACCGGCAAGGTCGGCGTCTGCATGGCCACCTCTGGCCCCGGCGCCACCAACCTCGTGTCCGCCATCGCGGATGCGTTTATGGACTCCATCCCGCTGGTCGCGATCACCGGTCAGGTGTACTCGAAGTACATCGGCAAGATGGCGTTTCAGGAGACAGACTTCTACGGGATGACCCTCCCGGTCGTAAAGCACTCTTACCTCGCGCTGGACGTCCGCGACCTGCCCCGAATCTTCAAGGAAGCCTTCCACCTCGCCCGCAGCGGCCGACCCGGACCGGTCATCATCGATATCCCGAAAGACATCCAGCAGGCGAAGTTCCAGCCGGTATTCCCGGCGGCGGTCGAGTTCCGCAGCCCCTACGCCAGCGCGACGCCGCGCGCTAGCGACGCGACGCTGCAGCAGGTCCTCGCCCACCTCGCCGAGGCGAAGCGGCCCATCCTTTACGCCGGCGGCGGCATCATTTCCGCTGAGGCCCACGCGGAGCTGAAGGCCTTCGCCGAGAAGACCAACGTGCAGGTCGCCACCACGCTGATGGGCGTCGGCGGCTTCCCTGAGTCGCACCCGCTCTCGCTGCAGTGGTTCGGAATGCACGGCGCGGCCTACGGCAACTGGGCGGTCGACCAGTGCGATCTGCTCCTCTGCGTGGGCGCCCGGTTCGACGACCGCATCACCGGCGACACGCGGCACTTCGCCACCCAGGCCAAGATCGTCCACATCGACATCGACGCCTCCGAGCACCACAAGAACAAGCGCGCCCACCTCGCGGTCGTCAGCGACGTGAAGTACGCCCTCGGCCGCCTACTCGAGCTGGCCACCGCTGCCCGCTTCACCCCGCCCGACACCGCCGCGTGGCACGCGCAGGTCGGTGCCTGGAAACGGGATCACCCCTTCGCTTACGAGGAGAGCCGCCACATCGCCCCTCAAGAGGCTGTGCAGGTGCTTTACGAGCTGACGAAAGGCGACGCCATCATCACCACCGGCGTTGGCCAGCACCAGATGTGGGCGGCGCAGTTCTACCGGTTCAACGAGCCTCGCCGCTACCTCAGCTCCCTCGGCCTCGGCGCGATGGGCTTCGGCTATCCCGCCGCGATGGGCGCCAAGGTCGCCTGTCCCGACAAGCAGGTGATCGACATCGACGGCGACGGCTCGTTCGTGATGAACGTCCAGGAACTCGCCACCTGCAAGATCGAGGGCATCGCCGCCAAGGCGATGATTCTCAACAACCAGCACCTCGGGATGGTCGTGCAGTGGGAGGACCGCTTCTACGGCAGCGTCCGCGGCAACACCATCCTCGGTGACGAGTCGGACGTCGGCAGCCCCGACAATCCCGCCGGCCTCTACCCGGACTTCGTCAAGATCGCCGAGGGCTTCGGGGTCAAGGGTCGCCGCGTGATCCAGAAGAGCGACCTGCGCGCCGCCATCCAGGAGATGCTCGACCACGACGGCCCGTACGTCCTCGACATCATCGTCCCCTACACCGAGCACGTGCTGCCGATGATCCCCGCCGGCAAGACGGTGAAGGATATGCTGCTGAAGTGAGCGCGGCCCCGCAGTCCCCGGCCTTGCGGCACGCGTTTGTCACCGGGGCCGCCGGATTCATCGGTTCCACCCTCGTCGACCGCCTGCTGGCCGACGGGGTCCGCGTCACCGGCTGGGACAACCTCTCGACCGGCCAGCGCCGCTTCCTCGAGGGCGCCCAGCGCCAGCCCGGGTTCCGTCTCGTGGAGGGCGACAACCTCGACCTGCCCGCGCTCCGCGCCGCGATGGCCGGGGCCGACTTCGTGTTCCACCTCGCCGCCAACGCCGACATCAAGGACGGCTGGTCGCACCCGGAGAAGGACCTCCACCAGAACACGATCGCGACCTTCAATGTCCTCGAGGCGATGCGCGCCAACGGCGTGCGCCGCGTCGCCTTCTCCTCCACCGGCTCGGTCTACGGTGAGGCCCTCGTCACGCCCGAACGCCCCACGCCCGAGGACGACGCCTTCCCCGTGCAGACGTCGCTCTACGGCGCCTCGAAGGCGGCCGGCGAGGGGCTCATCGCCGCCTACGCCGAGGGCGGCCAACTCGACGAGGCCTACCTCTTCCGCTTCGTGTCTATCCTCGGCGAGCGCTACACGCACGGGCACGTCTTCGACTTCTACCGGCAACTGCTCGACCACCCTGATCACCTGCGCGTGCTCGGCGACGGTTCCCAGCGCAAGAGCTACCTCTACGTCCAGGACTGCGTCGAAGCCATCCTCCACGTCGCGCGCCTCGGCACCGCCCGCGGCGCCCGCCACCGCACCCTGGTCTACAACCTCGGCACGCCGGAGTTCGTGCAGGTGAAGGACAGCATCCGCTTCATCTGCGCCGCGCTGGGCCTCACGCCCCGGCTCGACTTCACCGGCGGCGAACGCGGCTGGATCGGCGACAACCCGTTCATCTTCCTCGACACCCGCCGGATCCAGGCCACCGGCTGGAAGCCGCGCCTCACCATCGAGCAGGGCGTGATCCGCACGTTGCGCTGGCTGGAGGCCAACCGCTGGGTCTACGAGAGCCGGCGCTGACCAGCCGCCCCCCCGATGCGCGTTCTGATCACCGGGTCCAGCACCGGCATCGGCCGTGCCCTCGCCCTCCGGCTGCTCGACGCCGGTCACGCCGTCTGGGGCCTCGCCCGCTCCGACCAGGCGGACCTCGCCGCGGCCCGGCCCGGGTTCCGCGCCACCCGCGCCGACGTCGCCGACTGGCCCGCGGTGCGCGCCGCCGCGGACGAGATCGCCGCCGCTTGGGGCGGGCTCGACGCGCTCGTCACCTGCGCCGGCGTCCAGGGGGAGATCGGCCGCGCCCTCGCCGCCGATCCCGCGCGCTGGAGCGCCACCGTGCACGCGAACCTCGACGGCACCTACTTCGCCCTGCGCGCCTGCGCGCCCCTGCTCGAGCGCGCGGACCGGCGCGCCAAGGTCGTGTGCTTCTCCGGCGGCGGCGCGACCAAGCCGCGGCCGAACTTCTCCGCCTACGGCGCCGCGAAGACCGCCGTCGTGCGGCTCGTCGAGACGATCGCCGCGGAGGAGGCGAGGCGGCCGCTCGACATCAACGCCCTCGCCCCCGGCGCGATCCACACGCGGTTGACGGAGGAGGTGCTCGCCCTCGGCCCCGCGGTCGCGGGGGACGCGGAGTACGCCGCCGCGCAACGCCAGCGCGCCGGGGATCCGGCCCCGCTCGCGCGCGCGCTGGACTGCGTCGAATGGCTGCTCTCCCCGTGCAGCGACGGCATCAGCGGCCGGCTCCTCGCCGCGCCCTGGGATCCCTGGCCCACCTTGGGTGCCGCGGACCTCGCGGGCGGGGAAACCTACACCCTGCGCCGCGTGGTCCCGCCGGGCGCCTGAAAGGCCAAGTCGCACCCGGACGCGGTCACGGGGACCGTCGCGGATGCGAGCGCGTCGGCAGCGGCGGCAAAGGAAGGGGAAGGCCTCGTCAATCGAGGTGACGCAGGCGGAGGCGGTTGAGCCGCATCAATTCGCCGGCGGGCGCCCGACACTCCATAATGTGTGCCCAGACTGGGATGGAGCGGAGGATGACATTGGGTCGCTGGGTACGCAGGGATCGGCGGGAG
>VHCI01000011.1 GCA_016871775.1 Verrucomicrobiota bacterium | reverse complement strand
CGGCGAGACCGAGCTAATCTGAGCCGCTAAATCTCCCAGAAAAGGCCCGCTGGCGTTCGTCGGCGGGCCTTTTTTGTGCGTCCGGCGCGGGGCGGAAGGTGGTGCCAGAGGCCGGGATTGAACCGGCGACCAAAGGCTTATGAGTCCTCTGCTCTACCACTGAGCTACTCTGGCGCGGAGAGGGGCGAGGGTGGCGTTTTGCCCCGAGAAATCCAGCCCAAACTTCGCCGGTTCCGGTCTCCCCGGCTCAGAAATCCGCGGCCGCGCCCACGCCCTCCCACGCCTCCAGCTCCCGCAGCCCGCCCGTGTGCCGGCGCCGCGCCTTGTCGGTCGCGTATTTTCCGAGCACCAGCCGCAGGGGAGGCGAGTCAGCGTCCACTGCCGCGAGGATCGCCGCGGCCGCCTTGGCCGGATCGCCGGGCTGGCGCCCGCGGGTGCTCTCCACCAGCTTGCGGAACTTGCCGCTGGTGCCCGCGTAATCCGGTAGCGTCGCCTCGCCCGCCTCCAGCGAACGGCCCACGAAGTCCGTGCGGAAGGGCCCCGGTTGCACGAGCGTGACCTTGATCCCGAGCGGACGCGTCTCCGCTGCGACCGCCTCGCCCATCGCCTCCAGCGCGGCCTTCGAGGCCCCGTAGATTGAGAATCCCGGGTAATTGCTGATCGCCGCGGCGGCGCTGGTGAACACGAGGTGACCGCTCCGCTGTGCCCGCAGGAGCGGCAGGCTCGCCCGCACCACGTGCACCGCCCCGAGAAAGTTCGTCTCCCATTGCCGCCGCATCTGGTGCTCGCCCAACTCCTCCAGCGCCCCCAGAAGCCCGAAGCCCGCGTTGTTGACCACCACGTCGATTCGCCCGAAGGCCGCCTGCGCCGCGGCGACCGCGGCCGCCGCCTCGCCCGCGACGGTGACATCCAGCCGCAGCGCGCGCGCCCGCTCCGGCGCCGCCGCCGCCAGGTCCGCGAGCGTGCCGGGATCGCGGGCCGTCGCCGCCACCTGATCCCCTCGCGCCAAGGCGGCTTCCGCGACTGCGCGGCCGAGGCCGCGCGAGGCGCCCGTGATGAACCAAACCCGGGTAGAATTTGCCATAAGAATGAAAAACAAGCCGATTGCGGCTCGCGCGCAAGGGCGTGGCGGATTCAGGCTGCCCGCCGGCCGCCATTCGCGGCCCGACCCTCCCTTCTCGCGGAAGATGATAGACCCCGGCAGGCCGCGCCGTTCCACCCCGGTTCTCCCCGTTCCTTGCCGATGCCTGCCCCCGCCCGCCGCCTCCCGCTCGCGCTGTTTCTCGCCGCTATCGCCCCTCTCGCCCCCGCCCAGGCCCCACCGGCCCGCCCGGCCCAGACCGCGGCCGACCCAGTCGTCCTCACGCCCTTCACCGTCGCCGCCGACAAGGACAACGGCTGCGCCGCGAGCGAGACCCTCGCCGGCACCCGGATGCGCACCAGCCTCCCTCACGGTGCTCACCCCCGAGTTCCTCCAAGACCTCGCCGCCAACTCGCTCGAGAAGGACCTCCTCTACACTCCGAGCGTCGATTCGGTCGAAGGGGACAACGTCGACGCCGACCGCGCCGCCGGCCAGTTACTCCGCTTCGGCACGGGCCAGCAGTACTCGATCCGCGGCTTCGTCTCCAACAACGGGGAATAGGGCCTCGCGTACGACTTCTTCTCCGCCCTCGAGCCCAACGACGCCTACAACCTCGAGCGCATCACGCTCTCCCGCGGCCCCAACACCCTCCTCATCGGGGTCGGCAACCCTCAGGGCGCCGCCGTTACCACCACCAAGCGCGCGACGCTCGCCGCCCGACGCACGCAGGTCCAGCTTCAGTACGACCGCTGGAGCTCCCGCCGCGCCGCCCTCGACCACAACCAGCCCCTCGTCCCCGGCCGGGGTCCATCCGGCCGATTCCACCGACGTGAGCGACACCTCGAGCTTCCAGGCTGAGGGCTACGAGCTGAGCGTGGTCTTCAATTCCTCGCCCCGCTGGCAGGTCGCGCTTACGGGCAGCAGTAACGAGAACACTCAGGGCACGCACCTCGCCTCGCGCGGGTGTTATTTGAACTTTGCCACGCTCAACCAAGGGCTCGCCACCTGGCGGCGTTTCGCCAGCGAGCTCCGCCGCGTCGAGGCCGGCCAGTGCTCGACCGCCTTCGCCCTTGAGCCAACGAGCGCCACCGCGCGCGCTCAGGCGGGCACCAATGCCCTCTACCTCGAGCAGCAGACCGACGCCGCCGAGCAGGCGCACCTCGACGAGCTTGCCATCGAGAGCGCGGCGATGCACCGCAACGGCAAGTACGCCTTCAACGGCCTCGCCACCCACACCTTCGCCGCGACGGCGCCTTGAAGGGCTGGTCCGTCAGCGACGACTTCCGCTGGCGCAGCGCCAACACCATCGGCTTTGAACGCGCCCTCGTCGCCGGCCTGCCGACCGGCGTCATCAACCCCGCCCGCCCGATCCGGGGCCGCGACTTCTGGGACTTCAGCGCGATGTTTGCCCACGAGCGGCGGATCTTGCGCAACGTCACCCTCCGCACGCAGCTCAACGTGGAGAACCTGTTCGACTGGAGCGGCGCCCGCTTGGTCTCCGGAGATTACGACAACGAGGGTGTCCTCGGGGCCGCGAACGCCCCTATGCCGATCCGCTGGGAGCTGCGCCGGCCGCGGAATTTCATCCTGACCGCCACCTTCAGCGTTTAAGCTATGCCGCCGGAAAGGGCCTGAACTCCTGCCTCCCTCGCGGGAGCTAGGCTCGGAGGTCCGCCAGCAGCGCGCGCAGTTCCTGCTCCGGCTCCTCGTGGTGCTGCTCGACCGCCAGCCGCAGGGCCGCCTCCAGCCACGGCCGCGCCTCCACCGGGCGACCCATCCCCAGGAGCGCCTTGCCCAGCAGAATCCGCGGCATCATCCAGTCCGCCTTGCCCTCCGCGCAGGTTTGGAAGTGAACCAGAGCCTCCTCCACCTGCCCTTCGGCCATCAGGGCCTGCGCCAGGCTGAACCGGAAGAGCTGATTTCCCGGCTGGCGCGCGACCAGCGCCGCAAAATGTTCCCGGCGCGAAGGCACGCTCAACCAGCCTCGGCTTTCAGCAGGAAGCGGTCCTGTTTTTCCCCACGAATCCGCCCGGTACCGGTCGCGGCAGTGGCGTGCAGGGTCAACATCAAGAGATGGTAACACCCGGCGGTCCTCAGGCGAAAGGACGAAATTTCTCTTCGCGGTTCGCCCGCGACAGCGGGGTGAAGGCGGGCTGGGGCAGGGAATCGAGGAACAGCCGGCCGTAGGTCTTGGCCAGCACCCGGGCGTCGAGCAGGGTGATCACGCCCCGGTCCGACGCCGAACGGATCAGCCGGCCCACGCCCTGACGGAACTTCATCAGGGCATCGGGCAAGGTCAGCTCCTGGAACGGGTTGCCCCCCTCCTCGCGCAGGTGGTCGCAGCGCGCCTCGGTCACCGGGTGGTCTGGCGGATCAAAGGGCAGGCGGGTGATGATCACCTGCGCCAGCGCGTCGCCCGGGACATCGATCCCCGTCCAGAAACTGTCCGTGCCCAGCAGCACCGCATTGCCCGCGGCCCGCATCCGCCGGGTCAGCTCCGTGCGCGAGAGGTCCGCGCCTTGGCAGAGCAGCGGCCGCCCCTCCGCCTGCAGCACGGGCTCGAGGGCCTGGGCCACCGCTCGGAGGTCCGTGTAGCTGGTGAAGAGGACCAGCGAGCCGCCGCGCACCCGAGTGCAGCAGAACGCCACGTAATCCGCGAGGATGTCGAGAGCGAGGCGGGCGTCCTTCGCGGAGGGCAGGGGCACGTCCGCGGCCACGTACACCCGCATGTTCCGCGCGTAGTCGAACGGGGAGCGCACAAGCCCCGTGCGGGCATCGCCCGCGCCCAACCGCTGGGCGAACGCCCCCACCTGGCCGCCCAGGGCAAGGGTGGCGCTGGTGCACACCACGGCCGTCCGCCGGCCGAACAGGTGCTGGCGCAGGGCCGGGGCGATCTCCAACGGCGCGCTCCGCAGGGTCACGATCGTCTGCTGCCGCCCGGACCGCTCCGCCCAGTACACGTGCCCCGGCGCGCCGAGGCTCAGCCATTCGTTCAGTCCGCCTTGGATGCCTTTCAGCCGCTGCCGCTGCTCCATCAGCTCGTCCCGGTCGCGTCCCTCCTCCAGTCGGTCCGCCCGCTCCGCCAACAGCCGCTCCAGGGCCCCCAGCGGCCCCTCCAGCACCGGCGCCACCGGTTCCGGCTGGCGAAGGCGGACGACGCTCCGCGCCGCGAGCAGAGTGTCCGCGATCGAGGCAAAGAACTCCTCCGCTGCCGCGAGCGCGTCGACCACGAGCTGCGGCCCGGCCAGATCTCCAAGGCGCCGCAGCAACCCCCGGCGAGTTCGGGGATTGTGGAGATACTTCAGCGCCCGGTCCACGCCGTAACTGGAGAGGCTGAGGCCGAAGTGTTCGGTGGCGACCTCGGGCACGGTGTGCGCCTCGTCCAGCACCACGAAGTCATCCGCCAGCAGCACCCCGCGGGCGTCGGCCGCCGCGCCCTGCGCCTGCGCGCCCCCGGCATTGATCAGGGCGAAGAGGAGCGCGTGGTTCACGATGACCACGTTGGCCTGGCGGAGGCGCGCGCGGGCCTGCTGGTAAAAGCAGCGGCCCCCGTCGCAATGCTTGCGCGAGCAGGCCGACGAATCCGCGCTCACCACGTCCCACACCTCCGCTCGGGGCGGCGGGCGCAGTTCGTGTCGCAGGCCGGTCCGGGTCTCCGCCGCCCACGCGGCGAGGCGCTGCAGCTCATCGTACTCGGCATCGGCCAGCAGAGACGCCCGCTCGGCCAAGGCGTGGGCGAGCCGCGTGGTGCAGAGGTAGTTCCCCTTTCCGACCAGCACCGTGGCCCGGAAGTCGGCGTAACGCGCCAGCTCCGGGGTGCCGCGGAAGAGCCGCCGGCACTTCGGGAGGTCGCTCTCCTCCAACTGCTCCTGCAAGGCGATGGTGTGGGTCGAGACGATTAGCGGCCGCGATTGATCGACGGCGTGGATGATCCCCGGCACGAGGTATGCGAGGGACTTGCCCACGCCCGTGCCCGCTTCGAACAGCAGCGGCTCGTCGTCGGCTAGGGCCCCGGCGACGGCCCGCGCCATCTCCTCTTGCTGCGCGCGGTACTCCAGACCGAGGGCCGTGCGCAGCCAGCCTTGTGCCGCGAAGGTGCGCGCGGCCAGCTCCGGCGCGAGGGCCGGCGGCGGCGGGCTGGAATCGGTGTCGTCGCGGAGGCCGATCATCGCGGGCGATAAAGGAAGCCCCGGCCTGCCGCCGCCCGCAATTGAAATTGCCGCCCGCCGCCCTCCCCCGCACTTTGCCGTGATGATCGAGCAACCGGGCGCGGGGGAGGACTGGGTCGCCGGCCTTGCTCGCTTCCTACGCGACGAGCCGGGCGTCAACGCGGTCCGCATCGATCCCGCCTCGCGGCGAGTCTCCGTAGCCACCTGGGGCCGCGATCCCGTGCTAGGGCTGGAGGAACGCCTCGCGGCCACGATCGCCGCCGTCGCCGCCCGCGGCGTCGATACCCCGGGGCCGGCGCCCGCCGGGTTCCGCCTCCGGCGCGAGGGCGGGTTGACCGAACTCGGCCGCCTCGCCGGGCCCACCGCCGAGAAGCTCTGGCTCTGGCGCGAGATGGAGTGGCCCGAGATCCGCGCTGAGCCCGCGCCCGAGGAACAGGAATGGAAGCTCCTCGCCCTGCTGGCCACGCTCTGCGGCGCCGCCGGCCTCGCCGCCTCCGCCGCCAGCCACTTCCTCCCGGACTGGCCCTGGCTCGCCCGCGGGCTCTTCCTCGTCGCTCTCTTCGCCGGCGGCTGGGACGCTGCGATCGACACTTGGGAAACCCTCCGGAAGCGCGCGATCGACATCCATTTCCTGATGCTCGCGGTGGCGGCCGGCGCGGTCGCCATCGGCGCCTGGGGCGAGGCCGTGCTCCTCCTGTTCCTCTTCTCCGCTTCCGGCGCGATGGAGGGCTACGCCCTGCACCGCACCCAGCGCGAGGTCGGCTCACTGCTCAAATCCGCTCCGAAACAGGCGACGCTCCTCGATGCCGACGGCGGCGAACACGGGGTCTCGGTCGACGCGGTGCGCCCCGGCCAGCGCCTGCGCGTCCGCCCGGGCCAGGCCTTCGCCGCCGACGGACGCGTGGCCGCCGGGCGCAGCGCCTGCGACGAGTCCGCCCTCACCGGCGAGGCCAACCCGGTTCCCAAGGCTCCGGGCGACCCCGTCTACAGCGGTACCCTCAACCTCTGGGGTCAGGTCGACTTCGACGTCACCCGGCTCCCGGCAGAAAGCACGCTCCAGCGCATCATCCGGCTTATCCAGACCGCCCAGAGGCTTAAGGCCCCCAGCGAGCGCCTCACGGACCGCTTCGGCACCGGCTACACCTACCTGGTCATCGGCGGCTCCGGCCTGATGTTCCTCGTCTGGTGGCTCGGCTTCGGCCTGCCCGCGTTCGCCCCGGACGGCGAGACGCGCTCCGCCTTTTACCGGGGGATGACCCTGATGGTCGTCGCCAGCCCCTGCGCCCTCGTCCTCTCGATCCCCTCCGCCATTCTGGCCGCGATCGCCTGGGGTGCCCGCCACGGGGTGCTCTTCCGCGGGGGAGCCGCGATCGAGCGATTGGCCGACATTGACGCGGTGGCCCTCGACAAGACGGGCACGCTCACGACAGGGGAACTCGCCGTGGCCGGCTGCGAGAGCTTCCCGCCGGGCCGCGAACGCGAGGTGCTGGAACTGGCGCACGCCCTCGAGGCCAAGTCCCACCACCCCATCGCGCGCGCCATCGTCCGCCACGCCCGGGCCGCCGGCATCCGCGAGTTGCCAGTCGAAGACTTCCGCTCACTCACTGGCCAAGGCCTCCAGGGCCGGGTGGGGGAGTCCACCCTCCTGCTCGGCCGCCGGGAACTGCTCGAGGCCGGACCCCTGGCCGCTTGGGTGCGCCAGCTCCCGCCCGCTGACGCCGACCTGAGCGAGGTCTGGGTGCTCGGCCGCGACCTAGTCGGCCGCCTTCTGCTGCGGGACCAGATCCGCGCCGAATCTCGCCGCGTGCTTGCGGAACTCCGCCGGTCCGGCATCCGCACGGTGATGCTCACTGGGGACCGCCGCCACGCCGCGGAGGCAGTTGCGCGTGAGCTCGGGGTCTCCGAGGTCCGCGCCGGCCTCAGTCCCGAGGACAAGGTGGCCGCGATCCAGGCCCTGCGTGCGGAGGGCCGGGTGGTCGCGATGGTCGGGGACGGGGTCAACGACGCCCCCAGCCTGGCCGCCGCGGACGTCAGTGTGGCGATGGGGGCGCGCGGCAGCGACGCGGCCCTCGAGCAGGCGGAGGTGATTTTGATGCACGACCGCATCGACAACTTCCTCGCGGCGGCGCGGCTCAGCCGCCGGGCGCGCGCCATCATCCGCCAGAATTTGGCCCTCTCCCTCGGGGTGGTCCTCGTGATGGTCGTAGCCACCACCATCGGAGCCGTGCCGCTGTCCATCGGCGTCGCAGCCCACGAGGGGAGCACGCTAATCGTGTGCCTGAATTCCCTTCGTTTGCTCTTCGGGCGGGCCGGGTAACTTTTATTCTCGCCAAGCCGTCCACGCCCTCAGGTCCCTCGTTCCCCCTCCGCGGATGAACCCCACGATCGTCCCGCTGCTTCTGAGCGCCGCCGGCCTTTTCCTAGCGGGGTGCACGCTCCCGTCCTCCCGCCGGGTCGTTCCCGCGGGGCAGGCGAACGTCCTGCAACGGAGCGACCTGGGCGTGGTCACCAGCGTGCGGGAGGTGAACATCGAGGGCCGGCGCACTGGCCTCGGCACCCTCGGCGGCGGGATGGTGGGGGCGGCGGCGGGCAGCGGGGGCCGGGGCGTGGGCGGCGCCCTGGTGCAGGCCTCGGCAGCGGTGGCTGGCGCGGTGGTGGGACAGGCGGTGGAGGAAGCGGCGACGCGCCAGCGGGCGCAAGAAATCACCGTGCGGCTGGAGGACGGCAGCACGGTGACGGTGGTGCAGGAGGCCTCGACGGGGCTGTTTAGGGACGGCGACCGAGTGCGGGTGCTGCACGGCGGCGGTCAGGCCCGGGTGACGATGGCGGTGCCCTGAGGGTACCACCGCAGTTTCACCGATGTATGCTTCCCTCGTGCCGGATTTGGGTCAGGTGGCGCTCGCCGTGCGGGATGTGGCGGTGGCGAAGCGGTTTTTCGCGGAGGTGCTGGGCCTGCGGCCGCTCTTTTATGCGGGTGCCCGGCTTTCGTTCCTCGGGTTGGGCGCGGTCTGGCTGATGCTCACGGTGCCGGATCGGACGGGGGAGGCAGGGCGCAACTCCGTGTTATAGTATCGGGTTGCGGGACTGGAGGAGTAGGATCTGCGCGTGGTGGCGGGTGGGGCGGTTCCGGAGCGGGCGCCTGGGCTGGCGGCACGGTTGTCGGATCACGAACTCTTGCCGGCTTTCGTACGCGACCCCGATGGCAATCTGGTGGGCCGAATGGAGGAACGGCACGAGCGCGGCTCTCTCGCGATCGCCGTTGGCGCTGAGCCCGGCATGGACGCGGGGGCGTCCCCGGCGGGGCCGCGCCGACCGCTGCAGGCCGCGCGCAGCCGCCGGTCCGACTTGCCTTCCGCCCGGCCGAAGGGACCCCGAGCTACTTAGCTCCGCGCCCGGCCCGCTGCCGGAGGAGCCTTACCAGCGGTAGGATACCGTCGTGCCGATCGTGATCGGAGGGAGGTAGATGGCCCGCGAGCCAAGCTGACCGCTCTGGCTGGTGCCCGCGTTGTTGGAAACGAGGGCGCGGTTGTTCGTCAGGTTGTCCACCCACAGTGAGAGGTCCCACTTGTCCCGGTAAAGCCCCACGTTGGCATCGTACTTCGTGTAGGCCGGGTAGAGGTTGTTGGTCGCGCTGCTCCACTGCAGCTTGTCCACGCGTCGTAGCCGCAGGGAGGCCGTCAGCTGGAGTCCCTCCCGCAGCGGCGTCGAGAAGCGCAGACCGGCGAAGTGCTTCCACTTCGGCGCACCCCAAGTGGAGAGCCCGGCGGTCGTGATCAGATCCTCCCCGCTGGGCACGGTGTAGAGCGGGACCACGCGCCGCTCTATGAATCGCGCGCTCGTGGTCGAGGTCTTGTAGTTGATGCTCCACTGGCGGTTGATCCGGTAACGGAATGCCGCCTCGAGGCCGCGGGACCGGATGTTGCCTCCGTTGACCAGACCGTTGATCGGGAAGAGGTCGTCGATCGTCTGACTGAAGCCCACTTGGGGGTTCTTCCACCGCATTTCGTACACTGCCGTCTGAACGTAAAGGTCTCCCTTCAGCAGGTATCCCTTCAGGCCGCCCTCGAAGTTGTTCACCGAATCGGGCTCGTAAGCGCGGGCCTGCGGGCTGACGACCTTGCCCGCATAGTCGCGGAACCCGTTCGCCCCGCCGCGACGGTAACCCTGGGAGAAGGTGGCATAGCCCAGCAGTTGGTCCGAGAACTGGTAGGAGGAGTTAAGCTTGAAGTAGGTCCGGCCCTTCTGGGACTCGGTGCGCTCGGTGAGGCGGCTCGTCGGTCCGGTGTAGTCGCGGATGTTGGAGAGACCGTCATCCTCGTAGCTGAAGCTGCGCAGACCAGCGGTCACATTCCACAGGCGGGAAAATCGGAAGTTCGCCTCCCCGAATAGCGCGCGCTCCTGGTAGTCGGTCTGCTGGTTCTCGCGGTAGCCCTCGTTATTCCGGCGCGTTGGGTCTGCGACCACGAAACGCGCCCCGGCGAGGTCCAGGCCCGGGACGTACTCGCTGAAGCGCAGGCTGCGCCGGGTCTTGGTGTAGAACAGGCCGGTGATCCAGCTGACCGGACCGGCGGCGTCCTTCGAGCTCAGCCGCGTCTCGTGCACGAGCCCGCGGTGGTAATTGTCAAAGGTGATGAACGCGGGTCGGCCGTTGAAGGCGGCGTTGTTGATGTTCAGCTGCGGGCTGATGTAGTTGTAGTAGGTGTTCCCGGCCGCGGTGTAGTCAGCCTGCCCCAGCTTCCGGTCCGTGTAGTCGCCCGTCGACGAGACCAGACGCGCGAAGCCTAGGTCCCAGTCGAGTTCCAGCGAGTCCATGCGGATGCGCCGGTCCGCGTACTCCTCGTTGGGGGAGATGATCGTGTGCTCGTTGAACACTTGGCGGGTGGCGAGCGGCGTCGGCGCTCCCGGCTCGGGATTCCGCGCGATCGGGAACAGTTGCGTGCCTGAGGTGCCGTGGGCGTCCTGCGCCTGCTCCGCGTGGGAGACGCTCAGGGTGAGGGTGGGGGTGGCCTTCCAGCGGAGCGTGGCCCGCCCGCCGGTGACCCTCTGCCAGTCATCCTCCTCATAGCGCTGCTGCCCCGCGTTGGGCGTGCCGATCCAGGCCGGCGTCGGCGCCCACGGACGCGAGACGACTCGGTCGGTGAACCCGGCCTCGTCCAGATGGGAGAGCGAAACGCGCAGAGCGAGGTTCGGCGTCAGGGGCACGTTCACCACAGTGTCCGCATCGAAGGATAGGCCGCCGTGCTTCGTCTCTGAGACGGTGCCGGAGATCCGGCCTTCGAGCTTCCCGAAGCGGGGCTGGTTGGTGATGTAGCGGATCGTGCCGCCCAGCGAACCCGCCCCGTACAGCGTTCCCTGCGGTCCAATCAGCGTCTCCGCGCGCGCCACATCCTTGATTCGGAAGCCGATGTTCGGCAGCGGGGTGTCGTCCAGATAGTAGGACAGGGTGGAGCGCACGAACTGCTCCAAGTTGTTGGCGTTGGCATTCCCCGTGTTGAGCCCGCGCACCGTCACATTGTCCGCGAAGCGCGCGCCGCTGAGGGGGGCGTTGATGGCCTCGCTCTCCGCCATCAGCCGCTTAATGTCCGTGATGTTGTACTCCCGCAGCGCGTCCTCCGTGAGGACACTGACGTTGATCGGGACCTTGTACGCCTCGAGGGCCCGCTTGAACGAGGTCACGACAACCTTTTCCTGCTGGATCACCTCCTCTTTCGCTTCCGGCTTGGTCACGGTGACGGAGGCGCGGTCGACGGCGGCGGGCGAGGCGGGGGTGGTCTGCGCCTGGGCGCTGAGCGAAAGCAGCCCGGCGAGGAGCAGGCAGAGGCGGGTAGGTGGGTGGTGCATCGGGTGGGGCGGGGGAAAGTCTAAGGCTGGGGGGGCCGGCCTTGGCGCCCGAATGCGCCGGTGAGCGAAGGGGCAAGGCCCTGATCGAAAAACTGAGTCCGCCCGAGAAAACACTGAAAAGCAACAATATCAGCGGAGTCTGAGACAAGGAGGGTTCTTGCAACCCGCGGAGCAATCGCGAAACGCTTCCGGGAGGTTTGATCCAGGGCGGGGGGCAGAGTGCAAAGGGCGCTGCCTCCCCGAACCGGTTTGGCAAGGGCAAAGGAATGCGGTGGTCCTGATTTCCGGTCTGCCGCGCCTGGGAGATGGAAGCAACGACGCTCCGGTTTGGCCTGCTCACGGATCCCGCGTGGCCGAGCCGGACCCTCTGTTTTCGATCCGCCCCCACTACTGCGACTGGGCTGTCCGTTCGCGACCCTGTCAGTGCGCCTGCGACCGCGGTTCGGGGAACCCTTCGCCGCGCTCGCGCTGGAAACGGGGATCCGCCTATGACGAAGGCAGGGTAACACCGCCTGCAGCTTCATCCTGACGCCGGCGTGGTGAAGTCCGCCTCGAGGCACACGAGGCACACATCGTCCTCGAACTCGCCCCGGCCGCAGTGCGCCCGCACGTGCTCGAGGACCGCCGGGATCACCGCCCCAGCCGGCGCCGTCGCCAGGGTGTCCCGCAACCGGTCCACGCCAAAGAATTCGCCCGCCGCGTTCGCCGCTTCGAACACCCCGTCGGTGAAGGCCAGCAGGGTGCTTTCGGCCGGGAAGGGCACCTCGTGGCGGCTGTACGAGAAGTCCCCGAGCAGGCCCGCCGCCGGCTCCGGATCCTCGGGGGCCAGCCGCCGGATCGTCCCGCCCGCCCCCCGCAGCAGCGGCGGTGGGTGGCCGGCGTTGCTGTAAACCAGCGTCCCCTCGTCGAGGTCGATCACCCCGAAGAAGACGGTCGCGAAGACCGGCTGGCCGGTCTGCTCGACGATGGGCATCAGGCTCCGATTGATCTCCCGCAACACGTGCGGCGGCTCGCCCGCCCGCGGGCCCATCTCCTCAACCACACCGCGCAGGAGGGCCGTCAACAGCCCCGCCCGCACGCCGTGGCCCATCACATCGCACACCAGCAGCCCACAGCGCCGCTCGCCGAGTTTCAGCAGGGTGAAGAAGTCCCCGCCCAGGGTCGCGGTCGGCAGGTATCGGTGGCTGCAGCGCAGGGCGCTCGCCCCCGGGGTCCGCCCGCCCGCAAAGTGAGGGGGCGCCCGGTCCAGAAACGCCTCCTGCACTTGCCGCGCCATCACCAGATCCGCCTCCATCTCCGCGCTCCTCCGCCGCAACTCCTCCTCGGCGCGCTTCCGCCGGGTGATGTCATGGCTGATGCCCACCAGACCCACCACCTGATCCCGCGCGTCCCGGAACAGCACCTTTGTGACGAGCGACCAGTGCACGTCGCCCGCCGGGCCGAAGTCCGACTTCTCCTGGTTGATGATCGGGGGTCCGCCACCCAGCACCTGCTGGTCGTCCGCGAGGGCCTGGCGCCCGCGCTCGCCGGGATAGCAGTCCAGCGTCGTCCGGCCCCGCACCTCCTCCGGCGAACTCGCCCCGAGCGATGCCAAGTGCGCGCGGTTGTTCAGGACGTACCGCGAGGCAGTGTCCTTCACGTACAGCCGGCTCGGGAGGTGGTCGATAATGGTACGCAGCAGGATGCGCTCCTCGTTCAGCCGCTCCTCGGCCTCCTTCGCGGCGGTGATATCCCTCGTCAGGCCAAAGGTCCCGATGATCCGGCCCGCGGTGTCGCGCCAGGGCATTTTGGTGCTCGAAGCCCAGCCTTGGGTGCCATCGCGGCGGGTCAGCCGCTCGACCTTCGCAATCACCGGTCGCCCGCTCCGGATGATCTCTTGCTCGTCCGCGAAGGCGCGCTCCGCATGCTCGCGGGCGAAATAATCGAAGTCCGTCCGGCCGACGCACTCCTCCGGCGACGCCGCGCCGAGGGAAAGGGCGTGCGCGTGGCTGTTGCGGACAAAGCGGCTCTCGCGGTCCTTGAAGTAGATCCGGTCCGGGCTGGTCTCCATCAGCACCCGCAGCAGCGAGGCCTCGAGAGAGTCGGCGGCGCCCGGCGTCGGTAGCGGAGGATTGGTGCTCATCGGGCGGGGAAGCGGGGTCAGCGGCGGCGGCGGCCTGATGGTGAGGTGCTCTTGCCCGCCGAGAGCGTGCCGTCGGCGGCCATCTCCTTGATCACGGTGGTCAGGTAGGGGATCAACTGCTTCTTGCGGCTGACCACCCCGGGCAGGTCAAAGAGGTCGTCCAACTCCCGACGGGCATAGCGAATTTGCTCGAGGAACGCGTTCTCGCCCTTCACCAGCAGCAGGGAGTTTTGGGTGTTGATGTCCGTGACCAGTAGGGCCGCGAACGCGAGGCGCTCCCCTTCGCGCAGTTCCTGCACCGCGCGGGCGATCCCCTTCGCGTTGGCCTCGAAGTTGCCGAACCCGAGCTCCTCCACCTGTGACACCGAGAAGCGCACGCCCTCCTCCTCGTACACCTTGAAATCCGAGCGCACCATCTTGTCTGGCGTCTGCGCCAAAATGACCGAGCCCGAGCTGAAGATCTCCTCCGCCAAATGGTTGGAGTCGACGCCCGCGATCTCGCCCAGCCAGGCCAGAATCAGGGCGTCCTTCCTCGTGGTCGTGGGTCCCTTTAGGTGCAGGGTGTCCGAAATTAGCCCGGACATCATTATCCCAGCGATCGGCGGCGAGGGCTGCAGGCCCTCCCGCCGGAACAGGTCCGCCACGATGGTGCAGGTGGAGCCGACGGGCTCGTTGATGAACAGGATCGGCTGCGCGGTATTAAGACTGCCCAGTCGATGGTGATCGATGATCTCGGCGATGGCAACCTCCTCCGCTCCGGGCACCGCCTGCGTCAGCTCATTGTGGTCCACCAGTACGAGACGGGTGCGCACCGGCTTGAGAATATCGCTCTTGGTCAGAATGCCGGCAAGGCGGCCCTCGTCGTCCGTCACCAGCACCGCCTGCGTGCTCAGCCCGAACTGCTTGCGGGCGTCCGCCACCCGGGTGTCCGCGTCGACGGTGAGGAAGCTGCGGTCGATGACGCGTTCCAGGTTGGAGGCGGTGCGCACGACCCACGCGGTCGTCGCGGAGTCGTACGGGCTGGAGATGATGCTGACCCCGCGCTCACGGGCAGCGGCCTCCACCTCCGGAGCGACCGGCAGGCTGCTCGTGACCACCAGCGCCCGAATGCCAAGGTCGATCGCCCGCCGCTGCACGTCGCCGCGGTCGCCGACGATGATAATCGACTGCTCGGCGGGGATGTTCTCGCGCACGGAAATGCTCCAGAACGAGCGGATGTCCATCGTGCCCAAGCGCACAAAGAGGTCCTCGACCCGCTCAGCATCGACGAGATGGATCGCCTGGCCTTTGAGGGCCCGCGCGATGGCGGCGAGGGAGCTGTGCACCTGCCGCATCAGGCGTGGCTCGCTCACGCGCGGGATGAAGACGCCGCCCAGCTGCGCGAGGCTGATCAGGCCGACCGGTTTACGCCGCGTGTTGGCCGCGGGCAGAACCCGCACCTGGTGGCGGTCGATCAGCTCGAGTGCCTCCGCGCAGGTCGCCTGATCGTTAACGTGGACCACCTCATTGGTCATCACGTCCCGCACCCGTGGTGAGACGTCGCTGAGGTAGTGGGGCAGGGGGACGCGGAACCGCGTGAGGATCGCGTCGATGCGGGCGTTTGAGTTGCCGCAGCGGGCGGCCACAAAGCCGGTCTCGCCCTTGGCTTCCTTAAATGCGGCGTAGGCGATCGCGGAACACATCGCGTCCGCATCCGGATTGCGGTGTCCGACCACGTAGGTGACGCCGCCGGCGGCGGAGGCGGGCGCCGAACGGGGAGCGGCGACGTTGGCGGCACGGGGCGGAGTCATCGGCGTGGTCGACAAAGGAAACAGAAGCCGAGGAGGGAGGCAGAGAACGCTCTGGTCCGCAAGCGGATGCCGAAATCACGAATTACGCTTCAGGACGGATTGACGCGCGGTGATTCGGGCCGTGGTGGCCTCAGGGTGGGGCGTGACTCCGTGGCGGTCGTTTACCCCGGCGGCCTGACTCGGGCTCGCGGCGTGCACCTGAGTTGGGGCGACTATTTTAGACCTTGAACCGCACGCGCGCTGGGGCGGCGCGCTCTGACTCAAGGGTGCCTTCAGTGATCCTCCATTGTGCCTTCGTACATCGTCCGACCAGCCGGTTTTCTGGGCCGATTCCCGGTTCCCGAAAGCCGGCGGCGGGCTCAAATCGACTCTAGGCAAGAAGATGCCTCGGTGGGTTTAATTGCCAGCAGGCAGATAGTTGTGAAACTAAAAAACCCCCGCTTTTCGGGGCTGCGGGGGTGCAAAGATCAAACCGGCCGCGGGAAAGGACAGATTCCGATTTGGGGGGCAGGAGGCTGAGGTCTTGACTCCAAAATAGCCTCTCGTGCCCAACCGATCGCGCTACCGGCAGAGGTGCCGGCTCAGGGCCCGCGCTGGGCAGTGGTGCCGCCGGCGGTGCCGATCATTCCGGCAGCGCCCGAGGCGGGCGGAATGCCGTAGATGCGGGCGCTGAGGTTCGCGTTCGTGACGTTGAAGGGCACCGCCTGCCGGATGTTGTTGGGGCGCGTGGTGCTGGTCGAAGTGGGGTTATTCGAAATGAAGGGGGCGGGGTTATTGGTGTTCGGATAGAACGAGATGTTTCCGCCCAGGAAGGCGATGTAGCCGCCGGTGGCCTTGTAGACGCCCGAGGTCTCGCTCCACAGGCCGTTGGTCTGCAGGCCGCGGGTGTAGGCGATCGGGGTGGTGGCGGGGTCGCTCATCTTGACGCCGCCGACGAATTCCCAAGAAGGGGATCGGCCAGAGGTGAAGGAGGTGTGCAGCGTGTTGCGCTGGTTGGAAGGCTGGATGATGAACGTCGGGAACGTACCGCTGAAGGCCGGATCGTTCTTTGAGAAGAAGAAGGTGGGGTCGGTCAGGATGTTATTCTTGGCAAGGATGCCGGGCCACTTCCAAGCGAGTTGGGGGGCGTTGAGCACCGAGTTCGCGATGTTGATCGGATCCGGCAGGCGGTCTTGGTTGTCGCCGGCGTAGATTTGCGCGGCCTTGAGTACCTCGCGGAGGTTGTTGGCATCGACGGCGCGCTGCGCCTTCTCGCGGACCGTGCCGACCGTCGGGATGACGATGGCGGCAAGGATGCCGATGATGGCGATGACGGTGAGCAGCTCAATCAGAGTGAATCCGGGGCGACCGACAGGGGCGCCGAGGTTGGAGGCGGGGCGGGAGAGGGTCATAATTGAGGTCAAGGTCGCGGTAAGACGTGAGTCAATTGGGAAGGGTTTCGGTGAAAAAACCCGGGCTCAAGCAGATTTTGCCCCTGAGGCCGCGCGCTGGGCGGCGGGCTTGACAATCCTGAGGCCGAGCCGAATCCTCACAGGTTCTCCTCCACTCTCTCTTCGGAAAGTGGGCCCTGTGGCCCGCTTTTTTTTTCCCAATTTTCCCGCACCCCCATTCGCCCATGAGCAGCGAAATTCTCTCCGTCCTCGAGTACATGGAAAAGGAAAAGGGCATCCCGCGCGCCGAGATGATCGCGACGATCGCGAATGCCCTGAGGTCGGCCGCCCAGAAGGGCGTGAACTCCGGTCAGGAACTGCGGATCGAGATCAACCCGCGCAACGGTCAGCTGCAGGCCTGGTGTCTGCTCAAGGTGGTCGATTCGGTCAGCAATCCCCGAACGGAGCTGCACGTTGAGAAGGCGCAGGCCCTTAAGCCCGGCGCGGTGATCGGGGAGGTGCTGGAGAAAGCGATCGACCCCTCCTCCCTCGGGCGCATCGCAGCCCAGACCGCTCGGCAGGCGGTAATGCAGCGCCTTCGGCAATTTGAGAAGGACCGCATTTACGACGATTTCAAGGACCAGGTCGGTAACATCGTCACAGGCACGGTGCGGCGCCGCGAGCGCAACGACCTGTTCATCGATCTGGGCAAGGCCGAGGCCGTGATGCCCGCTAAGGAACAGGTGCCGGGCGAGGAGTATCAGCCCGGCGAGCGCATCCGCTGTCTCCTGCTCGAAATCCAGAGCACGCCGCGCGGGCCCGAGATCGTTCTTAGCCGCGCCAGCCCCCGTTTTGTCCGCCGCCTCTTCGAGCTCGAAGTGACGGAGGTGGCGGACGGCACGGTAAAGATCGAGGCCTTCGCCCGCGAGCCGGGCTACCGGACCAAGATCGCCGTCACCAGCACCGACCCCAAAGTGGATCCGGTGGGGGCCTGCGTTGGCGCGCGCGGCGCCCGGGTGAAGACGATCGTCCGCGAGCTGGGGGGGGAGAAGATCGACATCATCAAGTTCTTCGCGGATCCGCGAGAAATGGTGATCGAGGCCCTGAAGCCCGCGATCCCGCGCGAGATCGTCCTCGATGAGAAGGCTCGCCGCATCCTGCTTCGGGTCGCCAACGACGACTTGGCCATCGCGATCGGCCGCAAGGGCCAGAACGCTCGGCTGACCTCCCGTCTCGTCGGCTGGCGAATCGACATTGAGGAGTTCCGCGCGGTTGGCGCCGACCCGGAGGGCGATGCGAAGCGCAAGCTGGTCGCCGGCCTCGGGGTGGCCGAGGACCTCGCCCTACGCCTGGTTAAGGCGGGCTTTGTCTCGCTTGAACTTTTTGAAGGCGTGGAGGCGGCCGACCTTGAGGGCGCCGGCTTTAGCCCCGAAGAAGCTGGCCTTGTCATCCAGCGCGTCGCCGCTCAGGCGAAGTAACCCGCAGAGTCTTGGTCCGACCGCATGAGCATCCGCATCCATAAACTCGCCGAGGAGCTCGGCTTGGACAACAAGGAGATGATGGCCCTGCTCAAGGAGCGCCGGATCATTGGCCAAGACGTCAAATCGGTCGTCAAATCGGTCTCAAGTACCGTGGACAAAATCAGCGCTGCGGCGCTGCGCGAGGAGTTCGCCCCGCGCCGTCCGTCCGCGGAGGCCCCGGCCCCCGAGGCCGCCCCGGCGGCGGAGGCTGGCCCGCCCCGGGTGAGCCTTCCCTCCGGCGTCTTCGTCAAGAGCCGGCAGGACATCGAGCGGGAGCGCGAGGCCGCGGCCGTGGCCAAGGCGGCCGCCACTAAGGCCGTCTCCAGCCCTCCGCCGCCCCCAGCACCCCCGCCTCCGCCACCTCCGGCTGCACCTGCGGCGCCGAAACCCATCTCCGCCCCGCCCGTCCGCCCTGCTGTGCCTAAGCCGATCTCGGTGCCGCCGCCCGTTTCCGCCCCGCCCCTGGTCTCGCGGCCCCCGACGACGGTTCCCCCGAGTTCCGCTTCGTCGGTCGCCCGCCTGCCGGTCGCGGTGAACGCTCCCCCACTCCGTCCGTCCCCGTCCCCTGGGCTAGCCCCGGGGCTGCCTTCCGTGCGTCCGTCCGCTGTGGTCCCGCCAGCCGCCCCGGCGCCCTCCGTCCCCGCACCTCGGCCCCCCGCGCTGCCCCCGGCTTTGCCGCCCCGCGCCGCGGCGCCTGCTCCCGTGATGGCGCCGAAGGCGCCACCTTTGCCGGGTAGCGCCGCCTCGGCCCCGGTCGTCCACATCACGATGCAGGGCGACGTCAAGGTCCTGCACCTCAAGCCGCCCATCGTGGTGCGGGACTTCGCCGCCGCACTCAGCCTGAAACCCTTTAAGCTGATCTCGGAGCTCAATCAGTTGGTGGGCTTCGCGGCGATGAACTCCACCATTGAAGAGGCCGTCGCCCAGAAGGTGGCCGAAAAGTACGGTTTCCTGCTTGAGATCAAGCACCGCGGGGACGTTGCCGCCCAGCAGGCCGCCAAGGAGAAGAAGGAGAAGAAGCAGCCCGAGGAGGACGAATCCAAGCATTTCGTCCCGCGGCCCCCGGTGGTCTGCATCCTCGGCCACGTCGACCATGGAAAGACCTCCCTCCTCGACGCCATCCGCAAGGCCAACGTGGCCGCCGGTGAGGCGGGCGGCATCACCCAGCACATCGGCGCCTACCAGATCGAGTTTAACGGCCGGAAGCTCACCTTCCTCGACACCCCCGGGCACGCCGCCTTCACCAAGATGCGCGCCCGCGGCGCCAGCGTCACCGACATTGCGATCCTCGTGGTGGCGGCGGACGACGGCTTTATGCCGCAGACGGAGGAGGCCCTGAAGATCGCCCTCGCCGAGAAGCAGTCCCACCCGGAGCGCTTTGCCCTACTCGTTGCGGTCAACAAAATGGACGTCAAGGGCGCCAATCTGGACCAGGTCAAGAACCAGATGCAGCAGCGCGGTATCGCCCCCGAGGATTGGGGCGGGGAGACGATCACCGTCCCTGTCGCCGCGATCAAGAACCAGGGCATTACCGAGCTGCTTGAGATGATCCTGTTGCAGGCGGACGTCCTCGAGCTGAAGGCCAACCCAAAGGCCGAAGCCAGCGGGCTGATCATCGAGTCCGAGATCGACTTCGGTCGCGGCCCCCTCGCCACGGTCATCGTCCAGCGCGGCACCCTGCGGGTGGGCGACGCCCTCGTGAGCGGCCCGAATTACGCCAAGGTCCGGGCAATGTTCGACGACCAAGGCCGCAACGTGAGGGAGGCCACCCCCGGTACCCCCTTGCGGGTCATCGGTTGGTCCGGCACCCCAGACAGCGGCGCCGCCTTCAAGGCGGTCAAGAACGCCCGCGAGGCCGAGAAACTCGCTGAGGAGGAGTCGCTCCGCTTGAAAAAGGAGGCGACCACCGCTGCTGCAGTCCCCAAGGAAGTCTCGGTCGAACGTCTCTTCGCCAACATCGCGGCCACCCAGGCCAAGATTCTGAAGGTCATCATCAAGACGGACGTCTTCGGCTCCTCCGAGGCGGTTCGGGTCGTCCTCGACGGCATCAAGAGCGCGAAGGTTCAGCTGGAGATCGTTTCCATCGAGGTGGGCCTCGTCACCAAGAACGACGTGCTCATGGCCGGGGCCTCCGGAGCCCTCATCATCGGGTTCCATACCCGGCTGGAGAACGGCGTCACCCCGCTCGCCAAGCACCACGGCGTGCGCATCGAGACCTACGACATCATCTACGAGATGGGCGACAAGGTCCGCGAGATGATGGCCGACCTGCTCGATCCCGACCTCAAAGAGATCAAGACAGGCGCGGCGGAGGTCCGGCAGGTGTTCCCTTTGGCCAAGGGCTTTGTTGCCGGCTGTCTCGTCACCGAAGGCAAGATCAACCGCAACGCCAGCGCGCGCCTGCGGCGGGGCCGGGAGATCCTGCACGAAGGCCGCGTCGGCACCCTGCGCCGGTTCAAGGACGATGCCAACGAGGTCCGCGCGGGCCTCGAGTGCGGGATCAAGCTGGATGATTTCAACGGCTACGCGAACGGCGACGTGATCGAGTGCTTCGAGGTGCAGAAGGTCCGGGCTTCCCTGTAGGCCCGGCCCGTCCGCCCTGATCTTCCCCACCCCGGCGATGAGCAACCGCACGGTGCGCGTTAACGAGCTCGTCCAGCGTGAGCTGGGCGACATCCTGCGCCGCCGCTACCAGTCGGAAGCGGTGCACGTCACGATCACCGAGGTCCGCGTCTCGCCGGACCTGCGGGACGCGCGGGTGTTCGTGGCGGTGGTGGGGGACGCCGAGGCCGCCGAGGCCAAGCTCCGCTGGCTGCGGACGCAGGCCGGGGTCATCCGCGCTGAGGTCGGCCGCCGGATCGTGCTTAAGTACCTGCCCAAATTTGAATATGTGCTGGATCATTCGACCGCCCGCGGCGCCCGGATCCTGCAGGTGCTGGACGAGGTGACGCCGCCCGCGACCACCCCGGCACCCGCGCTGGAGCCGGAGCCGAAGGAGTGAAGATGGAAATCTTTTTTCCGGAGTTGCGGCCGTCCTTCTCCCTGCTGCTGGACCGCGTGGCCGGCCTGCCGGTCGCCGTTTGCGGGCACGCGCGGCCCGATGGCGATTGCATCGGCTCCCAGGTGGCCCTGGCCCGAGTGCTGGCGGCCCGAGGGCAGAATGTCATCTGCGTGAACCCGGACCCCGTGCCCCGGCGCCTTCAGTTTCTAACTGTCGGGCTGGAGTTCCGCCGAACGGACGAGGTCCTCCGTGACCCCGTGGCGCGCGTCGCGATCTTCGTCGACTGTGCGGACCACGCCCGCGGGGGCGAGCGGCTTAAGGCCCTCTTCCCGCGCCCGGTCGGCGTGATCGACCATCACCTCTCGAATGCCGGCTTCGGCGAGGTGGATCTCATTCAACGCACCTCCGCGGCGACCTGCGAGATCCTCGCCGGCCTCTTCCTCGACGCGGGGCTGCCGGTCGACGCTACGACCGCGCGGGCCCTCTACGCCGGCATCCTGACGGACACGGGACAGTTCCGCTTCCAGTCGACCAGTCGGCGCTGCTTCCTCTTGGCGGGGGAGTTGGTTGCCCGGGGTGCGGCTCCGGCGGAAGTGGGTTTCGAGCTCTACGAGCGGGAAACCCCGGGCAAGTTGCGTTTGCTCCAGCGGTTTCTGGCTTCGCTGAGGCTGGAGGCGGGCGGCCGGCTCTGCCTCGGGGTGCTGCCGGCGGGCATCTTTGAGGAAACCGGGTCCAGCTCCGAGGATACCGAGGGCCTGGCCGACTACGCCCGGTGCATCGACGGGGTGGAGATTGGCGCGCTAGTTGAATGGCGCAAGGATGGGACGGCGAAGGCCAGCCTGCGGGCCAAGAAGCCGTCCCTGCGCGTGGACTTGGTGGCGGCGCGATTCAAGGGGGGAGGCCACGCCTGCGCGGCCGGTCTCAGCCTGCCGTCGGCCCCCGCCGATTTCGAAGCACAACTGCTGGCCGCGATGGCCGAACGCCTGCCGGCGTCGCCTGCGCCCTCCCGCTGAATCATGCTGCTGCCCGCTAAGGAGATGGAGGGGATTGTCTTGGTCGACAAACCCGGTGACCACACTTCCCACGACGTCGTGGCCCGCCTGCGCGGCAAGCTGCGGACAAAGCGCGTCGGCCACGCGGGCACCCTCGACCCGATGGCCACCGGCCTGTTGGTCATCCTTGTGGGCAAGGCTACCCGGGTTTCCCAGTACCTGATGGGCGTCGACAAGGAGTACGAGGGGAGCGTGGAGCTGGGTAAGACCACCGACACGCAAGATGCGGAGGGCGAGGTGATGGAGACCCGGCCGGTTCCACCCCTCACTGCGGCGGAGATCCAAAAGGCGATGAACGCGTTCCTCGGGGACCAGTACCAGACCCCGCCGATGTATTCCGCGGTGAAGATTGACGGCGTGCCCTTGTACAGGAGCGCGCGCAAGGGCCAAGAGGTGGAGCGCGAGCCGCGTTTCATCCGTTTGATGGAATGGACTTTGACCGGCTGCGCCCTGCCGCGGTTCGACTTCCGCCTGAAGTGCACCAAAGGCACGTACGTCCGCACCCTGGCCCACGACCTCGGCAACCGCCTTGGCTGCGGAGCCCATCTGGCGGCGTTGCGCCGGACCGGCGCGGGACAGTTCGGAGTGGCGCAGGCGCTGACCCTTGATCAGATCATCGCCTTGCCCCTCCCTGAGATCGAGCGCCGGCTGATTCCCGTGGCCGCGGCAGTGCCCTCCGTGGCGCTCTAAGCGGGGTTTTGGTTATGCCGCCGGAAGTCTTCGCCTCCCTGGCTGCGGTGCCTCCTTATCCCGCCCCGCTGCACTTGGCGGTCGGAATGTTCGACGGGGTCCATCGGGGGCATCAGGCGGTCATCCAGCGCGCGTTGGACGCGGCACGGACCTCCGGCGGGACCGCGGGCGTGCTGACCTTCTGGCCGCATCCGAGTGTCGTGCTGCGTCCCGCGGCGCCGACCCGGGTGATGCAGGATCCGGCGGCTAAGGCGGAGGTGCTCCGGGGGTTGGGGATGCAGCTGATCCTGACGGAGCCGTTTTCCGCCGGGATCGCGGAGGTGGAGGCGCGAGGGTTCGCGGCGTGGCTGCGGGCGCGGCTGCCGGGCCTGGCAGGCCTTTATGTGGGCGAGAACTTCCGTTTCGGCCGCGGCCGCCGGGGCGATGTGGCTTTACTCGCGCAAACCGGTCGGGAAGGAGGGATCGCCGTTGTCGTGGCGCCGCCTGTGCTTTGGGAGGGTGCGCCGGTGAGCAGCACCCGGATCCGGACGCTGCTGGCCGCCGGGGAGATGGCGGCAGTCGCCGGTATGCTGGGCCGCCCCTATGTCTCCCAAGGGCCAGTGGTGACCGGCAAGCGGTTGGGCCGCACTTTAGGGTTTCCGACCCTGAACCTGATCTGGTCGCCACCGGCCGGGCCCCGGTTCGGCGTCTACGCGGTCCGGGTGCGCGGCACCAGCGGAGCGCCGCGACCTGGGGTGGCTAACTACGGCCTGCGCCCGACGCTTGAGCAGGCGACGGATCCCCGTTTGGAGTTACACGTGTTTGGCGACTGTCCCTGGGCCGAGGGGGCTGTGTTGAGCGTGGAATGGGAGCGTTTTTTGCGGCCGGAGCAGGCCTTTCCGGACGTCGCGGCGCTGCGAGTGCAGATCCAGCTGGACTGCGCTGCGGCGCGGGCGGTGCTGGGGCTACCGCCCGCGTGAGTACCGAGGTTTTTCCTTGCGCAACCGCGGGCCGAGACTCTTTCCTGATTTTTCCCACCGGTGCGGACCCTTAGCTCAGTTGGTTAGAGCGTTTCCTTGACATGGAAAAGGTCACTGGTTCGAGTCCAGTAGGGTCCACCAGCGCGCAACTCTTTATCCTGAAGTGTTTAATTTGAGAATAAGTTCGCACCCGCGCGCTTTTCTCCGGGCGCCCCGTCGAGCGAAAGTTTCCTTTGCGGGTTGGGGTCGGGGCGGACGCCCGGGACTGTGAGCGGCGGCAAGACTCAGGTGTTGCCGGAGGAGGCCCAGCGGGTCGCGACTGTGGGGCGCTGGCGCGTGGTCGTGCTCAACGATCCGGTCAACCTTATGTCATACGTGGTCCTCGTGTTCAGGAAGGTGCTGGGCTTCGATGAGTTGACAGCTCGGCGGAAGATGCTGGAGGTCCACGAGCAGGGGCGTTCCGTGGTGTGGATGGGCCTGCGGGAAAAGGCCGAGGCGTATGCTTTCACGTTGCAGCAGTGGCACCTTTCCGCGGTCGTCGAAGCTGATGAAGCGTATTGAGGTCAAATTGGCGGTGCCGGTGGTGGCGCCGCTCCTCGACGTGATCCGGGCGCTTGGCGAAACGCCCTCAGTCGCGGCCCCTGGGGTCATCGTGCCTCCGGATGCCGACCCGGATCTCCAAGGTGCCTGGCTCGGGGAGCTGGTCGCCGCGGAGGCGACCGAAGTGCGAGCCCTTCTGGCGTTGTTCGACGAGGTCTTTTTTCGCGAGGGGATCGTGGCCTTCGACGCGGAAAACGCCGAGATGATCCTCCGCGCCTGCGCGGTCCTCCGCCTGCGCCTCCGGGAATCGTACCTCCGGGCGTGGGGGGACGACGCGCTGGAGAGTGGCGACTTGCAGGCGGGGCCATTCGAGCTTGGCGGCCAAAAGGCGATGGCGTGCTTCCTTTTCCTCGCCACTGTGCAGGAGCTGATCCTGCAGCATCTCGGCGACAACATTCTGGCCAACTGAGCCGCCGGAGTTCGCCGTTGACCGAAAGGTCGGGGGTCTTAAGGGTCCTTCTGACACTCTGCGGTGTGCGAGGTGCTTTCAATAACAGCTCGTTGCCTTAGGATTCAATCGGGAGCCGAAGTCCACGGGAGCAATGTCAGGCCGTAAATCGGAAGACAGAAGACCCGGGGATGGCGCCCACCTTAACCTAAAAAGGTCTTGAGCCTTTGAGCATACGGCATCGGCGGAGTGTCCCTTTTCGTTTGGATGGAAAATCCCTGACTTTCAACCCAGTCGGTGATGGCGATCGTGAAATTTTTTCCCTCTAGGGGGGCGGAATGAACCCAACCCCATCGAGGATGCCGCGCGGGTGGCGGGCAGTAGGTTCGCTCCGCCAGGGGCGGAGACGCCGCGCCGCATCCGGATTGCCGTGGATCATATCGCGGTGCGCCAGTTGCTCGAGGCGTTCATTAACCTGATCCCGGGTTTTAAGTTGTTCGGGTGAGCGCGGGCGAGGTGCCCGCTTGTGACGCCGCCCAACGGCTCGAGTTTGAACTGGTGGTGCTGGATCTTATGATTCCAAGAAGCTGGTTCATCAACGCGCTGCAGAAGCTGCGCTCACCGCCGGTGCCGCCGCAGGCCCTCAATCGTTCGCTCGCTCGTGGCCAACCATCGCTGCTCTCGCTCTGATGCGCGGTCGAGCGGTTCGAGCAGTTGGAACGCGCCCTCGGAGACGCGGATCCGGGACCGCGCGAGACAGTGGAACTGCGTCCGTGGCTGGACGCGCTTGTCGCTCGTGCCGGGTTGGGTGGAGGAGGTGGCAGATTGGAATTGGGAAGTCGTGGGCTTGCCGGGCGAACAATGGGTTCTGCCCCGCCAGGCCGTGGACGATGCTTGTCCCTGCTTGCTCGCCAAGGCGGTCTGGTTCGCGGAACCGGGGACGCGTTCCGACCTGCGGATCTGCGGGCGCGATGGCGGCCTGGAAATGGAGTTAGAGAATGCCGGCGCCGGGCTCTCGGCTCCGGAGGAGGGGCGGCTCGGGGAGCCTTTTTTCCATGGTCAAAACGCCCGGGAGCTTGGGTGCCAGATCGGGGATTCCCCTCGCGTTCGCGCGGCTTACCCGGTGTGGCGGCGCCTTGTGGCATGAGCGCCCCGCCGTAGATCGCACCGTCTCCGGTCTTTAAGCCCGGCGGTGCGAGCTTCTTGAGCGCACTTTGGCGATAGGGCGCAGCGAGTATGAGTCGTAACGAAGGAGGGCCGGAGGTGTTTTCCGTCCGGATCCCGTTGGCGTGCCTTGACAGCCGGGGCGGCGCGTCGCTACAGCCGTCGCGCTGAATGGATGCCGCGCTTGAGCAGCCCGTGTTGGTGTTGAATCGCCTCTGGCAGGCGATCAACATCGTCGTCGCTCGCCGTGCCTTCGGTTTGCTGGCCCGCGGTCAGGCGCAGGTGGTGCTGCAGCAGGAGGATGATTACCGCACCTTCTCCATGCTGGATTGGATCGACTTCTCCGCGTTGAACCCCCCGGTTCTCCCGCAGGAGGCGGTGCGCACCCCGCACCGTCTCATTCTGCTGCCCAAAGTTATCCTGCTTACGGTGTTCGACCAGCTTCCGTGCAAGGAATTGAAGCTGACTCGGAGTAACGTTTTCGGACGGGATAAGGACACCTGCCAATACTGCTCGCGCATCTTGCCGCGAGAGCAGCTGAATCTGGACCACGTGATTCCGCGCGATCAAGGCGGGAAGACGACATGGGAAAACATTGTCTGCTCCTGCATCAAGTGCAACACCCGCAAGGCCAATCGGCTGCCGCACGAGGCGGGTATGCGGCTCATCCGCCGCCCGGTGCGGCCGAAGTGGCGTCCCGTCATCGCGCTCGCCCTCGGCGGCCGGCGGCGGGAGCAATGGCGCGACTTCCTCGACGTCGCGTACTGGAATGTGGAGCTCGAGGAGTGAGGCTTTGCTCGGACCGGCTAGATGATGATCGAAACTCTGGTAATGTCCTTGATTGGGGAGGACCGGCCCGGATTGGTGGAAGCGGTGGCCAAGAGGGTGGCGGACCACGGAGGCAACTGGCTGGAAAGTCGGATGTGCCGGCTGGGCGGACGCTTCGCTGGGATCGTACGCGTCGAGGCGCCCGGGGCGCGCCGGTTGGCATTGGAAGCCGCTTTGGTGGGTCTGGGCGCGGAGGGTCTCTCCGTGGTGGTGCAGGCGGAACAACCGGTGGGAGTCCCCGCCTCCGGAGCCGCCGCCTCGGGGGAGGGGAGGCTGGCGGTGGTGGAGTTGGTCGGGCACGACCGCCCGGGAATCGTGCGGGCGGTGTCCGCGGTGTTCGCGCGCCATGGGGCCAACGTGGAGGAGTTCTCATCTGCCCGGGAAGGCGCCCCAATGGGCGGAGGCACTCTTTTCCAAGCTCGCGTCAGTATCCGGGTGCCCGCCACGGTCCCGCTGGTGGCGCTGCGGGCGGACTTGGAGCAGATCGCGGTGGACCTAATGGTCGACCTCAGCTTGCGTGAATCTTGAGCGGAGGCGCGGTCTGGGGAATTCGCCCTTGACCCTCTGTGGGTACGCTGCTGCTCTTGCAGGTTACCGGTTTTTCATTCGATCCCTACTATGCGCGACGATTATATCAAGGAAGCCGTCAAATCCATCCCGGATCCAAACGTACTCATCAACGTGGTGTCACGCCGCGTGAAGCAGCTCAAGCGGGGCAATCGTCCGTTGGTTGAGTCGCTCGAGAAGCTCTCTCCTGAGGACGTCGCGCTGCGCGAGGTCATTGAAGGGAAGATCAGTTTCGAGCTGGCGTCCTGACGCTCCTCCCGAATCTCATCCCTTGGCGGCGCGACCTTGTCGGCGCCGCCTTTTTTTTCAAAGTCCTCGCGGTACCCCTCCTCCCCCGATGGCCGCGTCCAAAGCATCCGGCGCCCCGCGCTTCACCGAGATCCGCAACGCGAAGGCGCTGCGGGATTATTCCGTCGACGAGCGCTTCGAGGCGGGGATCCAGCTGCGTGGCACCGAGGTGAAATCGATCCGGGCCGGGCGGGCGCAGATCAGCGACGCCTTTGCGCGGGTGGAGAAGGGCGAGCTGTGGCTGCACAATGCGCACGTCGAGCAGTACACGTTCGGCAACATCCATAATCACGACGCCAAGCGGATCCGGAAGCTGCTGCTCCACCGCCGTCAACTGGAGCAGATCCGGGTCGCGTTGGAGACCGGCGGAGGACGGGCGGTGGTGCCGCTGCGGATTTATTTCAAGGACGCGCTAGTAAAGGTCGAGGTGGCCCTATGCACAGGGAAGAAGCAGTTCGACCGGCGGGAGGACCTGCGGGCCCGCGCGCACCAGCGGGAGGTCGAGGCCGCCCTCAAGCGCCGCCGCTGAGGGCGCGGGATGTTGCACGTCGTCCTCTTCCAGCCGGAGATCGCGCCCAACACGGGCAACATCGGCCGGATGTGCGCCGTCACCCGCACCCGCCTCCATCTGATCCATCCCCTTGGATTCGTGATCAACGACCGCAACCTGCGGCGGGCGGGAATGGACTACTGGCACCACCTCGATTATCGTGAACACCGGGACTGGGGGGCGTTCCGGGCCAGCCCCGACGGACCCGCGCGCCTCTGGCTCTTCACCACCCGCGGGGAGCGAGTGTTCTGGGATATTTCATTTCGGGATGGGGACGGGTTAGTGTTTGGCTGCGAGAGTGCGGGGGCGCCGGATTGGCTGCACGCGGAGCTGTCGGGATGTCGACTTACTTTGCCTCAGCCGCACCCGGAGGTCCGTTCGCTGAACTTGAGCACGGCGGCCGGGGTGGCGTGCTACGAGGCGTTGCGCCAGTTGCGCGGGCGGGCTCCGAGCCCACCGGCTTGACCTCGCCGGGGCGCCGGGGAGGATTGAGGGGTGCAGTTCACCCCCGCTTTCGGCCCGCGACTGCGCCGGCTGGCTTGGTGGGCTCTTGGTCTACTCGCCTGCGCCTACCTGGCAATCGGTTGGTGGCCTTGGAGGCCGTGGCCGGAAAACCGCGTCCAGTGGCGACAAGACGGGCCGGGCTTGGTCTTTCAGCCGCCCTCCTTGGCTTTAGTGCCGCCGATGCGGTCGGAGATCCTACCTGCCGCTCCCGGGGGTATTTGGATCGAGTTTGAAGTAGTTGCGTCGCCGCAGGCGGTGCCCGGGCTGCAGCACGTGTTGACGCTCTACGAGGGTCGTTTGCCGGCCAAATTGGCGGTCTGCCAGTGGAAGTCGGACCTACTAATGAGGATCCCCTCGCCAGGCGCCCCGCGGGGTATCCGGGAGATCGGGACGACGCTGGCGGACGGGCGGCCGCATCTGGTCACGCTGGTCTTGGGGGAGAATGAAACCCGGATCTACATCGATGGCGTGCTGCGCCGCCGGTCGGCCGAGTTTCGGGTAGATCCCGAGGCGTGGCGGGGGCGATGGGTGCTGGGAGATGCGCCGGAGGGGAAGCGGGGATGGCGCGGCGAACTTCGCAGCCTGGGGGTGGGGCGCGGCCCGCGGACTGCCGAGCAGGTCGAGGAAAGGCACCGCGAGTGGGAGCGCCGGCAGCCGGGTGAATGGGTTCCGGCCGGAGGAATGGCGACTTTCTTTGCCCTGAGCGAGGGGCGCGGACGGATGGCGGGCGGCAGAGTTCCGGGCGTCTGGCTGGAACTGCCGAGGGTCTACGCGGTGCCGCTCAAGCTACCACTGGCCGGGAGCTGGGAACTCGCCGAGGTCTGGCGCCGGGACGCTCGAGATACGATAGTGAATATTCTAGGCTTTTTGCCTGTGGGATTACTGGCGTGGCTGGCTGGCGGGCAGGGCGGACTCGCTCTTCGCTGGCTGGGCGTTCTCGGCGGCGGGCTGCTCCTTAGCCTGATCATCGAAACGGGCCAGATCTGGCTGCCGGAACGGGTCTCATCCGCCATAGATCTGTCTTGCAACGGCTTAGGTTCATTTTTAGGCGGGCTTTTGGGTGCAGCGGTAAGCCGCTGGAACCCTTTGCCCGACCGGTGGTAGCTCGCGCGGGACTCAGCTGGCGGTCGGCGCTGCGGGCATCGATTCCCCTTCCGCAGGCGGCAGGCTGGATTCCACCAGTTCAGCCGCGAGGCGGATCAACTTGGCGGCGTGGCGGCCGTTCGGGGAGCGGACGGCCGCCAGTTTTTCAAGCTGCGTCACTTTGATCTCAAAAGGGGTCAAGGGGGAATCAGTGATGCAGATAATTTTTGCATATGTTAGGACTTTATCGACCGCCTTGGAGCGGCGTTTAAACTGCCCTCGGAGGATGCGGGACACCGTGGCTTGATTGAGGCCCAAACACGACGCAATGGCGCTTTGAGACTCGGCTTGGAGTTTGGCTGATGCCTGGATTTCCGAGCGTAGTTCAGGGATTGTTTTCGGACGAGTCATTCATTTTTAAGTTGCATAATTAGAAACCCGAGTAAAGAGTTTGTTGGTGGCGGTGGTTACCCTTTCGGTGGGCGCTGTGAGGGCCGAACCGTGCGGGTATGGGTCGCCTAAACTTCAACAAACGATGACAATCCTACTCCTCGGGTTAGGCACGGGCGCCGTGCTGGCTACTTGGGTCACCATAGCGGCGGGCCGGAATGCCCCCGGGGGCGATGAGGACGCCGGAGGATTTCACCCGCAGACGAGCAGGGGGCTGGCTGAGCAGCTTCCGGTCGTAAGCGTGGTGTTGGCGAACCCCGCGGGGCGGCCGACCGCGGGGACGCAGAGGGTTGGCGGGGGCGTTTTCGTCGCCTCCTGACGGTGCGCGGTGCGCTGACCGGATCCGCGGCGTGATCCGGTCAGCCGCTGCCCGCGGCAAGGTCGCGGGGCAGCGAATCTTGCAGACCTCGATGAGGGCGGAGCCCCCGCGATGGTTCATTCCGGTCGCCTGAGCCGTGTCCTTGGCAGGCGGTAGGGTCAGCAGTGGGAAGACGTCCTTGCTGCCGTGAAGGGGCAGTGCGCACGCACCGACGTTGGCAGAAAGCGCGGCCACTTGGCGGGCGCCATTCCAGTCCCTATTTTCGGCGAGGAAGGTGTTCCCGCGGAACATCTCGAGTTCCGGATCCCCGGCGAAGTCATCGACCCCAAAGCCCGCGGAGGCGGGGCCGACAGCATGGATTAGCACGGTCGCGGGGACCGTACTTTGTCGGCCCCCCTCAGGTCCTGCTACCTCGGCAGATTGGGGCGCCGCCTCCATCCGGCCGGAACGAACTCCATGGCTGTTCCCAACTCTCCAGTGGGCAAAATTTGCTCGTCTGACACCTGGCTTTTGGGCAAGGGATGCGCGGCTTGGGGCGTTTAGCACGGCAGCCTTGGCGTGCTGCAACCCTGTCCGCTGGGCTGCGTCAGTTTGATCCGGATGCGCACCCAAACCTATCTCCGAGCCGGTTTCTCGTTAATCCGTCTGGCGCTGCTACCGCTAGTCGTTGCCTTGTTGCTGGCCCCCGTCGTTTCCGCCCAGAATTCCCCGGGTGGGGGCGAGAATCGCCGCCGCTGGGGCGGCGAAGGTGGCGGTGAACGCGGCGGGTACCGGGGTGACTTTAATCCGCAAGAGATGCAGGCCCGGATGCTGGCCGGTTTGCGCGAACGGATGGAAGTCAAGGACGACGAGGAGTGGAAGCTGATTGCCGAGCGCATCGGTAAGGTCGCGGAACTGAGGCGCGGCGCCCCCGGCGGTCTGGGGATAATAATGACGGGTCTTTGGCTCGGCGGTGGCCCGGGCGGAGTGGGCCGCGAGGAGGGTGGGAGTGGCCGGCGAGGCCCCCGCTTGGGCGGCGGTTCCGCTGAGATGACCGCGCTGGCGAATGCGCTGCGGGACCAGTTACCCGATGCCGAGATCAAGTCCCGGTTGGACCGCCTGCGCGACCAGCGCAAGGACAGCGAGGCAAAGCTCGCCCGCGCTCAGGAGGACTTGCGCGCTGTGCTCACGATGCGTCAGGAAGCGATGGCGGTGATGGCCGGGCTGCTGCCCTGATTCGCCGTGGTTGCCGTCTCCTCGCCCTCTGCCGCCCTGCCCGAGCCGTTGGCCCGGATGGTGGCCGCCCGCCAACTCACCGAGGCGGACGCCCGTGCCTATCTGCGCCAGCCCGGGGCGCCGGAAACGGGGGAGGAGGCGGTCCTGCGCTGGGTGGCCCGCGAGTATGGGGTGCCGTTCACCCGGCTCGACGAATTGGAGCCGGACAAGCAGGTGCTGGCGCTGTTCCCGGCGCGCCTGTTGCTCCGCGACGAACTGCTGCCGTTGCGGCGGATTGACCATCAGATCGAGGTGGCGACCAGCCGCCTGTTCGACCCTCAGGGGTTGGACGGGCTCCGGGCCCTGACGGGACTGCGCCTGCGACCGGTACTGGCCCCGTCGGAGGCGATCCAGAGGGAGATGAAGAAACGGCTAGGGGTGGGGGCCGACACCATCGGTTCAATTGAGGAGGAGGGAGGCCTGCAGGTGGTCGACGAGAACGCGGCCGCCGGGAACAATCTCGACGAGGCGGCGGAGGACGCCTCGATCATCCGTTTCGTCAACCAGGTCCTCAAGGACGCGATCGAGCTGCGGGCCTCCGACATCCACCTAGAGCCCTTCGAGGAGGAGTTGCGGATCCGCTACCGGATCGACGGCGTGCTACAGGAGGTGCCGGTGCCGGCGCAGATTAAGAAGTTCCAGCCGGCGATTGTGGCGCGGGTGAAGATCCTCAGCCATCTGAACATTGCGGAGAAGCGCCTGCCGCAGGACGGCCGCATCAAGGTCCGGATCGAGGCCGCCGAGGTCGACATCCGCGTCTCGATCATCCCGATGCTGCACGGCGAGGCGGTGGTGATGCGCCTGCTGCGGCAGAATGCGGCCCTGCGCGGTGTCCGCGACCTCGGGATGCACGAGCGCGAGTACCGTTGCCTGCGCCGGGTGTTGGAGCTGCCCCACGGCATCGTGCTGGTCACGGGCCCTACCGGCAGCGGCAAGACCTCCACACTCTACACCGCCCTCCAGGAGATCAACGACGCCGAGCGAAAGATCGTCACCATTGAGGATCCGATTGAGTACCAGCTGCGGGGCGTGAACCAGATTCAGGTCTCGGAGAAGACCGGGCTGACCTTCGCGCGGGGGCTCCGGTCGATTTTGCGCCACGATCCCGACGTGATCCTGATCGGAGAAATCCGCGACCAGGAGACGGCGCAGATCGCGGTGCAGGCCTCGCTGACGGGCCACCTGGTCTTCTCAACCCTCCACACCAACGATGCCCCGGGCGCGTTGACGCGGCTCGTGGATATGGGCGTGGAGCCCTACTTAGTGGCCTCGTCCTTGGAGGCGGTGCTGGCGCAGCGGTTGGTGCGGTTGCTGTGCCCGAAGTGCAAGGCGGTGGATGACTCGCCGGCCGCGCGGGCGTACCGGGGCCACATCGGCATCCCGAACGAGACCCCGATCTACCGGGCGGTGGGTTGCCACGAGTGCCGGCAAACGGGATTCCACGGCCGGCAGGCGATCTTCGAGTGGATGGACACCAGCAATGAAATCCGCCAGCTGATCCTCCAGAACGCCTCCACGGATGTGATCCGCGAGGCGGCGCGTCGGGCGGGTATGACTACCCTCGCGGAAGATGGTCGCCGGCTGGTGCGCGAGGGCCAGACCACGATCGAGGAAATCCTGAGTGTGACGACGGTCCATGAGGAGGACCCTCGCGCGGTGAATTCGCCGGCGGCCCCCTGATCCGAAGATGCCCCAGTTCGCCTACAAGGCCCTGCAGTCGGATGGGGTGGCGGTCGAAGGGCTGATCGAGGCCCCGAACCGGCAGGAGGCGTTGCGGTTGGTGGAAGGTCGGGCGCTGCGTCCGGTCCGTTTGGGCGAGGCCACTGGTGCGGTGGGCGGCGGCGCCGATGCGGGGGCGGGTCCGGGGTTGCGCCTCGCCTTCGGCGGCGGGAACAAGATCTCCGCGCGAACCTTGGAGAACTTCACGCGGCTGCTTTCGAGCCTGCTGGCGGCGGGGGTGCCATTCAGCCGCGCCCTAGTGATCATCCACCGCGAGGCGGCGGAGCCGGCGGCCAAGGTGAAGTGGAAGGAGTTGCACGACCTCGTGATCGACGGGATGCCGCTGTCGGACGCGATGGCGCGTTCGCCCGAGACCTTTCCGCGGGTGTATGTCGCGATGGTCGAGGCGGGGGAGGCCGGTGGTTTCCTCGATGTGGTGCTCGCCCAGATCGCGGACTTCCAGGCCCGGGAAAAGGAGCTCAAAGGCAAGGTGGCGACGGCGCTGATGTATCCGGCGATCCTACTGGTGCTGGCCCTAGGTGTGCTGATCTTCCTGCTGGTCTTCTTCATTCCGCGGTTCCAGCTAGTTTTCCAAGGATTCAATGCGGAGCTGCCCTTAATCACCCGGATGATCGTGGGGGTGAGCGATGTTGTGCGCGGCTACGGGCTGTTGCTGGCCGCCGGGCTGGCGGTGGCGGCCATCTCGGCGCGGCACTGGTTTCGCTCCCCACGCGGCCGCCGGGCGTGGGAAGGCTGGATTCTGCGCGTGCCCGCGCTGGGCCCATTGCTGGCCCAATTCGCGATGGCCCGGTTCTGCCGGATGCTGGGCACCCTGCTGGGCGCGGGAGTGCCCCTGATCAGCGCGCTCAACGTCGCGCGGCGCTCGATCGGCAACCAGATTTTGGTCGATGCGGTGGCGGAGTCGATCGACCGGGTCAAGGAGGGCAAGGCGCTGGGCAAGAGCCTCGCCCAGAACCGCGCCCTCTTCCCCGGGGCGGTGGTGGAGATGATCTCCGTGGCCGAGGAGAGCGGCAAGCTGGACGCCGAGTTGCTGCGCATCGCGAACACGACCGAGGGCGACCTCGACCGCCCAGCTCAAGGCGGTCGTGGCCCTGGCGGAGCCGGTGATGCTCTTCGTCATCGCGGCGCTGATCGGCACCATCTTCATCGGGATGGTGATCCCAATCTTCTCCCTGCAGGACCACATCAAATGACCTCACCCATGACCTCCCGTCCCCCCCGTGCCCTCCGGGGCGCCCGCCGCGGCGCCTTTACGCTCGTCGAACTGCTGCTGGTTCTCGTGATCCTTGGCATCCTAGCCTCGCTGGTGCTCCCGAAATTTACGGGCCGCACCGAGCAGGCGCGGGTCACGGCGGCGCAGACCCAGATCTCGACCTTCGGCACGGCGCTGGACGCCTTCGAGGTGGACACCGGCAGCTATCCCCGGGGTCAAGACGGCCTTAACCAGCTGGTGGTGGCGCCGGCGGACGTGACCAACTGGCGCGGGCCTTATCTGAAGAGCCAGATCCCGGCCGATCCCTGGGGTCGCCCTTACCTGTACGAGTTCCCGGGCCGGGTGAACCCTTCCGGGTACGACCTGCGTTCCATCGGTCCCGATGGCCAGGCGAACACTGCCGATGACCTCGTGAACGGCCGAGTGGCCGCGAATTGATCCGCCTGCCCGCGCGATGAGCGCCCTCCATCACGATCGCCTTCTGCGCGTCCCGCGGCCTCCCGCGGGGCGGCGTGGCTTCACGCTGGTGGAGCTGATCGCGGTGATGGTGCTGCTGCTGACCGTGGCGTCGCTGGTGACGCCGCGGATGTCCGCTTTCTTCAGGGGGCGGGCGCTTAGCGGCGAGGCGCAACGGGTCCTCTCCCTTCTGCATTACGCGCGTAGCCAGGCGGCGACCGAGGCGGTGCCGGTGGTGGTCTGGTTTGATCCGGTCCGCTTGGCCTATGGCGTGGAGCCGGCGCCGGGTTTTGGTGGCCTCGGGGAGGTGCGCCGACTCGAGTTCACCCTCGAACCGAGCCTGCGAGTCGAGGTGGCCGTAACCGGGCCTGAGCTGGTTTCCGAGCAGGACGACGAGCGGCTCGGTCTCGCCGGAGACCGGCCGGCGATCCGCTTCAACCCCGATGGTTTTCCCGATCCCGCGGCCCCGCCCCGGGTGGTGCTTCGCCAGAACGAGGGGAGCGCGCTGGAAATTGCGCTCACGGCCAACCGGCTTGGTTATGCGATCCGGATTCCCGATGCGCGTCCCTGAACCGCGTTCCGTGCGGCGGGCCTTCACTTTGGTGGAGGTGCTGGCCTCCCTGATGCTCATCGCCCTGGTGGTGCCGGTGGCGATGGAGGCGATGGCCGTGGCGAGCCGCGCGGGTGAACTCGGTCAGCGCAAGGCGGCCGCCGTGCGGGTGGGAGAGCGGGTGCTGGGCGAATTGCTAGCCGAGGGCCAGCTCGCGACCGGCGCCTCCAGTGGCGTGGCGAGGGAGGGGCCGTTTGAGTACCCTTGGTCTGTGCGGTTGGAGAATTGGCCCGAGGATGCTCTGCAGCAGGCGACGGTCACGGTGTCCTTTTCGGTGCGCGGTTCGGCGCAGGAAATCGCTTTAGCCACGCTCCTGCCGGCGGCGGGCACCGCGGAGAACGCCACCGGAGGGGAGGGCTGATGCGGCGCGGGCGTCCAATCCAGGGCGGCGCTCCAAGGGGGTTCACGCTGCTCGAGTTGCTGATCGGCATCGTCGTCGGGTCGATCGTGCTGATCGTGATCCAGACGAGTTATTTCGGGGCCTTGCGGCTGCACCAGACCACCCACCTCCGGATCGAGGAGGACCGGCGGGTCCAGCGGGCGGTGGGCATCCTGCGCCGCGATTTGGCCGGCTTGATGCTCCCGGGTGGCGAGACCTCCCTTGCACAGGGCCTGCAGACGAGCCCGTTCTCCGGTTCGATGACGGATGCGATTGGGGAGCGGGTGACCCCCAACCTGAGCACCAACACCGGGCGCATCGACGGGTGGACGCCCTTCGCGGATCAGCAGCGCGTGGCGTATTTCCTCGTGCCCTCCGCCGCCGGCGGGAGCGGGCGTGACCTGATTCGGGCCGTCACCCGTAACCTGCTGCCGGTCCAGGAGGTATTTCCGGAGGAGGAACTGGTGCTGTCCGGGGTCGAGTCCGCGGGGCTGAGCTATTTTGATGGCCTAGGCTGGACCGACGCTTGGGATTCGACCGCGACCGATACCCTGCCCGGGGCGCTGCGTTTTAGCCTCGTCTTGGCCGGTGATCCGGCGGGCGGTCCCGCAGGCACGTACGAGGTCGTGGTGCCGCTGCTGGTCAAGACGACCGCGACGGTGGCGGCGGAGGAGGAGGGCGCGCTGCCGTGAGCCGCGATTCCCGCTCTGGGACCGCGCGACGCCGCGGCTCCGTGATGATCATTGTTCTCTGGGTCTGCCTGGGCCTAGTGGCCTTGGCCGTTTACTCGGCGGACCAGATGTCCGCGGAACTGCGGGCGGCGGACAACCAGGTGATGGAAACCGAGGCCCGGCAGGCGGCGCTTGCGGGGACACGGTACGCGGCCTTCGTGCTGGGCCAGTTCGGCTTGAACGGCGTGGTGCCGCATCCGGAGGATTACCGAGCCGAGGCCCTCGCGGTGGGGGGGGCGGCCTTCTGGTTTCTGGGGCGTGATCCGGACCAGCGTCCGGGCGACCAGCCGGTCTTCCGGTTGGTCGACGAGTCCTCCAAGGTCAATCTCAACTCTGCGCCGCGCTCGATGTTGGAGCTGCTCCCAGGCATCACGCCCGAGCTGGTCGACGCGATCGTGGCGTGGCGTGCCCGCAGCCAAAGCGGCGGCGGCGACAGCACCTACGGGTTGCTCGATCCCCCGCGGCTGAACAAGGGCGCGCCGTTCGAGACCGTGGACGAGCTGCGGCTGGTTTACGGCGCGACGCTTGACGTCCTGCTGGGTGAGGATGTGAACCGGAACGGCATCCTCGATGAGAACGAGAACGATGGCGACCAGTCGGCGCCGCGCGATAACGGGGACGGGCTGATCCAGCCGGGGATCCTTGAGTATGTGACGGTTTACAGCCGCGAGCCGAACACCCGGCCCGATGGCTCCCGGCGGCTGAACGTCGCCACGACGCAGGCCCGGCAGTCCCCGGCCTTCCGGGAGCTGCTCGGCCGGCTGGGCGGCGGCCGCGCCCAGGAGATCGCGCGCGCGCTGGGCGGCCAGGAATTGCGCAGCCCCGCGGAACTGATGGTGGAGGGACGGTTCACCGCGGAGGAATGGGCGCAGGTCCGCGATGAGTTGACGACCAGCTCGGGCTCGACCGTGACCGGCCGGATCAACGTGAACACCGCGTGCGAGGTGGTGTTGGGCTGCATCCCGGGCATTGGGCCCGAGAACGCCGCGGCGCTGGTGGCCTATCGGCGGGCGAATCCCGACGCGATGCGCGGCTCCTTCGCTTGGCTCACGCAAGTTCTGAGCCGCGGCGCGATCACCCGCGCTGGGCCGTACATTACGGATCGTTCCTATCAGTTCACGGCGGACGTGGTCGCCGCGGCCCGCGGGGGCCGGGGCTATGCCCGGACGCGCACCGTCTTTGACGCGAGCCGTTCGACCCCGCGGATCGTTTACCATCAAGACTTCGCGGCCAGCGGCTGGGCCCTCGGCCCGAGCGCCCGCCAATTGCTGCGGGAGACCCGCAATCGCCTATGAGCCAACGCCCGCCCCCCTCCTTTCTGGTCCTAGCCCTAGAGCCGGGCCACCTGCGCGCCGCGCTGGTCCGCCGCGGCAAATCCGCGCCGCTGGAGGTGCGCGCGTTTAGCGCGCCGCTGACGCTCGACCTGCTGCATCCCGAGCCTGAACTGGTCGGGCGGGAAATCCGGAACCAATTGGAGGCCGCGGGAGCTAAGGAGCGGCACGGGGTGGTCGCGCTCCCGCCCGCGTGGGTGATGACTCTCTCGTTGGCGGTTCCGCCGGGTCTGGTCGGGGACGATCTCGACGGCTTCCTGCAATTGGCCGCGGAGCGCGGCTTCCCGAGCGCGCCCGAGGAACTGCAGATCGTGCGCTCGGTGTGGGAGGCGGGCGGTGAAAGGCGAGTGACTCTCCTCGCGGTGGCGCGGGCGCAGTTAGACAAGCTGGACCTCGTGCTGCGGGCCGCGGGGCTACGCTCGGCGGGCTTCACCCTGGCTTTGCCCGCAGTGTCCGGGGCGCTCGGCGCCGCGACGGAAGGCCAGTTCACGCTTTGGCTCGAGGGCGACGGTGCGGTCCTGCTCGTCGGCCTGCAGGGAGCGGTGGTGGCTTGGCGCGCCCTCGAGGCGACGATCGAGTCGGAGGCGGGCGAACGGGTGCTGCACTCGGCGGCGCTGCTGCGCGAGCTGCGCATCACGTTACAGCAGGTGCCGGAGGCGGTGCGGCCGGTCCTCCGTCGGCTCGCGTTGCAGGGTGATCCGGCCTTGGCCGGGGCATTGGCGACGGCAGTGGAGGGATGGGCGGCCGAAGCCGGGGTCGAGGTGGTGAAGGCCGGACCGGGCCGCGTTCCGGGCGAGGAACTGGTCGAAAGGTTGGCGCGGGCGTGGGCCGTGGGGGAGGCTGGGGGCCTTGAGTTCCTGCCGCCCCGTCCCAGTCGTTGGGCGCAGCTCGCCGCCCGGTACAGTTCCCGGCGCCTCGCCACGGCCGGCGCGGCGGTGGCGGCTCTGCTCCTGCTGACGGGCCTTGGCTTCGGCTGGCAGGAGTACCGGCTGTGGTCCCTCCGCTCGCGCTGGGAGGCGATGGCCCCCGCGGTCAAGGAACTCGAGACCGTCCAGGCCCGCATCCGCGAGTACCGTTCCTGGCACGACACCTCGTTCCGCAACCTCTCGATCCTGCGCAAGGTGACCGAATGCTTCCCGGAGACCGGGGCCGTCACGGCCAAGTCCTTCGAGATCCAAGGGCAGACCAACGTCACGGTCTCCGGCACCGCCCGGGACAACGCCTCGCTCCTGCGCACGCAGGACCTGCTTCGCCAGTCGCGGGAGGTTCAGGCGGTCAAGATCGAGCAGATCCGCGGCAAGACCCCGGCCCAGTTCACCTTCAAATTCCGCTGGAGCGGAGGGACCACGCCATGAAGAAATCCGCTTTGGACCGACAACGTTTACTGCTGATCCTCGCTGGGGTCGCGCTGGCCCTGCTCTTGCTGGACGGTTTGGTCATCAGTCCTCTGACCGGAGCGTGGAAGGCGCGGAGCGCTGAGATCGCGCGGCTGGGCAAGTTGGTCACGGAGGGCGAGTCCACTGTTGTCCGCGGGGAGCGGATGCGCGGGCTTTGGCAGGAAATGCAAGGCGAGGCGCTGCCCACGGATCCGGCCAAGGCGGAGCAGGACCTGCTGACCGCCTTTGACCGCTGGGGCCGCGCGGGCGGGGTGGAGGTGGCTTCGATCAAGCCGCAGTGGAAACGGGGCCAAACCAGCCAGTACTCGCTGCTAGAGTGTCGGGTGGATGTCACTGGACCGCTGTCCGCGATCGTGCGATTCCTGCACGAGGTCGAGAAATCGCCCCTCGCTCTGCGGATTGATTCCCTGGAGCTCAACTCGCGGGATGAGTCGGGAGGCAATCTCTCCCTCGGCCTGCTGGTGAGCGGCTTGCGGCTCGCGCCGCTGGAAGGCCGCCGATGAAGCGCGTGACCCTTTTCACCGTCGCGGTGGCGCTGATCTGGAGCTCCCGCGCCGCGGAACGCCGGCGCGGCTTCGAGGCTGCTCCTGCCTCCGCCGGCGCGCTGGCGGCGACGGGAACCGCCGCCCCGGCCGGCAGCCTTGAGGCCTTCGCGCTCGTCACCGAGCGCAACATCTTCAACCCCAATCGCAGCGCGCGGACTCGGGCCGCGCCGGAGGAGAAGCCCGTGCGGACCGAGGAGGTCGCCTTGGTGGGCGTGGTCGGCTTCGGCGCCGCCACTGCCGCCGTGTTCCACAGCACTGATCTACGCCTAAAGGGCGAGGCGGCCGCCGGGGGACGCCTGGGCGATTTCACCGTGGTCGCGGTCACTCCCTCCTCCGTGGAACTCCGCGCCGGGGAACGCAGCTACTCCCTGGCCGTGGCGCAGCGCCTGACGCGGGTGGAAGGCGGCGAGTGGACCGCCTCTGTCGCGCCGATGCCCGAGGCCCGGTCGCGGAACGATGACGCCCCGGTGGAAGTGCCGGCTAACGCCTCCGAAGTCCTCAAACGCCTGATGAAGCAACGCGAGAAACAGCTTAAAAAATGAACACCCAGCCCATCCTGCCCCTGCTCCTAAGCCTAACGTTGTTGGGCGAAGCCCTCCTGCCCGCCCGGGCCGTGGCCGCCGCCCCGGACACGTCTCCCGCCTCGGAGTCTGCCCCCGCGGCGCCCGAGCGTCCCGCTCGCGACACCTCGACCGGCCTCCGCTTTAACTTCCGCGGCGCCCCGTTGGAGACGGTCCTCAACTACCTCAGCGAGGCCGCGGGCTTCGTGATCGTGCTTGAGACCCCGGTTCGGGGTACGATCGACATGTGGAGCGCCCAACCAGTCTCGCGGACCGAGGCGGTCGAGCTGCTCAATCTGGCGATTAATGCAAATGGTTACACCGCCACCCTGAAGGGTCGCACCCTCGTGGTAAGTTCCAAGGAAGACGCGCGGAAGCGCGCCATCCCGATCCGCACTGGTAACGATCCGCGCCAGATCCCCGACAACGCGGAAATGGTGATGCAGATCATCCCGCTGGAGCGGATCGACGCGGCCCAGGCCGCGTCGGACCTCGCCACGCTCCTGCCCAACTCCGCCACCGTCACGGCGAACCTCGACAGCAACTCGCTGGTCGTGACGGATACCCAGAGCAACGTCCGTCATATCGTCCAGCTGCTGTCCGCGCTCGATGGTTCCGCCGGCTCCGTTTCCTCGATGCGGGTCTTCCAGCTAAAGAACTCCGATCCGCAGGAGATGGCGGCGCTCATCAACAATATCTTTGGGGGCGGCCAGTCCGGTACCCGTTCCGGCCAGCCGCAGATGCCCGGTTTCGGGGGCTTTCCCGGCTTTGGGGGTGGTCCCGGAGCGGCCATCGCCGCGATGGCGGCCGCCCGCGGCTCCGGCGCGCCTGGCGGCCCCGGTGGCCGCGGCTCCAGCGCCTCGTCCAGCCGCGGTTCGCGCTCCAGCGGCGGTTCCTCCCGCGGCACTCCCGTGGTGGCGGTGGCCGACCCGCGCACCTATTCGGTGATCGTCAGCGCCTCGAAGGAAACCCTTGAGGACGTCGACGGCATCATCCGCCAGCTCGATGCCAGCACGGCGCGCAAGCAGAAGGTGTTCGTCTATTCCCTCGAGCACGGCGACGTGAAACAGGTGGAGAGCGTGCTGCGGAACCTTTTCCAAGGCAGCAACGTGCGCGCCACGGGATCGCAGGAGGTGGATCCGCTCTCGACCCGCGCCTCCGCCAACTCCCAGGCCACCGGCTCCAATATCACCCTCGGCACCCGCGGGGTCCGCTGAACCCTCCGCTCCTCCCGTCATGAAACTCCCTTTCCGGCTCGCGGCCGCCCTCGCCCTCGTTTTCTCCGCCCTCCTCCACGCCGCCCAGGCGCCCAGCTCCGGCGGCGCTCGTCCCAACACCTCCAGCACCCCGCGGCCCTCGACGATGTCGGGCACCTCCTCCCGCGCCAGCACCGGTGGAAGCGGCGGGGGCGGCTCGGCCGGCTCGACGCGTGAGTACACCAACTCGACGATGGTCGGTGAGGCGATGATCTCCAGCGATCTCCAGACCCGCCGCCTCATCGTCGTGACCGACGAAGAGACCAACGAGAACATCCGCACCATTATAACCAGCTTGGACCAGCCCAAGCCGCAGGTGCTCATCAATGTGGTCTTTGTCCAGGTCACCCACGACCAAGGGGTCGACCTCGGGGCGGAGGGCTTGTTCAACGGTACCCTCGCGGTCAAGGGGGAGCCCCGCGGCATCGCCACCACCCGCTTCGGGGTGGCCGATGCGCTCGCGGACGGGACGCAGTACGGGGCGTTCTACCGGATTCTGGGTCAGGACGTCACCGCCACCCTCCGCGCCCTCTCCGCGGTCACCAAGACCGAGATCCTCTCCCGCCCCTCGGTCCTCACCCGCAACAACCAGCAGGCCACGATTATGGTGGGCCAGTCGGTGCCGATCATCACCAACTCGCGGGTGAGCGACCAGACGAACACCACCATCAACACGGTCCAGTACCAGGATGTGGGCATCATCCTGCGGGTGACCCCCTTCATCACGCAGGAGGGGCTGGTCGAGATGATTGTCTCGCCCGAGATCTCCTCCCTGAGCGCAACCACCGTCCCGATCGGGAACAACGTGAGCTCGCCGGTAATCGACAAGCGCTCGGCGGACACGGTGGTCGTCACGCCCAGCGACAAGACGATCGTGATTGGCGGCCTGATCTCCTCGCAACTGGGGGACCGCGACAGCAAGGTGCCGTTGCTGGGGGACATCCCGCTGGTCGGCCTCGCCTTCAAGCGGAAGCAGAAGACGGACGTGAAGACGGAACTCCTGATCTTCCTCACGCCCCACGTCATCCGCACGCCGGAGGACCTGTCCGCGACCACGGACCGCGAGCGGGCGAAGCTGGAGATGTCCGGCAAGGCGTTCGAGGAGCACGGGCTCGAGCGCGCGCTCGGCAAGCCCGCGGCCGCCGCGGCGCCCTGAGCGGCCCGTGGGCGCAGCGGCTTGGTCCGCGCCCCTTCCGGCCCGCCGAGCGCGGGCTTGGCAGCGGCGCGGATCCGGGCGAAGGTCGGGGTCTCTGATGCCCGCCCGGGTCCTCAACCGCCGTTTCGGCCTGCTCGCCGCGCTCTGCGCCTTCGTGGCGGGGCTCTTTGGCTGGCAGTGGGGGGAACACCGGCGGTTCGAGGCCGCCGCCGCCCAGGCCCTGGTGAACCGGGGCCGGGACATTACGTCCACCCTTGGCATCATGGTCCGATCCCAGCGCCGCTTTGGCCTGTTGGTCGCCCGGGAGCGCATCGAGGCTACGCTGCAGGCGCTGATCCATCCCGGGGACCTCGAAGGCCTCGCCCTCCTCGGGCCGACCGGTGAAACCATCGCCAGCGCCGGCCGCCCGATCGATCTTTCCCCGGAACCGCTGCGGGCGCAGGGCGTGCATTGGCGGCCGCAGGAGCTCGTGCTCCTCAACCTGATGGACCTCGGCCAGGTGGGCGGGGCGGGGGAGGAGCGGCCGCTGCCGGCGGCCGTGGTGGTGAGCGGGCAACGGATGCCGAAGGCGGCGCGGACGCCGGCCGCCCGGCCCAACGGGGAGGGTGGGGCCGCCACCGCGCCCCGGTTCCAATTCGGCCGGCCCGCTTGGATGGACCAGAGTGAGTACGAGGCCCTGCTGCGCACGCAGGGCGTCCACAGCCTTGTGATCACGCTGTCCACGGCGGAACTGCGCCGGGCGGTGCGGGGCGACTTCCTGCTCCGGGCCCTGGTGAGCGCACTGGGGCTGGGGGTCGCGGTGGTCTCGGGCCTCGCTTGGCGCAACCGGAGCCGCAACGACGAGCTCCAGCTGCGGTTGCTCAAGGTGGGCGAGATGAACGGGCACCTCGCCCAGATGAACTTGGCCGCCGCGGGCCTCGCGCACGAGACCCGCAATCCGCTCAACCTGATCCGCGGCCACGCCCAGATGGTGTCGATGGACCCCGCCGCCGACCCGCGTTGGCGCACCCACGCCGCCGCCATCCTCGAGGAGGCCGACCGCGTCACGGTCCAGCTCAACCAGTTCATCGATTACGCCAAACCCCGGCAGCCCGTGCTCGGCCCGGTCGACCTCGCCGCCCTAGCCGCGGACGTCGGCCGGACGCTCGGTCCCGACCTCGAGGAGAAACGCTTGACCCTGCTCCTGCCGGCCGCGCTGGTCCGGGTGGCCGCGGACGAGGCCCTGCTTCGGCAGGCCTTGTTCAACCTGGTGCTCAACGCAATCCAGGCGGTTGAGCCGGGCGGACGGGTGGAGGTGGCGGCCACGATCGGTACCGGGGGCGAGGTTGCCCTCGAGGTCCGGGATGACGGCCGCGGCGTGCCGGAGACCGAGCGCGAGGAGATCTTCAGGCCCTATGTCACCCGGCGGAAGGACGGCGTGGGCCTCGGCCTGGCCGTCGTGCGCCAGATCGCGCTCGCCCACGGCTGGGAGGTCACCTGCGGGGCGAATGCGCCGCGGGGCGCGGTGTTCCGGATGGCCCCGCTGAGGCCCCCTTCCGCCGGATGAGAGCCGAGGCCGAGAGCCCGCGGATCCTGATTGTCGACGATGATGCCGACCAGCGGGACCTGCTGGAGACCTTCCTGCGCCGGCAGGGCTTCCGCACGCGGGGGGCGGAGTCGGGCGCGGCGGCCCTCGACCTGCTGGGGCGGGAGCCTTGCGCCCTGATGATCACGGACGTCCGGATGCCCGGGATGTCGGGGCTGGAGACCCTGCGGCGGGTGCGGGAGCAGCACCCGCGGTTGCCGGTCCTGCTGGTCACGGCCTTCGCGGATGTGCGGAGCGCGGTGGCGGCGATGCGGGACGGGGCCCTCAACTACCTGGCGAAGCCGATCGACCTCGACGAGCTGATAGCCTCGGTGCGCCTCGCGTTGGTCGGGGGCGGTCCGCCGCCGGCGGATGGGGGCGTGCCACCGTTGCCGGCGGATGTGGTGGTGGCCAGTCCGTTGCTGCGCGCGGTGTGTCGCGATGCCGCGGCGATCGCCAGCTCTGATTCCCGCGCGCTTCTTTCCGGGGAGAGCGGGGCGGGGAAGGAGGTGGTGGCTTCGTTGATCCACCGTTGGAGCAACCGGGCGGTGGGGCCTCTGGTCAAGGTGGGCTGCGTCGCGGTGCCGGAGGCCCAGTTGGAGGCGGAACTCTTCGGTCAGGAATTGCCGGGCGGGCTCGTGCGTACTGGCCGGCTGGAGCAGGCAGAGGCGGGCAGCCTGTTTTTGGATGAGATCGCCGAGTTGCCAGGCGCCCTCCAAAGTCGGCTGCTGCGGCTGCTGAACGAAGGGGTGTTCCGCCGGGTGGGCGGCACGCGGGACGTCCGGTCACGCGCGCGATTGCTGGTGGCAACCAGCCGGGATCTGGCCGCGGAGGTCGCCGCGGGCCGCTTCCGGGAAGACCTGTACTACCGGCTCAGCGGGATGGAGATCCACGTGCCCCCCCTGCGGGAGCGCCCGGAGGATATTTTGCCGCTCGCGAGTCACTTCAGCGCCCTCTTCTCGCGCCAGCAGCCCCGGTTCTCCTCCTCCGTGGCGGCCGCCCTCCAGGCTTACCCCTGGCCGGGCAACGTCCGCGAACTGCGCCACGCGATGGAGCGCGCCGCCCTGCTTTCCCGCGGCGAGGTCGTCCTGCCTGAGCATCTGCCGGCCCGCATATTGGCTGCCGCCGTGCCCGCCGGGGAGGCCCCGCGCGATCTGCAGCGACTGGCGGAGATCGAGCGGGAGGCGATTTTGCGGACCTTGCGGAAAAACCGCTTCAACCGCACGGAGACGGCCCGCGAGCTCGCGATCAGCCGCCGCGCCCTGACCTACAAGCTCCAGCGGCTGCGCGCCGAGGGCGTCCCGGTCGATCCGTGAGTGGTCCGGCAGCCCCGGCGCGGGGCCGGCCTGGGCCACGCCGGGTCACGCCGGCGCGTTCCCGCCGATCGGGCCGACGTGAGCCAGTTCGAGCACGACGCGGCCGGCGGCCTGCGAGGCGGGGATCGCGACGGTGAATACCGCCTCCCAGTCGTTGAGCCCCTCGGGGTCGACAAGGGTTTGCGCGACCGTCCACGGTTCGTCGCTGCTAGGCTGGTCGCCCTTGGTATAATGGGTGTGTTGCGCGGAGCGCCCCTCGGGATCGAGCCGCAGGCGGCCTCGCGCCTCGAGGTAAGGTTGAAAGGCCTGCTCGACCTGGCGCGCCGGGGAGGGCCCGGGAGCGTCGCCGGCGGGCCCGCCGGGCGTTTCGGCGCCCAGGCGCTGCGCGGCGCCATCCCAGTCCCGCAGCGCCACATCTTGGAGCACGCCCAGCAGCGCCGCGCGGACGAGACGGCGGAAGGCGGGCCGGTCCCGCGTGAGGTCCGGCCGCGTGGCGCGCGCCGGCGCCGCCGGCGCGCGGTCGTCCCGCGGCGTGGCGGCGGCGGGATTCACCAGCAGTTCCCATTCCTCGAGCAGACTGGAGTCCACGCCTCGGATCAGTTCCCCGAGGTAATCCTCCACCTCCCGCACGGCCTCCGTCTTGGCGGTGTCGGGAACGGTCTGGGCGAGGACCTTCCAGACCTGCGCGAGGTGGCGGAGCAGGACGCCCTCGACCCGGTGCAGCTCGTACTCCCGCACGTAGGCGGAGAAGGAGAGATACCGCTCGTACATCTCGCGGGCGATCGACTTTGGCCGCACGTTCTCCTGCTCGACCCACGGGTGCTGGGCGGCGAAGGCATTGAAGGTGTCGTAGAGGAATTCGCGCAGGGGCTTGGGGTGCTCGATCTCTTCCAGCCGTTCCATCCGCTCCTCGTAGGGGACACCGGCGGCGCGCAGTTCCTCGAGCTTGGCCGACTTCTGCCGGTCCACCTGCCGCCGCAGGATCGCGTCCGGGTCCTCCACGATGGCCTCGCACAGCGTGAGCAGGTTGAGGGCGTGGTCGGGGTCCTCGGGGTCGAGCCGGGGCAGGGTGTCGATCAGGTAGAGCGAGAGGGCTTGGTGGAGGGAGAAATCGTCCTGCAACTCCACGTTGACCTGGAGCTTGGGGCCATGGCCGCCTCGGGGGCGCGGGACCACGATGCCGCGTTCGACCAGAGCGCGGAAGAGTTGCCACGCGCGTTGGCGGAGGAGGCGTTGGCGGTGGGGCGTCTCGTGGCACTCGCGCAGCAGGCGCTGGAGGTCGCGGCAGCCGTCGCCCGTGCGCGAGAGCATCAGCAGCAGCATCCCGTGGGAGACCTCGAAGCGGGAGGTGAGCGCCTCGGGCGGGGCGGTGCGCAACCGCTCGAGGGTGCGTTCGTCCCACGCGATCGTGCCTTCCGGGGCGCGCTGTTTGGGGGGCGCGCGGCGGCCGGGGCTGGCGGCGGCCTTCTCCTCGGCCCGGCGGTTCTCGATCACGTGGGGCGGGGCCTGCACGACCACGAAGCCCCGGTCGTCGTACCCCTTGCGCCCGGCGCGGCCCGCGATCTGGCGAAAGTCGCGCACGGTGAGGACCGCCGCCTTCTTGCCGTCGTACTTCCACAGCTGCGTGAAGAGCACGGTGCGGATGGGGACGTTGATGCCCACCCCGAGGGTGTCCGTGCCGCAGATGACCTTGAGCAGGCCCTGCTGGGCCAGCTTCTCGACGAGGAGGCGGTACTTCGGGAGGAGGCCGGCGTGGTGCACCCCGATCCCGTGGCGCAGCCAGCGCTGCACCTCCCGGCCGTGCGGACTGTTGAAGCGGGCGGACTCCAGGGACCCCTGCAGGGCGGCCTTCTCCTCCCGCGAACAGATGTTGAGGCTCATCAGCGCCTGTGCCGCCTCGGCCGCCGACCGCTGGGTGAAGTGCACGAGGTAGATCGGAGCCCGCTTGGTTGCGAGCAGCTCGGCCACGCGTTCGGCGAGGGGCATCTCGGAGTATTCGAATTCCAGCGGTACCGGCCGCCGTTCGCTGCGCACGGTGCGGCTCGGCGCCCCGGTCACGCGCGTCATCTCTCGCTCGAAGAAAGCGGTCTCGCCCAAGGTCGCCGACATCAGGAGGAAGCGGGCGTGGGGCAGGGTCAGCAGCGGGATCTGCCAAGCGCCGCCCCGGGCCGGATCCGAATAATAATGAAACTCGTCCATTACCACTGCGCGAAGGTCACAGGTCTCGCCGCGGTGGAGGGCGATGTTGGCCAGGATTTCTGCGGTGC
>VHCI01000010.1 GCA_016871775.1 Verrucomicrobiota bacterium | reverse complement strand
GGCTCCGGGCCGGACCGCCAAGCCGGTCCGTCCCTCCGCCTGAGATTGCCAACGACCGCCAACCCCACCATATCAACCAACGCCTCAGACTGACATCAAAGGTGGAGCAGTTCCGGCGTCCCTCTCAGAACCAATAGCAACCTGACAACGGAAAAGCTTCGTTATTCGCGCTTTGAGTTGTTTGTGAGTGAATTAGAACAAGCGATCCGATGCGGAGTGATGCAGGAAAAACAGGGTGGAAACGGAGCGGCTGGCAAATCCGTGGCAATTTTTTTGCCCTGCTCGAATCTAAGCGCTCCATCCTCGCATTTCACCGCGGGTGCAGTGCGGCGGATGTCAGCGTTTCTTGCCTAAAGGATGTTTCCTCGCGAACAACTTTCGCAGTGCGGCCAACTCTTCGAGGCGAGCTTTCCGGAACCGACGCTGGCGCTCTGCATTGTTTTTTCGTTTCTCTTCGAGCGATTTCATGGGCCTTCCGGCGCGCACACGCAGCGGAAGATTCACGGAGGGCGTGAAGATGTTTCGGCGCTTAAAGGCCGCGGGCGCGTGCGCCAAAGCCAAGACGCGCAGCGTCGGACTATCGGCGCCAGCGTCGAATATCGGGTCTTTCGCAACGCGGTCGGGCGCGAAAGCCCACGTTGGCGCAATGCGGTGGACTTTTTGCGCCAAGTGCTCCGCGTAGGCCCCCAGCCAAGCATCGGCAACGCTGCCCTGCGGAAATTTCTCCCGAAGCTTGGGCGGTTCATCGGCAATGGTGGCCGCGGCTTGTGACCGCGAGGATGCACGTCGCAACTCGTGGAGCCAGTCGCGCAGATTCAGGCCGAACTCGCTGAGCGAGGCAGACTGCTCGGCAACTTCCTTCAAAGATTTGGGACGCGTGATCATGTTCGGGCCTGAACGGCACCTTTGACGACCTCCCGGGCTTCGGCCGTGAGCGCATCGTGCGGAAAGAACTTGTTGTGGATGGCTTCTGCCTCCTCGGCCGATCCGATTCCCATTTTTTGCACCAAGAAACGAATATCCCCGTAATCGCCGGCGTAACCAGGCAAGGGCGGGCGACAGGCGCGAAGCTTCATTGCGAGTAGGTAAGCCGCCGTAGGGATGACGACTCGGATCCCTTCACCGAAATCGCCTTCGGGGAGGCTGCGCTTGGCCTCTTTCTCGGCTAGAAATTGCTTCACGTCGTCGTTCAGCCAATCGTCAGGCAGGCTGAGTTCGGCCGCGACTTTCGCGGCGAGCGTTTTGCCGATTTCGCTCGGTCGAACAAGGGCATCTACATCCTTGGTCGCATCGCGTGAGCCATAAACCAGCGTGAATACCGCACCGCCATAGAGGGAGATTTCGAGCGTTACTTTTTGTTCGTGCGCCAGCGCCCCCAAGCGGCGGAGCGCTTGGACGATTCGGTTTCGGCTGAGCGATTCATATGGCACAATAAACCGTTACGTAATCGTCTATCTATCTTCAAGGGGATAATTTGCCGTCCCCTTGGACCGCAGACCGCCCGTCAACTCCATGCGCTGGAACCCACGGAAACGCTCGCTGGTTGGCATTTGCACGGGGCATTTTCAATTCAAACACCTTGAGCACCGGGCGATTGTGGGCGCGGCCAGCAAACTGCACCTGACCGTCACGGAGTTTTTGACCAAGAGTGCGCTGATGGTGGCAGAAAAGGTCAGGAAATAGGTCTTGGCCGTGTCTTCTGAACGGAGCTGACTTTTTCTAGTCTGGAGCCGACCTGCTGCGTCTGACCAACCGGGAATCCAGAGCTACCGGAATTCCGTACATATGGCCCCGACCGCTGGGCGCAGTGATTGACCAACTCCGAAAGAGTTAGTCACCCCCGCCCAAACTAGCAGCCAAGTCTGGGCGAAACTCGGCGGGCGTGTGCCATGGCGACGGGGCAGGCGTTTCCGCTCGCTCGCTTTGGACATCCCTGCACATTGTCAGCGCTGTGTGCGAAAGTGTCAGCAAATCGGCCCGAACCGAGGACGGCTCCCAAAGAGAAGCGCCGCATCTCTCTCGAAATGCGGCGCTTATCAAGGCTGGCGTCCCCACGGGGATTCGAACCCCGGTTCTCACCGTGAAAGGGTGGTGTCCTAGGCCAGGCTAGACGATGGGGACCAACCACGGAAGCGAGGACGGTACGTCCACCCCCCCCCGCCCGCAACCCAATTCTGCACCCGGCCCCCCGCCGCGAGGTTTTGCTCGCCGCCCCGCCGCCTTCCCCCGCACAACCCCCCGCCGTCCGTTATGACCTTCGCCGCCCTCGCCGCCCGCCTGCCCGCCACCGCCGTCACCACCATCACCGGGCTCCCCTTCCCCCGCCTCGGCTCGGGCAAGGTGCGCGAGATCTTCGACTTGGGTGACGCCCTCCTCCTCGTCGCCACCGACCGGCTCTCCGCCTTCGACGTGGTCCTGCCCGACGGCATCCCAGGCAAGGGCGCCATCCTCACGCAGATGAGCAACTGGTGGTTCGCCCAGACCGGCCACCTCGTCTCCAACCACCTGCTGCCCGGTCAGGAGGGCGAGTTCACCCGCTGCGGCCTCCACGATCCCGACCTCCGCCTGCGTAGTATGATCGTCCGCAAGCTCCGGCCGCTCGCCATCGAGTGCGTCGCGCGCGGCTACCTCATCGGCTCCGGCTGGAGCGCCTACCGGGAATCCGGCGCGGTCTGCGGCCACCGCCTCCCCGCCGGGCTGCGCCAGGCCGACCGCCTGCCCGAACCGCTCTTCACGCCCACCACCAAGGCCCCCAAGGGCCAGCACGACGAACCCATCGAAGACGCCCGCGGCGCCGCCATCGTCGGCCCGGAACTCTACGCCCGCGTGAAGGCCCTCAGCCTCGCGCTCTACCGCTTCGGCCACGACCGCGCCCGCCAGTCGGGAATGATCCTCGCCGACACGAAGTTCGAGTTCGGCACCGACGACTCCGGGCAACTGTTCCTGATCGACGAAGTGCTCACCCCCGACTCCTCCCGCTACTGGCCGGCCGACGCCTATGCGCCCGGCGGTTCGCCGCCGAGCTACGACAAGCAGTTCGTCCGCGACCACCTGCTCGCCATCGCCTGGGACCAGCGCCCCCCGGGGCCACGCCTCCCGCCCGAGGTGATCGCCCGCACGCGCGACAAGTACCTCGCCGCCCTCCGCAACCTCCTCGGCCCGGCCTGAGCCGGAGGACGTATCCGGCTAAGCGACACACCCCACCCGCCGGGGGCTTGCCTGTCGCGCGCGGAAACGGCTCGATCGCGGGATGCCCCTCCGGAGGTTCCTCGCGCTCACCCTGCTCGCCATCCTGCCCGCCACGGCCCCCGCCGCCGCCCCGAAGGGCAAGGCCGCTGACGCCGCGCCCGCCTACGCCGCGACGGTGCCCCCGCCCACGCTCGCCGGGGTGCGCTACGGGCCCCACGAGCGCCACGTGCTCGACTTCTGGCGCGCCCCGTCCGCCACGCCGACGCCGCTCGCTTTCGTGATCCACGGCGGCGGCTGGCGGGGCGGGGAGAAGGAGCGCGTCGACCGGTTCGTCGACGTCCCGGCCCTGCTCAAGGCGGGCATCTCGGTGGTCTCGATCAACTACCGTCTGATCCGCCACGCCGAGGCCGAGGGCGTGATTCCGCCCGTCCGCGCCCCGCTGCAGGACGCCGCGCGCGCCCTGCAGTTCGTGCGCAGCCAGGCGGCGGCGTGGAACCTCGACCGCGTGCGCATCGGCGCGGCAGGCGGCTCGGCCGGGGCCTGCTCCAGCCTGTGGCTCGCCTACAGCCCCGATCTGGCGGATCCCCGCAGCGGCGACCCGGTGGCCCGCGAGTCGACCCGGCTGTTCTGCGCGGCGGTGATCGGCGCGCAGACGACCCTCGACCCACGGCAGATGCAGGAATGGACGCCGAACAGCCGCTACGGCGGCCACGCGTTCGGGGTGGGGGCGTTTCCCGATTTCCTCGCCGCGCGCGCGCGGCTGCTGCCGTGGATCGCCGAGTTCTCGCCCTACGCGCTGGTGAGCGCCGATGACCCGCCGGTGTACCTCTCGTACGGCGCCCCGCCGGCGCTGGGGCAGGAGCAGAAGGATCCGACGCACACCGCCAACTTCGGCGTGAAGCTGCAGGAGCGCTGCGCCGCCGCGGGCGTGCCGTGCGAGCTGGTCTATCCCGGCGCCCCCGGGGTGAAGCACGCCGACCCCACCGCCTACCTCATCGCCACGCTCAAGGCGCCCTGAGGCCGGCCGCGCGCGGACGGGCCACACCATCACCGGACGCATTCAAGCATCATCGTGCTTTTAGGAAAACCACCTTGACGCTTGATCCCGATGTGGCCGCCAAGGCCAAACGTGGCGCCCGCGGTTCAGCACAACTGCGTGCTCCACTCGACGGACGCGGGCATCTCGCGTTTCCGCGGCTTGAAGTGGCGGAATACGATCGCGGTTTGACGTAGATTCCACTGGTCCGCGCTCCGCCCGCTCAGGCGAGCAGCTCGCGCAGGACGCGGCCGTGGACGTCGGTGAGGCGGCGGTCGATGCCGTTGTGGCGGAAGGTCAGCCGCGTGTGGTCGAGGCCCAGCTGGTGCAGGAGCGTCGCGTGGATGTCGTACACGGTGGTCGGATTGGCGCGGTCGAGCGGCTTGTAGCCGAAGGCGTCGCTCTCGCCGTGGGTGATCCCGCCGCGGATGCCGCCGCCGCAGAGCCAGTTGGTGAAGACGAACGGGTTGTGGTCGCGCCCCTTGCCGCCCTGGGTCGACGGCATCCGCCCGAACTCCGTCGTCCAGAGGATGAGCGTGTCCTCGAGCAGGCCGCGCTGGCGGAGGTCCTGGATGAAGGCCGCGGCGCCGCGCGCCATCCCGAGGGCCAGCGGGCCGTGGTCGCGGCGGACGTCCTCGTGGGAGTCCCAGTTGCGGCGCGGGAAGCTGTTGTCGTTGCCGCTCCAGACCTGGACGAACCGCACGCCGCGCTCGAGCAGCCGGCGCGCGGCGAGGCACTTGCGGCCGAAGTGCCACGTCTCCTCCTCCGCGTTGATCTCCTTCGGCCAAGCCTGCGGCCCCCGCTCGAGGCCGTAGAGCCGCCGCACGTGCTCCGGCTCCGCCTTCAGGTCGAGCGCCTCCGGGGCGGCCAGCTGCATCCGCGCCGCCAGCTCGTAGCTGCGGATGCGGGCGTCGAGGCGCTGGTCCCCCTCACGGGTGGCGGCGTGGCCGCGGTTCAGCTCGGCCAGCAACCGGTGCGCGTCCGCCTCTCCCGCCGGGGTGACGTACCCACCGGCGCGGTGTGGGTGCAGGTCGGCGATCGGGGCCTCGGCGTCGGGATAGACCAGCGTGCCGCTGTGCTGCGCGGGGAGGAAGGCGGCGTCCCAGTTCTTCACCCCGTTGGAGGGGAAGCCGCGGTGGTCGGGCAGGACGACGAACGTGGGGAGGTTGTCGTTGAGCGAGCCGAGGCCGTAGCTGACCCACGAGCCCGCGCCCGGGAAACCGGGGAGCTGGAACCCCGTCGCCTGCAGCAGCGTGGCGGCGCTGTGGACGCCGGACTTGCCGGTCATATTGTGGACGAACGCCAGCTCGTCGACGACCGCGCCGAGCGGCGCGACGACCTCGCTGAGCAGTTTGCCGCAGCCGCCGTGGGGCCGGAAGTCCCAGAGCGGGCGGAGCCACGGCCCGAGGCCGTTCTGGAACGCCTCCACCGGCTCGCCGAAATCGCTCGGCTGGCCGTCGCGCTTCACCAGCTCGGGCTTGTAGTCGAAGAGGTCGAGGTGGCTGGCCGCCCCCGCCATAAAGAACTGCACCACGCGTTTCGCCCGCGGGGCCGGCGCTCCCGCGGCGGCGGGCGCGGCGAGGGCGCGGTCCCGGCCGAGCATCGCGGCGAGCGCGAGGCCGCCCAGGCCGCCGCCGGAACTCCAGAGGAACTCGCGGCGCGTCGGCGGACGCGGGGGCGGCTGCCGGTGGTAGGGGGAGTCGTTGGTCATCGTCGCGCGCTCAGTCGATGAAGAGGAACTCGTTCAGGTTCAGCAGCAGCCGGCACAGCGCCGGCAGGCCGTGGACGCGGGCGAACTCGCCGAGTTGCGCCGCCTCCGCGGGCGAGGGCGCGCGGCCCACCGCGAGGGCGTGCGCGCGCGCGACCTGGCCCGCGAGGTCCGGCGCCTCCGCCGAAACCCGCGCCGCGAAGTGGCGCGCCTGCGTGAGGATGAAGCCGTGGTTGAGCAGCGCCAGCGCCTGCAGCGGCGAGAGGCTCTCGCTGCGGCGGTCCACGCGCATCGAGGGATCCGCGCAGTCGAGCGCGGTCATCCACGGCTGCGTCTGCGAGCGCACGATGAACCGGTAGATCGAGCGGCGGAAGGTGGCGGGGTCCTCCGGGTCCGCCTTGGCGTAGACGTAGTGCGGCGAGTGCTCGGGCCGCTCCACGACGAAGTCCCGCCAGCCCGGGCCGCCCATCGCGAGGTCCAGGCGGCCGCTCGCCGCCAGCACCGCGTCGCGGACCGCCTCGGCCTCCAGCCGGCGCCGGTTCTGCCGCCACAGGAGCGTGTTGCCCGCGTCGCTCGCCGCGCCCACCGCGTTCGCCGAAGACGCCTGCCGGTAGGTCTCGCTGGTCACGATCAGGCGGTGCAGCGCCTTCAGGGAGCCGCCGCCGTCGCGGAACTCCGCCGCGAGCCAGTCCAACAGCTCCGGGTGCGAGGGCTGGCCGCCGTTGCGGCCGAAGTCGTCCGGCGTCTCCACCAGGCCACGCCCGAAATGATACTGCCAGACCCGGTTCACGATGCTCCGCCAGGTGAGCGGATGGCGCGGGTCGGTCAGCCAGCGCGCAAGCGCCGCGCGGCGCGCACCCTCGGGCGCGTCGTCCGGCAGCTCAAACGTGGCGGGGGCGAAGGTGATCGCCGAGAGCGCGCCGGGGGCGACCAATCGGCCGGGATGGGTGACCTGCCCGCGGGCGAGGAGGTGGATCGGGCGCGGACGGCCGCCCGCCGGTCCCGTGCCGGTGAAGGTGCCGGTGCCGTGGTGGATGCCGCCGGCGTAGACGAGGTCGGGCTTGGGCAACGCGGCGACCTCCGCCGCCAACCGCTCCGCCTCGCGCCGGAGCGCCGCGCGCCGTTCCCGTCCCGCCGGGTCGGCCGCGGCCAGCAGCACCTCCTCGCGCCGTGCCGCCAGCGCGGCCTTCTCCTCGGCGCCGGGGCCGGAGGGCGCGAGCCCGTCCGTGAGGTTCGCGCGCGCCCAGCGCTCGCCGGACTCGATTGAGTCGAGCGCCGTCACCGGTTTGCCGAGGGCCACGTTGTGGCCGGCCCGGTCGGTCACCTTCAGCTCGGCGAGGGCGAGGATGTAGTCGTCCTTCCGGGGCGCGAGGCGCGTGGCGGTCACGCGCACGTGGCGGCCGGCGAGGCCGTCGTCCTTGCCCCCGCCGGTCGAGAAGGGCGTGAGGCCGGGGTTGGGAAAGTCCGCCATAAAAGTGGCGTCGTAGCGGATCCACGCGAGTTTCACGCCGGTGCGGAACTCCGGGTCATCGCTCACCTCGACCTTGAAGCGCACCGGGAAGCCGAAGCCGTCGCCGCGGCCGTTGAAGGGGTCGCTGGCCGGCAGCAGCCAGATGCGGTCGATCTCGACCGTGGCGCCGAGGTCGACCTGCACCCACTTCACGGTGTCGGGCGAAGCGGCGGTGGCGCTGTGGTAGCCGCGGCGGACGTTCGGGCCGCGTTCGGCGGCGGCGGCGGCGAGCGCGCGATCGAGTTCCGCGAGGGCGGGGCCGGCGGCGGCACGCCAAGGCGCCTCCAGGGTGACGAGGGCGGCCGCGTTCGCCGCCTGATCGGCCTGCAGCCGGCGGGCGCGCGCGTGGAGGGCGGGATCGCGATGGTAGGGGCGGTCGGTGCGGTCGAGCGCGGCGAAGACGGCCTGGAGGCGGTAGTAATCCTCTTGGGGGATCGGGTCGAACTTGTGCTGGTGGCACTGGGCGCAGTGCACCGTGGCGCTCGCGAAGGTGCCGATCGCGTTGGCGACCATATTGTCGCGGTCGAGGTGGCGGGCCAGCTTGCCGTCGATCTTCGTCTCCGGGACCTCGGCGTGCCCGATGAAATCCCAGGGGCCGGCGGCGATGAAGCCGAGCGCCTCAACGGCCTCGGGCGAGTCGGGGAAGAGCACGTCCCCCGCGATCTGCTCCTGCACGAACCGCGCGTAGGGTTTGTCCGTGTTGAAGGCGCGGATGACGTAGTCGCGGTAGGGCCAGGCGTTGGTCCGGGGCTTGTCCTTATCGTAGCCGTGGGTGTCCCCGTAGTGCACGACGTCGAGCCAGTGGCGGGCCCAGCGTTCGCCGTGGCGCGGGGACGCGAGCAACCGATCCACGAGGCGCGCGTAGGCGTCCGGGGCGGGATCCGCCACGAAGGCGGCGATCTCCTCGGGGGAAGGAGGGAGGCCGGTGAGGTCGAAGGAGAGGCGGCGGATCAGCGTGCGGGGATCGGCCGGGGCCGAGGGCGGTAGCCCGGCGGCGGCGAGGCGGGCGCGGATGAACGCGTCGACCGGGTGCGGGGCCCCGGGCGGCGGGGTGACGCGCGCGACGGGCTTGAGCGACCACCAGTCGAGCGGATCGGCGACAGTCGCGCTGGCGTGGTCGGGCCAGGGTGCGCCGGCGTCGATCCAGGCGCGCAGGAGGGCCACCTCGGCGGGGGCGAGCGGCGGTTCGCCGGCGGGCGGCATCCGCAGGTCGGGGTCGGCGCCGCTCACGTAGCGGAAGAGGGGGCTGCCCGTGGCGTTGCCGGGGAGGAGATTCGGGGCGGAGCCCTCGCCGCCGGTGAGCGCGATGGCCTTCACGTCGACGCGGTAGCCGCCCTTCTGCTTTTCCGGCCCGTGGCACTTGAGGCAATGCGCGGCGAGCACCGGCTGGACCTCGCGTTCGAAATCCGGGGCCGCGACCGCGGTCAGCGCGCCTGCCAGCGCAGCGGCGAGCCAGCGCGGGCCGCGCGGGGAGGAACGGGTGACGGGGGCGGTTCGGGACGACACGGGCGGCGCGGCCGGAACCGTGTCCGCGGCCGCGCGGCGGAGGCAACCCTTTCCCGCCCGGCGGAACCGGGCATCAAGGGTTTGGCTGGTGGGGGCGCGGTCAAACTTCCAAGTGGTGCCGGCCGGCGCATCGCGCATCCCGGGGCGCGGCGAGCCCGGCTCGGATCCCGTCGCCGCCCCACCGGAACTGCGTGGCCTCTTCCGGAAAAATGAGCCGAGGTGGACCGCGCACCCGACCTTAGCCGGGACAATTCAATTGATCGGGTCGCATCGAGGTGACCTGCCGGCACCTTTCAGTGGCTCTCTCCCGTCGCCATACCCTCCGGGTATGCCTCGGTCTCTCGCCCCTGAAATGTGCTCGCCATCTCACCCCGCTGCTCCGCCTCCAATTGAATCGTGCCGGCTTAGCGAAGAGGCTAGGTCGAGGGCACGCTCAAGGCGCGGCCGTGCCGACCGTGGATGGCCAGCGGCCCGCCGTGATGGGCGATCCTTCCAGCCGCGCGGGATCGAGGACCACGTGCCGGATTTTCTTCCGCTTCCACGTGTAGGTGAGGTGGACGAGCCCGTCGGCCGCTTGGATGACCGCCGGGTAGCTGAACTCTCCCGGCTCTGATTCAAGGACCAACGCCCCCACCCAGGCGCGGCCGTCGCGCGAAAGGGCGACATTCAGCGGCGAGCGGCCTGCCTCCGCGTGGTTGTAAACCAGCAGGTGCCGGCCGTCCCGCAGGGTGACCGCATCGGTGCCGGAGTTCGGGTTCGGCAATTCGCTCAAGGTCAGCGGGCCCCAGTTGAGTCCACCGTCGGACGACCAAGTGTCGAAGAGCCGGCCCTGCCGCGTGCGCCCCAGCGCCTGCAAGCGGCCGCCGGGATGCACGAGGATGCTCGGCTGGATGGCGCTGAGGGTGCGCCCGTCGTTAAGCGGGCCGGTACGGGTCCAGGTGCGGCCGCCGTCGCTGCTGCGCTCGAAATGCACGCGCCACGCGCTCGGCGTCTCGTGCGACTCGTCGCTGGAGGGGGCGAGGAGCACGCCGCCCGGCAGGGAGACGGGTTTATTCTTTATCGGCCCGAAGAAACCCGGCGGGAGCCGGCGCGGCTCGGTCCAGGTCACTCCTTGGTCGCGACTCGTCACGACCATCCCCCACCAGTTCTGCGCCGTCGTACCCACCTTGTAAAAGAGTATCAGCGGTCCGCCGGGATTCTGGAAGAGCACCGGATTCCAGCACGCGTAGCGTAAGGATGTCCCGTCGGTGTAGGTGAACTGCAGGCCATTCGCGACCTCCACGGGGGCGGTCCAGCCGCCGGATTCCTGGCGGGAAACCCAGATGCCCACGTCCGGACTGCGCTCGCGGGTGCCGCCGAACCACGCGGCGACCAGCCCCCTCCCCGAGTCCACGATGGTCGAGGCGTGGCACTCGGCGAACGGGGCCTGCTCGAAGATGAACCCCGCCCGCACCACACTTGGCGGCGGGTTGGCTGTCAGGCTGGAGCAAAGGGCCAGGGAACACCAGAGGATGGGCTTCATCGGGAGCGGGGTTCAGGGAAGGGCGGGTTCGGCGGGGAGAGGACGGCGGGGGAACTGGCGGGCCAGCCGCGCCGCGAGCGAGGCCAGGACGGGCGCGCGGGCGGGCTCCACGGCGAGGTTGACATCTTCGCCGGGATCCTGGGCGAGATCATAAAGCTCGGCCTCGACCAGATCGCCCGTCGACCACGCGCGCCATTCGGTGTAACGATGGCGGTCATCCCGCAGGGAGTAGCCCATGATCTCACTGCGGCCGCCCTGGATGTTGGCGGGCCGTGGGGTTTGGGTGAAGGCGGCGTCCTTGACGCGGGCGGATGGGTCGGCGAGGACCGGGCGGAGGCTCGCGCCCTCGAGCCCGGCCGGCGTCGGCAGGCCGCAGAGGTCCACGAGCGTGGGGAAGAGGTCGAGCAGTTCCGCGAGGGAGCGGGTCCGCGAGCCCGCGCGGGCGACCCCCGGCGCGGTGATGATGAGGGGGACGCGGGCGTCGAGTTCCCGGTTGGAGGTCTTGCCCCAGAGGCCGTGTTCCCCGAGGTGGAAGCCGTGGTCGGACCAGAACACGACGATGGTGTTGCCGTCCAACCCGAGGCGGTCGAGCTCCGCGAGGACCTTGCCGACCTGCGCGTCGAGGTAGCTGGTCGCGGCGTAATAGCCGTGCCGCAGTTCCGCCATCGCCTCGCGAGTGCCGGGGCTGAGTTCGTTCGCACCCTTCAGCGCGACGGCGGGCGTGTCGCGCGGCGGTCCCGGATGCCGGATGGGCGGAATCTCGCCGCGGCGATAAAGGTCCCAATAGCGCTTGGGCGGATTGAAGGGCGTGTGCGGTTTCCAGAAACCGACCGCGAGGAAGAAGGGCTCGGGGCGACGGCTGGCTGCGCGCAGGGCCTCGACCGCGCGCGCCGCCACCCGGCCGTCAAAATAGGCCTCATCCGGGACGTCGCGGGCCTCCGCTCCCTTCGCCTGCGCGAGGTTCGGCGGCGCCGTACCCCCGTCGAGCACCGCGACATCGGCCGCGTGCGAGGCGAAGTGGAGCTCCGCGGGTACGCTCCAGGAGGCGGGGTCCCCCTGGATCCGAGTGCGGAAGTTATGGAAGATTTTCCCGATGTTCCGGGTGAAGTAGCCGTGCCGCAGGAAGTGCTGCGGCAGGGTGACGACGTCGGGCAGGGTCTCGCGGAAGTGGGTGGGGAGGTTCCAGACCCGCAGCGTGTCCGGGCGCCGCCCGGTGAGCAGGGAGGCGCGGGACGGGTTGCAGAGCGCCTGCTGGCAGTAGGCGCGCTCGAAGAGGACGCCGCGGCGCGCGAGGGCGTCGAGGTGGGGCGTGCGCGCCACCGGGTCGCCAAGGCAGCCGAGGTTGTCCCGCAGGTCGTCGGAGGCTAGGAACAGGACGTTCGGCGGGCGACCAGGCGAGGCCGCCGCAGCCGTTAGCGCGGAGCCGAGGAACAGGGAAGCGAGGAGACGCATCGGGGGCGGAGAGCTCAGAAGCGGCCGCTGACCCCAGCGCTCAGGCGGGTGCCGTAGACCTCGCTCATAATGACCCGGCCCGGATCCGCGCCAGTGTACCAGGAGGCCCAGCGGTTGAAGGCGTTCACCACATCGACGAACACGTTGACCCGCGGGCTGAAGCCGTACTGGACGTTGAAGTCCCACGTCGTGACGTCGGTCACGCGCTGCCGGGCGTAATCGTTGGCGTTGTAGGTCATCAGGTAGCCGCTCTTGTAATTGCCGGCCGCGCGCAGGGAGAGTCCGCGCCAGCGCCAGGACAGGCCAGCGTTGGCCGTCTCCGGGATGAACCGGACCAGCTCCGCGGTGCCGTTCGCGTAGGTACCGGTGGTGGAGATCCGCGTGTAGTTGGCGAAGAGGGCGAGGCCGCGCAGGACGCCGGGCAACCTCCGCAGCTGCTGGCTGTAGTTGAGCTCGTAACCCTTGATGGTGGCGGAGCCGAAGTTGCGGGTCGTGATCCAGTCGAAGCCGGCATATTCGCCGCCGAAGCCGTTGCCGGCCCCGGTCTCGATGATCCGGGTCTCGCTCGAGATGAAGTCGGTCAGCCGCTTGTGGAACAGGGCCAGGGAGACGACCCCGACCGGGGCCAGGTAATACTCAACGGAGGCGTCGAGGTTGCGGCTGTACTGCGGCCGCAGCCCGGGATCCGATTGCCGCACCTGGCCCAGGCCGGTCGCGGTGTTGTAGGAGACGGTGGTCACGGGGTAGACATCGCTGAAGGCCGGGCGCGCGCTGCCCGTGGAGTAGCTGGCGCGCAGCAGCAGTCCGGCCAGCGGCTCGTGGCGGAGGTGCACGCTCGGAAAGAGGTCCCGGTAACCGCCGTCGCGGCTCACGAGGGTCCGGCCGGCGTTCCGGGGATCCGTGATGCGGCCGGTGGCGGAGACGGCGGTGTCCTCGACCCGGGCGCCGGCCAGGACGCTGAATCCGCCCCAGCGCGCGCGGGTCATCGCGTACCCGGCGGAGACGTCCTCGGTGATGCCGTTGAAGGCGGGGGCCGTGGACACCGTGGTGCCGGACTCGCGGAACCAGCTAGGATTGGCCTCGAAGGCCTGCAGGAACTTCGGGTAATCAAACTGGTCGCGCCGGGGATACTGGTTGTTGAACAGGCCGTAGCCCGGTTCGGCCCTTCGGAACTGCGCCAGGTTGTCGTCGGCGGATCCGGCCACGCCGTCCGGCCCCACGTAGTTCCACCGCGGCTGGTACACGGTCAGCGTCCGGTCCTGGCGCCGCCAGTTGAGTCCCGCCTTGAACTCCAAGGCGGCGCCGGCCGCGGCGAGTTTGCCCTCGTAATCGATCCGGCCCTGGGCAATCCCCTCGTCGCTCCGCTCCCGGTTCACGGCCCGCAGGGCCGTGTAGGGACGCAGGTCGGCGCCCGCGCCAATCGTGGTGCCGTAGGTCTGCCGGTAGACCGGCCGGTCGCGGTTTTCCCGCGTGTCGACGGCGACGCCGAAGCCGCCGGTCCGGCGGTTCTCCATGAATTGGAAGATAAAGTCGTATTCCGAAGGGTTCCACGTGGCTTGGAACGAGAGCTTCTGTTCACCCGGCAGCTTGCGGCTGCCCGCGAGGTCATACCGGTAGGTTCGGCCGTGCCGCGCGGTGCCCCCGGCCGTATTGACGAACGTCGCGTTCAGGATCTCGGTGAAGGCGTCGGAGAAACCGGGTGCCACTCCCGCCGCAGCGTTCGTCGCCGTTCGCGGCGCGGCGCCGGCCTCGATCTGCGCGCGGCTCACCGCGCCGTAGTCGGCGACCGCCGTGCTGCCTGCGGTGATGCTCCAGTCCGTACGCGCCTGCTGAAAAGAGAAGTAGGTGTACTGGGTGGTGAAATGCAGCTCGGTGCGCTCATCCGGCCGGTAGTTGAACTTGGCTCCGAGACCGGCCCGGGTGCGGGTCGCCTGATCGTTGAGGGTGCGCGCGGTGGTGTTGCGGCCGTCGGCGAAATTGCGCGCCATCTGGATTCGATCCCGGCTGTTGGTGGTCTCCGTGTAGCTCGCGGAAAGAGCCACCCCGATGCGCCTCGCCGGACCGAGCTGGGTCAGGTAGCTCACGCCGCCAGTCGGCCGCCACGGTCGGTCGTCCCGGCGGTACGTGTTCTGGTTGGCCCCCGCACGGAAGGTCAGCACCGGGTCCCGGAAATCGAGCGCGGACTTGGTGACGAGATTCGTGGCCCCGCCCACCGAATCCGCGGGCAGGTCGGGCGTGAGCGCCTTCACCAGCTCGATCTCCTTAATGAAATCGGACGGGATCGAGTCCACCACGACCGCCCGGTCTCCCTGCGGGTTGGCCCCCCCCGTAGGCGTTGGAGGAGCGAACCCCATCGACACTCACGGAGTTCAGCTCGGAGGGCGTACCGCGCACCCCGAACCCGATAATGTCCCCGTTCTCGATGATCGCCCCGACGCCCGGCAGCCGTTGCAGGAAATTACCCAGGTTGCCATCGGCCACGTTGCCGAAGGTGTCCGTCGAGACGACGTGGATGACGTTGTCGGCGTTGCGCTGCCGCGTGATGGACACGGCGTTGCCCTCGCGCTCCCCGGTGACGGTGAAGGCCTCCATCCGGTAAGTCTCCGACTCGAGGGCAAAATCGCGCCCCACGACCCCCGCGGCGGGAATCCCCACCGTCTCGCGCCGCGGATCGAGGCCAGCGTAGGTCACGACAACAGCTTGGTCACCTGCCGGCAGGCCGGTAAAGGCGTAGCGGCCGGTGCCGTCGGTCAGGGTCCCGCGGCCGAGGGCGGGCAACTCGACGCGTGCGCCCTGCAGCAGCTGGCCGGTGGCACGGTTGCTGACGAATCCACCCAAGGCGCCTCCGGGCTCCTGCGCCCGGGCCGGGGCGAGGAGTAGGCCGCCGAGCAGCGGCACGAGCGGGAGACCCCGGCGCAGCAACGAGGGGAGACGCCAACGATGGGGCAAGGTTGGGATCATGGCGGGGAACGAATCGGGGGCTCAGGGGCGGGGGGCGGCCGGGGCGCTCCGGATCGGATAATCCGGCGAGGGCTCATAGGCGCGGCGCATCATTCCCTCCAACCGGGCGACGATATCGGGGCGCGCCCGGGCGAGGTCGCGGCTTTCCCCTGGGTCGGCCGCGAGATCATAAAGTTCCGTCGGCCGGTCCAGCGCCGGCCGCACGGCCTTCCAGTCGCCGGCCCGGACCGCCTGTAGGAACGCCTCGCGCGTGTGGCCGTAATCCCAGTACAGGAACTCGGGTTCGCGGTCCCGGGGTTGGCCCCGGAGGACGGGCGCGAGCGAGATCCCGTCGAGGCCGGCCGGCGGCGGGGCGCCTGCGAGTTCCGCCAGCGTGGGCAGGAGGTCCCAGTTGGCGCTCAGCGCATCGCTCACCTGGCCGGGAGGGATCACCCCCGGCCAGCGCGCCAGCAGGGGCACGCGGATGCCCCCCTCGTAGAGCTGGCGCTTGCTGCCGCGGAAAGGGCCGGCGCTCCGGAAGAAATCGGGACGATGGATCGTTTCGCCCGAGGGCCCGTTGTCGCTCGTGAAAAGGACTAGCGTATCGCGCTCCAGCCCCAGTTCCCCGAGCTTGGCGAGCAGCGCGCCGACGTCGCGATCGAGCCGGGTGACCATCGCGGCGTAATTCCGCTCCACCGGCGGCCAGTCGCGCCCCGTGTAGGGGGCATCACTCGGGATCGCATGGGACTCTGGGGTGTCCTTAGGAAACTCCGACCAGTGCGGCAGGATGGTGGGAAAATAGAGGAGGAACGGACGGCGGTCCTCGCGCTGCCGCTCGAGGAACCGCAGGGCGCGGGCCAGCAGGAGGTCGGGGGTGTACTCGCGCCTCGCCGCCGGCAGGCCCGGACGGTTGCCGGGCAGCAGGACGACCCGATCGGTGTCCCAGAGGAAATGCGGGTAGTAGAAGTGGGCGTGGTCCTGGTTCGGGTAGCCGTAGTACTCGTCGAAACCCTTCCGCCAGGGGGCTCCCGCCTCGCCGTGGTCGCCGAGGCTCCACTTGCCGAAACCGCCGGTGCGGTAGCCGGCGCCGCGCAGCACCTCCGGGAGGATGAGATCCCCCGCCAGCAGATGGACCCCGTGGGGCACGTTGTCGCGCACACGGCCGCGGCCGTTGTGGCGGCCGGTCATCAGGCAGGAACGAGAGGGCGCGCAGACGGATGATCCGGCGTAGAACTGCGTGAACCGCATCCCCTCCGCGGCGAGCCGGTCGAGGTGGGGCGTCCGGATCTCCCGCTGCCCGTAGGCGCCGAGGTCACCCCAGCCGAGGTCGTCGGCAAGGACGAGGATCACGTTGGGACGGGGGGCCGCCTGGACCAAACTGGAGGCGGCGCCGGCGGCCAGCGCCAGCGCGAGGACCGCGGCGAAGTGGCGGGGAGAGCGCATCGCGTCAGCGGCCACCGCGGTCGACCTCGGTCTCCCAGTTTCCGAGGGCCGCCTGCAGCGCGGCCACGGTTCCCGCCTCGCGCCCGGCAAGGTCGCGCGTCTCCCCGATGTCCTCACCGAGGTGATACAACGACGGTGCGCCCTCCGCGGGCCGGACCAGCTTCCACGGCCCACGCCGCACCGCCGCCCGCGCCCCGGCGCGCCAGAACAGCGTGCGCCCCTCCGGCGCGACGCCACGGAGCAGGAGCGGGGCGAGGTCCGCGCCGTCGTGGGGCGGCGGCCGGAGCCCGGCCAAGCCAAGCACCGTGGGGAAGAGATCGAACGTCGCGGTCGTTGCCGCCGTGACCCCGGGCCGGATACGACCGGGCCACCAGGCGATCGCCGGCACGCGGTGCCCGCCCTCGTAGAGCTCGGTCTTCTGCCCACGCAGCGGGCCATTGCTAGAAATGTTCCGGAATTTCGCCCCATAGGTGATGTAGCCGCCGTTGTCGGACGTGAAGAACACCAGCGTCCGCTCCGCGATCGCGAGGCGACGCAGCGCGGCTACGATGGCGCCCACGCCCGCGTCCAGCGATTCGACCATCGCCTGCACGTGGGGGGCGACGTTGCCGGGATCGGGAATTCGGCCCCATTTTTCGTCTTCGTAGTCGCGGGCCGCGGTGCGGTGCGGCGGATCGCCAGGCCCCTGCCACGGGAAGTGGATGGCCAGATGGGGCACGTAGAGCAGGAAAGGCCGGTCGCGGTGGCGTTCGATGAAGGCGACACTGTGCCGGGTGAGCAGTTCCGCCGTGTAGCCCTCCTCCGCGACCCTCTCCTCGCCGTGCCACCAGTCGAGACGACCCTCCCGGTCCCGGTGCGTGTGATGGTCCCCGTCGCCGGAAAGGAGCCCGCGGAACTCGGTGAACCCCTGCCGCGTGGGCCCGAACGGCGGCTCGTAGCCGAGATGCCACTTGCCGAAGGCCCCGGTGGCGTAGCCGCTGTCCCGCAGCACCTCCGCCAACGTGGTGGCCGCGAGCGGGAGGCCCCCGCCGCGGTCCGCGCGCCCGCTGAGGGCGGACTCGAACTTTCGCCCGAATCGGCTCGGGTAGAGCCCGGTCAGCAGCGCCGCACGGGTCGGTGAGCACATCGCGCCGTTGCTGTGGAAGTCGGTGAAGCGCAGGCCCTCGGCGGCAAGCCGGTCGAGGTGGGGCGTGCGGTGCCGCGGATGCCCGTAGCACGCGAGGTCCCCGTAGCCGAGATCATCGGCGAGGATGATGACAAAGTTGGGCGGGGGCTGCGCGGCGGCCCCCGCCGCGGCACCAGCCGCGAGCAGGAGGGGGACAAGGATGTAGCCGCGCCAGAGCGAGCGTCGGGCGGAACGGGCGGAGGGGGCGTGCACGGGACTCAGTAGCGGATGGAGCTGGTGAGGTACCAGACGCGGGGGTTGGGGATGCGGATCACCGCGACCTGGCCATCGGGGTTGGTCTTGACCGGGATGTCACTGGTCTCCGCCACAAGGTTCCGCACGTTGAACTGGATCCGCCACTGGTACCTCCCGAAGAGGCGCCGCTCGTAGCTGGCGAACGCGTCCGCGCTGAACAGGCCGTCGTCGAAGAACGGGCGCCGCACGTCGGGCACCGGGACATTCCCGTCGATGAGGTAGGTCTGATAGCCGGTCGCGGCCTTGCTCTCCCAGCGCGCAGCGCCACCGATCCCGATCCCCTTCAGCGAGCCCTCCCCGAAGGTGTACTTTGAGACCGCGTTGAGGCGCCACTCGCGCTGCTCGTTGGCGCGCACGCCGTCCCGGGAGCGGGCCGCCCGGATGCTGCCCATGCTGGTCTGCAGCCACTGGGAGCCGATGCTGCGGACCACACCCCCGCCGGCGCCGCCGGGATCCAGCACGAGCGGGAGGATGCCCTTTTCCTGCATGCCTTTCAGGAAGGCCTCCGCGATTGGCCAGTTCAGCGGGGCGGTGTTGCTCTGCACGGTCTCCTGCCGCCCCACATTCAGCAGCGCGCGCCAGTTGCGTGTGAGATTCGCGGTCAGCTCCACCTCGAGGCCCCGCGCCACCCGGTCCGAGGTGTCACCTTGGTTGGTGATGGAGTTGACCACGAGCTGGTCGGCCACCCCATCGCCGTTGTTGTCGCGGTAGACGGGATTCAGGGCGCCCCGGAGCTGGGCGGGCACGGTCTCCGTGAACGCGGCGAAGAACTGGTCGTAGGTCGTGATGGTGCTGGGCCAGGGCTCGATCCCGACCAGCACCCGGTGCTGAGCGAAGGGGAACCCGTCGCGGCGCGCCTGCAGATACTTGTTCATGTTCGCGACGAAGAACCCGCCCACGTCGGCGAAGGCCCCCGCGTCGACGTTCCGCAGGGCGGTCTCGAACCGGTTGAACCGGAGGCTGATTCGGCGATCCAGGAGTTCCACGAGGAAACCGTACTCCCGCGTCTTGCCGGTGGGCTGCGCGATCGGCGACCCCAGCGTGTCGTTGCGCAACCCGATCGGGTTGAAGTTTTCCGACTTTGCGTAGTGGAACTGGAGGTCCGCACCCAGCGGAAGGGGGAAGAGATACCGCTCGGGAAACCGCGCGATCAGGCTCGAGGTGACCGTGGTGCCGGACTCGGCGAACACCGGGGCGGTGGTGAGCCGCGTGGCCGCGGTGTTCCAGGTGCCGTCCGGAAGCGTGGTGCTGAAGCCGAGCTGCTGCGCATTCTGGTTATCGTAGGAGCGGGTCTGGTCTCGCCGCGTGCCCAGCAGGCCCACGAGATGTTCATCCCACAGGTAGCTTTGCCAGCTGACCGCCTGCGAGCTCAGCCGCTGCTGGAGGACGCGCTGCTCCGACAGCACGCGCGCGAGGGTCATCGGCCCGCTCTGCACTCGACGGCCAGCGGCGGTGGCAGCCCCGACGTCCGCGTAAAGGATCTCGAAGGTGTCGCCCGGCTGCGGCCTCCGGATGCGGATCTGCTCCAGCCGAATATCGTCCGGCGACCTCACTCCGAGAAGGGAAGACGAGGTGTACACGCCGACGTTGAGCCGGCGCCGGATGCCGGTGAGCAGGTTGTCGTTGGCGATGCCGGCGATGTTTTCGGTGTTGCTGGTCCACGTGTCCACCAAGCCCTCGCGGAAGTCGTCGAAGACGTCGCGGGAGAACAGGCCCACCACCCGGTGTTTGCCCAGATGGCGCCACCAGCCGCCCTTCTTTTCCCGGAAGTTGTACTCGCCGAACACGGTCGCGCGGGCGGTTTCTCGGTCCCACCGGACGCGGCGGATCACGTTGCCCGAGACGCGGGTGTAGGCACGGCCGAGATTGGGATTCGGTAGGCCGTTGAGCAGGTACTCGTTGATGTCGATGTAGACGTCGTAGGGACCGGCGGAGCTCGTGCCCCCGCCGCCGCTGAAGAGGAAATCCTGGGTCCACTGGTAATTCTGCCGGTCGTAGGCCAGCTCGACGCCTAGCCGGTTGCGGAGGAAGGTCTGCTCGAGCGCAACGCTCCTCGCCCCGAAGACCTTCTCCACCCGGTCGACGCCGCCTGAGTAGACGAGGTTGTGGTAGTCGAAGACCTTCCGGTTCTGGAGCGTCGGCGTGGCAAAGCCGGGGGTGTAGCCCTCCCCATAGGGACTGTTGGCGTGGTACAGCTGATGCGTGCCGAGCCGGGCGGTGGCCGGATTGCCCCCGGCCGCCGCCACGAGCGGCTGGACCCCGGGCAGCCCGGTCAGTCCGGCCGTCGCGACGAAGTCACGCGTGGGGTTCCAATTCGCGGCCCCGAGCATCCCCGCGATCACCCGTAGGTCCGGCACCTGGCCGTGGGGATCGGGTCCCGCCAGGCCGAGCGTGGGCTGGCTTGCCGTCGCGCTGTTATAAATGACCGGGATGCGCCGGAAGTAGGCGGGATGGACGTTGGTGTTGATGTCGGATTCCAGATTGCTGACGAACGGATTGAAGGTCGCCTGGAACCGCCACGAGCCGCCCTCGGCTGGAGAGACGACCGTGGTGGGCGGCGGGGTCCCGGTGAGCCGCGCGATTCCGGCCGGGAACGGCGCGAACCAATTGTCGTACGCCCGGGACGGCGGAATGATCTCTACCGGGGACCCGTTGACGCGCCCCGTCTCGACGTTCGCCTTGAGCAGCGTGGGGCCCAGCACCGGACTGCGGGCGTTCCGCGCCAGCACCACCTCGATCGCGCCGTAGAGCCGCTTGTCTCGCTCGAAGGCCGGCTTCTGCTGGTAATGCTCATCATCGAAGAGGGTCGCGAGACGAAGCGCGACGCGGCCCCGGATCAGCTCGCGGTTGAGGTCGGTCTCGATTCGCGAACTACCATGCGAGCCATACCGGCCAGTGACCTCCAGATGATCGCGGCCGAACACCGGGACCTTCAGGCCATTGTTGATGATGCCACCGGGGCTGCCGATCCCGAACAGCAGGGAATTGGGCCCCCGGCTGACGGTGACGCTATCGGTATTGTAAGAGTCAAAGGGGATGTCGGTGCGGAAATAACCGCGGGTGAGGGCCGCCTCGCCGATGCCCCGGATCCGCTGGTTGAACTGGGGGTTCGTGCGCGCGTCGGTCTGGAGATAGCGGTTGGCGTCGCCGCTTTCGGCGCCGGAGAAATTGCCCTGCGGCCCGCCCACCTCCGAACTGGTGAGATAGGAGAGCAACGTGCCCGCGTCGGTTGCGGCCGTGTCGGCCAGAAACTCCGCGGTGACCACCGAGATGGCCGCCCCGAGGTCCTTGAGCTCGGTCTTGATGCGGGTCCCGGCTAGGGTGGAGGTCGCGGTGTAGCCGCGATCCCGGGCCCCTTCCACGGCGAAGGGCGTGAGCAGGAAAACCTCGTCGGATCCGGGGCTAACGGTGGCCGGGGAGGAGGGCGAGCCTTGGGCGAGGACGGAGGGACCGGTGACCAGCGCGAAGAGGGCGGCCAGGCCGGCGAAGGGCTTGGAGGGAGGCATCATTGGGGCGGGAAGGGAAACGGAGGTGGGGTCTGGGCTGCCGGCGCGCCGGCCGATCAGCAGGGCGCCGCTCTGGGGATCCTGCGAAACGTACAGCGACGTGCCGGCGATCAGGCGCTCGGCCGCCTCGCGGGTGGTGAACTCACCCTGCAGCGCGGGCGTCGGCACGCCGCGGATCAGATCCGGCGGGAACACGACCGACTCCGGCGCTTGGCGGGCTAGCTGCCGCAGGGTGTCGGCGGCGTCGCCGGCGGCGAGAGAGAACCGGGCCCGGGGGGGTTCGGCCCCGGGCAGGCGGGGGGCAAGGAACAGGAGGCACGCCACCGCCGCGACGAGCCACGGGGATCGCGGGGCGGGGCAGGGGCGGGTCATACGGTTTTCATCGGGGGACCGCGCGGCGGGGTCGCGCGCGTGCCACCCTTCTCAACGAACAGCCCGGGGGGTTCCGTTAGCGGCTCCCATCACTTTTCTTTCCCCGCGGTGCGCAGCACCCAGGCCCCGCCGGTCCGGCGCTCCACCGCGATGCCGAAACCCGCCTCCAGCAGGCGCGCGAAGGCCTCGGGCTTGTCCGCCTGGAACGTGCCCGCCACCCGCAGGCGCCCCGCGGGGGCGTCGCCGATCTCCAACTGGAGCGCGTTGCGCAAGTTGAACTCCGTCACCACCGCCGCGAGCGGCAGGCCATCGAACTCGAGGCGCACCGCGCGCCAGGCCAGGGCGCGCTCGATCAGCTCGGGCTTGGCCGCCCCCACCGCCGGCCTCAGGTCCACCCCCACCCGCGCGCGCTCGCCGACCGCCACCGGCACCGGGGCGCCGGCGGACGCCGCCACCTCGACGCGCCCCTCCGTGACCAGCACATCAACGCCCCCCGGCCTCCGGTGGACGCTGAAGGCCGTGCCGATGGCGCGCACGGTGACGTGGCCAGCCTCGACCACGAACGGCCGGCCCGGATCCCGCCGCACCGTGAAATGGGCCTCGCCCTCCGTCAGCCGCACGCGCCGTTCCTCCGCGGCGAAGGCCAGTTCCAGCCGCCCGCCGTGGTTCACCTGCGCGAGCGAGCCGTCCTCCAGGGCCACCGGTTCCGGGCGCGGGATCACCCGCAGGCCGGCGACCGGGGCGGGGGCCGCCACGGGCGGGACCGGACCCGGCGGGGCCAGCCAAACCGTGAGCGCCACCGCGGTGACCGCAGCGGTGCCGGCCAGCCCGAGCAGCCGGCGCCACCGCGGAACGCGCCGCGCGGGCGGCGGAGCCAGCAGATCGGGATTCGGCGCCGTACCGTCGGACGGCTCCCAAACCGCGAGGCGATCGAGCACGTTCCAAGCGCGCTCCATCCGCGCGATCGCGGCGCGGTGGCGCGGGTCGGCCGCGAGCCAGACGAGGAATTCGTCCTGCTCGGCCGGCGTGAACCCGCGGTCGCGGCGCGCCAACCACTCGGCGGCCGCGGCGCCCACGGGATCGGACGGGGAGGGTGCGGCGGGGGCGCTCATCCTGCTTCAGGGCAGCCCGAGCCGGCTGAGGTAGTCGGCGCAGCGGTGCATCCCGATCCCCACCTGCGCCTCGACGGTGTGCTCGGAGATGCTCAGCTGGCGGGCGATCTCCCGCTGCGGGAGCCCGTAGATCTTGCGCAGCGTGAGGATCTGCCGGCAACGCGGCGGCAGCGCCTGGATCGCCTCGGCCAGCAACGCGAGTTCCTGGCGGCGGCTCACGGTCTCATCCACGCCCGGCGCGTCATCCGCGGGCAGGATCCCCTCTTCCTCCCCAGGCAGCGGCTGCAGCGGGACGATCCGGCGCCGGCGGAGCTCGTCGAGGGCAAGGTGGCGCGCCGTGGTGAAGAGCAGGGGCTTCACCGAGTGTGCCCGCAACGGATCGCGCGCGCGCAGGCGGAGCAGCCGGGCGTAGGATTCGTGGACGAGGTCGTCGACGTCCCCGAGCGCGGGGAAGCGGGCGCGGAGCCAGGCCCGCAGAGCCGCGTCGTGCGGCTGCACCTGCTCGGCGAACCAGCGGGAGTCATCGGGCGGCGGGGTCATCTGCCGGCCTATCAACGGACGGCGCGGCGGTTTCCGCTAGGGAAATTTGCGGGCGCCGCCCGGTCAACGGAACCAGTCGGGCGGCGGCCGCTGGAAGAACTCCTCCAAGGGGACCCCCTCCCCGCCGAGCACGAGGGCCTTGGCCTTCGGGTAACGGGCCCGGAACGCGGCCAGCCCGCTGAGCCGGCCCGGACGACCGCTCTTCACCTCGACGGCCCAGACCGCGGACCCGTGGGCGACCACAAAGTCGACCTCCTGGTCGCCCTCGCGCCAGTAGGTCACGCTCCACGCCGGGCCGGAGAGCCCGTTGAGCAGGTTGGCACCGACGGCGTTCTCCACCAGGCGGCCCCACCACGCGCCATCCGCCACCGCCGCCGCGCGGGACCGCAGCCCCTGCGCGCTGATCAACGCGTTGTTCCAGAGGATGAGCTTCGGGCTGCTGCCCCGCTTGCGCGGCTGCCCGCGCGAGAAGACCTCGAGGCCGGAGACGAGATAGGCCATTTCCAGCAACCGGAGATAGCCCGCCAGCGTGGTCGTGTTGCCGGCATCGTGGAGCTGGCCAAGCATCTTGTTGTACGACAGGATCTGGGCCGGGTAGGCGGCCGCCAGGGCGAACAGGTGCCGCAGGAGCACCGGCTTGGTGATCACCTGCAACTGCAGGACGTCACGGGCCAGCACGGTCTCGATCAGCGAGTCCACCACGTAACGCTGCCACGCGGGCTCCTCGCCGGTGAACTGGGCCGCCCCCGGATACCCGCCGAAATAGATCCAGTCCGGCAGCGACCAGCCGAACGCGGCCGCGCATTCCGGCCACGACCAATGCGGGCAGCGATGGAGGAAGAACCTCCCCGCGAGGCTCTCCGCGACGCCGCGCTGCACCAGGAGCGCGGAGGAGCCCAGCAGGACCGGCAACACCATACCCCCGGTGCGCCGCTCCTCGTCCCAGAGGCGTTTCACCACCTCGCTCCAGCCGGAGACCTTCTGGACCTCATCGAGCACGAGCAGCACCCGCCGCCCCCCGGGGGCGGACCGCTGGCGCGCCAGGCTCCAGTGGGACTCGATCCATTCCGGGCCGGGCGGGAGGGGCGCGTCCGCGGCGGCCCAGACGTGCGGCCAGCCCAGCCGGGCCACGAGCTGCTGCGCGGCTGTGGTCTTGCCGACCTGACGCGGGCCCACCAGGACCTGCACGAGCGGATCCCGGCGGCGGCAGCCCGCCACCAGTTCCGCCACCACCGCGCGTTCGAAGGCCATAAGGGCAGCAGAGCCGCACCGGCAGTCGGGGTCAAGTTTACTCAATGGTTGAGTAATTTCACTCAACGACTGAGTATTTGGTTTCCGTGCCCGCCGCTCGGCGGCCCGGCCGCTTCCGGCGTGCGTCCGCGCCGCGGGCGGTCCACGCTCCAGGAATGCCCGAGGCCGCGCCCGTCGCCCCCCAGCCCACCCGGAGGAAGCCCAGCTTCCCCATCCGGGCCGAGCTGCGCGACTACCTCCGACGGTACCGCCGCGAACGTGAGATGCCCGTCACCTACGAGCGGCTCCGCGCGTTCCACGAGGTCATCCCCCTCGTCGACGACCAGGGCCAGCCCACGCTCTGGGACACCGTGATCTACGACCCGGGCGAGATGGCCGCCCTCAACGAGGGGCTCAAGGAGGTGTACGCCGCCCTGAAGGTGGACGGCGACCTGTCCGTGGTGCGCCACCTGTACGTGGACCGGGTGGACTTCTGCACCTTCGGTAATTCGACGCCCTTCCGTATCCGGATCGTCAACGCCTATAACGACAACCAGGACTACTTTTACGTGAAGCGGGCGGACGCCTCGCGGGTCTACGGCCTCGAGCTGGAGCACCTCCTGTCGCCGAACCGCCTCAGTTTCCTCACTCACGGGGACACGCTGGTGGAGGAGCACGTGGCGGGAATCCCCGGCGACATCTACATCCGCGACTGGCTGGGGCGGCGGCGCGAGCTGAAGCCAATCCGGGTGGCCAAGGAGCTGGTGAAGTTCAACGAGCGCTGCTTCGTCCGCCTGCTCGGGGATATGCGCTCGTACAATTTCGTGTTCGTGGTGACGCCCGACTTCGAGGCGGCGCAGCTGCGGATCAGGGCGATGGACTTCGATCAGCAGAGCTACGACGGCCGGAAGAACTTCTACCTGCCGCAATTCTTCAAAGACAACCTGCAGCTGGTGCAGTTCTGCACGCGGCACCTGCGGCTGGAAACGGCGAGCCAGTACCGGCGCGAGGAGCACACGCTGATGCTGCAGCGGGCCGCGTTGGCCTCGGAGCGGCTGGGCCGCCTGCTCCACGGGATGGCGGAGGACCCGATCTCCCCGCCGGACAAGGTGGAGCGGCTGCGCGCCGCGCTCGCGGAGCATTACCAGCGGGGCGAGTACCTGCGCTGCGAATCGATGGGGGCCCTGATCCGCGAGAACCTCGAGTCGATCCGGCGGACCATCGGCCGGCCCCCGGTGCCGGAGCTGCTGCCCGAGTGAGCGGCGGGGCTACTCGATCCGCCGCTCGTCGAAGTCCATCAGGTCAGGAACGCTGCGGATGTCGGCGACACGGTCGGGGCAGCCCATCGCGGTGAGCGCCTCGCGGAGGAAGTCGCGGCCGGCGTCGGTCATCCCCATCTGGACGTAAAGGCGGTTCCATGCGGCGGCGCGGACGTCGGCGGGCAGCATCCGGCGGAGGCGTTCCTCGAGGTCGGCGTCACTGGTGGCGGCGAACACGGCCTGCTCGACGTCGGCGGGATCGAGGCCGAGGTGCTGGCAGAGGAAGCGATCGCAGCCCCGCTTGTAGTTCTTGGCGTAACTGGCCGGCAAACGTCCGTCGCGCCGCACGATCCGGCACTTGGCGAGGAAGCGCGGCAGGTGGAGCAGCCCGGTGCCGGGATGCGGCACGTAGGGCGAGGGCAGCTCGCGGAGGATCTCGCCGCTGGAGCCGGGGATCGGTTGCGAGGGCATCGGCGGCGGGGCGCGCCCGGGCCGCGGGGGCCGGGCGGCGGCTCAGGGCAGGTCGGTCTGGCCCATCAGGTAGCGGTCGCACTCGCGCGCGGCGCCGCGACCCTCGTTGATGGCCCACACCACGAGGCTCTGGCCGCGGCGGCAGTCGCCGGCGGCGAACACGCCCTTGAGGTTGGTCGTGTACTTCTCGTGCTCCGCCTTGAGGTTGGAACGGGCGTCGGTCTCGAGGCCGAGCTCCTTGAGGATCGCCTGCTCGGGCCCGAGGAAGCCCATCGCGAGCAGCACCAGCTGGGCGGGACGGGTGCGCTCGGTGCCCGGGACCTCCTGCGGCACGAACTGGCCCTTGTCGTTCTTCGCCCACTTCACGTCGACCGTGACCAGCTCCTTGACCCGGCCCTCGGCATCGCCGACGAACTTCTTCACCGTCGTAAGGTAGGTGCGGGGGTCGGCGCCGAAGCGGGCGGCGGCCTCCTCCTGGCCGTAGTCGACCTTGAGGGTCTTGGGCCATTCGGGCCAGGGGTTGTCCGGCTGGCGCTCGAGCGGCGGCCGCGGGAGGATTTCGATCTGCGTGATGCTGCGGCAGCCGTGGCGGAGGGAGGTGCCGACGCAGTCCGTGCCGGTGTCGCCGCCGCCGATGACGATGACGTCCTTGCCGCGGGCGTGGATGGGCGAGTGGTCGGTGCCGCCATTGAGGAGCGCCTTGGTGTTCGCGGTGAGGAACTCCATCGCGAAGTGGACGCCCTGCAGCTGGCGCCCCTCGATGGGGAGGTCGCGCGGCTGGGTGGCGCCAGTGCAGATGACGGTGGCGTCGTACTCCTTGAGGAAGATCTGCGGCTCGACGTTGTCGCCCACATTCGCGTTGCAGATGAACTTCACCCCCTCCTGCTCCATCAGGCGGATGCGGCGCAGGACCACCTCGCGCTTGTCGAGCTTCATGTTGGGGATCCCGTACATCAGGAGCCCCCCCGGGCGGTCGGCGCGCTCGAAGACGGAGACGGTGTGGCCGGCCTGGTTGAGCTGGGCGGCGGCGGAAAGGCCGGCAGGGCCGGCGCCGATCACCGCGACCTTCTTGCCAGTGCGGGTGCGGGGGGCCTGCGGGAGGACCCAGCCCTCGTCCCAGCCCTTATCGATGACCGAGACCTCGATGTTCTTGATCGTGACCGGCGGGGCGTTGATCCCGAGCGTGCAGGACCCCTCGCAGGGGGCGGGGCAGACACGGCCCGTGAACTCGGGGAAGTTGTTCGTCTTGTGCAGGCGGTCGAGTGCCTCGCGCCACAGCCCCCGGTAGATCAGGTCATTCCACTCGGGAATGAGGTTGTTGACCGGGCAGCCGCTGGCCATCCCGCTGATCAGCTTGCCCGAATGGCAGAACGGGATGCCGCAGTCCATGCAGCGCGCGCCCTGCTGGCGGAGCTTCTTCTCGTCGAGGTGAAGGTGGAACTCGTTCCAGTCCCTCACGCGCTCGGCCGGGGCGCGGTCGACGGGGAGTTCGCGAAGGTATTCGATGAATCCGGTGGGCTTACCCATGGGAGGAGGGATCGGGGGTGGGAGCAGTGGTTCAGTTGCCGCCGACGCGGGAGAGGTCGCGGGCGTTTTCCTCGAAGGCGGCCATCACGGCCTCGTCGCCGGTGAGGCCTTGGGCGCGGGCGCGGTCCAGGCAGGCCAGCATCCGCTTGTAGTCCTTGGGCATCACCTTGACGAAGCGCGGGACGTGCGCGGCCCAGTCCGCGAGCACGGCGCGAGCGCGCTCGGAGCGGGTGTAGTCGAGGTGCTTCTGGATCATCGCGCGCAGGGCGGCGATCTCGCGGGGATCCTCGAGGCGCTCGATCCCGACCATCTGCGGGTTCACGCGCCTGGGGAAGTCGCCCGCCTCGTCGAGGACGTAGGCGATGCCGCCGGACATCCCGGCGCCAAAGTTGCGTCCGGCGTGGCCGAGCACGACGACATTGCCGCCGGTCATATACTCGCAGCCATTGTCGCCGACGCCCTCGACCACGACGGTGACGCCGGAATTGCGGACCGCGAAGCGCTCGCCCGCGAGGCCGCGGATGTAGGCCTCGCCGGCGCTGGCGCCGTAGAAGGCGACGTTGCCGATAATCATATTCTCCTCGGCGCGGAAGGGGGCCGCAGCGGGCGGGTAGATGATCAGCTTCCCGCCGGAGAGGCCCTTGCCGAAGTAGTCGTTCGCGTCGCCCTCGATGGCCAGGGTCATCCCGCGGGTGACGAAAGCGCCGAAGCTCTGGCCGGCGGAGCCGGTGAACTTGAGGCGAATCGTGTCCTCCGGGAGGCCGGCGGCGCCGTGGCGGCGGGTGATCTCGCCGCTGGTGATGGTGCCGACGACGCGGTTGACGTTGCGGATGGGCAGCTCGGCGATGACCTTCTCGCCGCGCTCGATGGCGGGGCGGCAGAGCTCGAGGAGGCGGGTCATATCGAGCGAGCGGTCGATGCCGTGGTCCTGCTTCTGCTGGCAGAAGCGGCCGACCTCGGGGCCGGCGTCGGGCTGGTAGAGGATGTTGGAGAAATCGAGCCCGCGGGCCTTCCAGTGGTCGAGGGCCTTGCGGGGCTCGAGGCGGTCGGTGCGGCCGACCATCTCCTCGATCGTGCGGAAGCCGAGGTGGGCCATGATGGCGCGAAGATCCTCGGCGATGAAGCGCATGAAGTTAACCACGTGCTCCGGCTTGCCGGTGAAGCGGACGCGGAGCTGGGGGTCCTGCGTGGCGACGCCGGCCGGGCAGGTGTTGAGGTGGCAGACACGCATCATGATGCAGCCCGTGGCGACGAGGGGGGCCGTGGCGAAGCCGAACTCCTCAGCGCCAAGCAAGGCGGCGATGGCGACGTCGCGGCCCGTCTTCAGCTGGCCGTCGGTCTCGACGGCGATGCGGGAGCGCAGGTTGTTCAGCACGAGGGTCTGGTGGGCCTCGGCAAGGCCAAGTTCCCACGGCAGGCCCGCGTGCTGGAGGGAAGTCTGGGGCGAAGCGCCCGTGCCGCCGTCGTAACCGGAGATGAGCACCACGTCGGCGTGGGCCTTGGCGACGCCGGCCGCGACCGTGCCGACGCCGATCTCGGAGACGAGCTTCACGCTGATGCGGGCCTCTTTGTTGGCGTTCTTCAGGTCGTGGATCAGCTCGGCGAGGTCCTCGATCGAGTAGATGTCGTGATGGGGCGGGGGGGAGATGAGGCCGACGCCCGCAGTGGTGCCACGGGTCTTGGCGACCCACGGGTAGACCTTGGTGCCGGGCAGCTGGCCGCCTTCGCCGGGCTTTGCGCCCTGGGCCATCTTGATCTGGATCTCGCGCGCGTTCACGAGGTACTCGCTGGTCACGCCGAAGCGGCCGGAGGCGACCTGCTTGATGGCGGAGTTCTTCGAGTCGCCCTGCTCGTTGGTCCAAGTGAAGCGGGCGGGATCCTCGCCGCCTTCGCCGGTGTTCGACTTGCCGCCGATCCGGTTCATCGCGATCGCGAGCGTCTCGTGGGCTTCCTGGGAGATGGAGCCGTAGGACATCGCGCCGGTCTTGAAGCGGCGCATGATGCTCTCGGCGGACTCGACCTCCTCGAGCGGGATGGCAGCGGGCGCGTCCTTGAACTCAAGCAGGCTGCGCAGGGTGCAGTGGGCGCGACCCTGGTCGTTGATCAGCCGAGCATAGGTTTGGTAGGCCGGAAGGTTGTTGGTCCGCACTGCCTTTTGCAGGGCGTGGACGGACTCCGGCGTGAACAGGTGGGCCTCGCCGGTGGCGCGCCACTGGTAGAGCCCGCCGGCGGAGAGCGCGCGGACGTCGACCGCCCGCTCGGGATATGCCGCGCGGTGGCGCAGGAGCACCTCTTGGGCGATCACATCGAGCCCGATCCCGCCCACGCGGGAGGGCGTCCAGGTGAAGTAGTGGTCGATGACGTCCTGGCGGAGGCCCAGCGCCTCGAACACCTGGGCGCCGCGGTAGCTCTGAATCGCGGAGATGCCCATCTTGGACATCACCTTCACCACCCCCTTGGAAGCGGCCTTGACGAAGTTCGCGCAGGCCTTGGCGTGGTCGATGCCGGAGAGGTGGCTCTCGCGGATCATGTCTGCGATCGTCTCGAAGGCGACGTACGGGTTCACGGCGCTGCAGCCGTAGCCGATGAGCAGGGCGAAGTGGTGCACCTCGCGCGCCTCACCCGTCTCGAGCACCAGCGACACGCGGGTACGTAGACCCTCGCGGATGAGGTAATGGTGGAGACCGGCCACCGCGAGCAGCGCGGGGATGGGCGCGAAGTCCTTCGTCACCCCGCGGTCGCTGAGGATGAGCACGTTGACCTCCTCCTCCTCGATCATCCGGCGAGCCATGATGGAGAGTTCCTCCATCGACTTGGCGAGGCCCTTCTCCCCGCGGGAGACGCGGAAGAGGATCGGCAGGACGCCGGTCTTGAGGCCGGGGAGGTGAGTGCGGCGGATCTTGCCGAACTCCTCGTTGGTAAGCACGGGCCACTTCAGCTCGACGCGGCGGCAGGCGCTCGGCTCGGGCTGGAGCAGGTTGCCCTCGGAGCCGAGGCGGGTCTCGGCAGAGGTGACAATCTCCTCGCGAATCGAGTCGATCGGCGGGTTGGTGACTTGGGCAAACAGCTGCTTGAAGTAGTCGTAGAGCAGCCGCGGCTTGTTCGAGAGCACCGCGAGAGCGGCGTCGTTACCCATCGAGCCGATCGCTTCCACACCATCCTTGGCCATCGGCAGGAGGAGGATGCGCTCGTCCTCGAAGGTGTAGCCGAACGCGATCTGGCGCTGCAGCAGCGTGTCGTGGTCCGGTGGCTCGATCTTGGGGGCGGCGGGCAGGTCGCTGAGGTGGACGAGGTGCTGGTTGAGCCACTCGCGGTAGGGATGGGCGCGGCAGATTTCGCGCTTGATCTCCTCGTCCTCGATGATCCGACCTTCGGCGGTGTCGACGAGGAACATCCGGCCGGGCTGGAGGCGGCCCTTGCGGACAACTTGGTCGGCCGGGATGTCGAGGACGCCGGCCTCGGAGGCCATGATGACGAGGCCGTCTTTGGTGACGTAGAAGCGGGAAGGGCGGAGGCCGTTGCGGTCAAGGATGGCGCCAATCTGGCGGCCATCGGTGAAGGCGACCGAGGCGGGGCCGTCCCAGGGCTCCATCAGGCAGGAGTGGAACTGGTAGAAGGCGCGGCGCTCGTCGTCCATCGACTCGTGGTAGGACCACGGCTCGGGGATCATCATCATCATGGCGTGCGCGAGGGGGCGGCCGGCGAGGACGAGCAGTTCGAGCGTGTTGTCGAACATGGCCGAGTCGGACCCGTTCGGGTTGATGATGGGGAGGATCTTCCGGATGTCCTCGCCGAAGAGCTCGCTGGCGAAGAGCGCCTGGCGGGCGTGCATCCAGTTCATATTGCCGCGCAGCGTGTTGATCTCACCATTGTGGGCGAGGTACCGATAAGGGTGCGCGCGTTCCCAGCTGGGAAACGTGTTGGTGGAGAAGCGGGAATGGACGAGTGCGAGGGCGGACTCCATCCGCGGGTCCTTCAGCTCGGGGAAGTACTGGTCGACCTGGTCGGTCGTGAGCATCCCCTTATAGACGAGGGTCTTGTGGGAGAGGCTGGCGACGTACCAATACTCGGCGCCGGGGAGCGTGGAGGTGCGGATCTCGGCGTAGCCTCGCTTGCGGACAACGTAAAGTTTGCGCTCGAAGTGGGCCTCGTCACGGGTGTCGGGGCCGCGGCCAATGAAGGCCTGGCGCATGAAGGGTTCGACGGACTTGGCGGTGTCGCCGAGCATCGAGTTGTCGGTCTTGACCGTGCGCCAGCCGAGGAACTCGAGGCCCTCGGCGCGGACGACCTGCTCAAAGCGCTCCTCGATCTTGCGGCGCATCGCAGCGTTGCGGGGGAGAAAGAAGAGGCCGGTGCCGTAGTGGCCGGGGGCGGGGAGCGTGATGCGCGCGGCCTCGCAGGCCTCCACGAGGAAGCGGTGGGGCATCTGGATGAGAATGCCCGCGCCGTCGCCGGTGTTGATCTCGGCACCGCTGGCGCCCCGGTGATCGAGGTTGCGGAGAATCTGGAGCCCGTCGGCCACCATCTTGTGGGACTTGCGGCCGTGGAGGTCGGCGATGAAGCCCACGCCGCAGGCGTCGTGCTCAAAGGCGGGATCGTAGAGGCCCTGTTTCGCCGGCAGGCCGGGGGCGGGGCGCGGGGTGGCGCTGGCAGGGGCGAGCGGAGGCGTGGCGGGAGCGGGATTCATCGCGGCGGAGATGGAGGTGGACAGGCGGGACGAACGCATCTGAAGCAAAAAAAGGGCCGGTCTCGACATCGGCGAGAGCGGCCCGGGGAAGTATTAATTGCGCAGAGCTCTCGCAGAAGATTTAGAAGAAGCGGATCGTTTTGGTGGCCATTTTGGCGTGCTCCGCATCGGAGCAACCCGCATTCGTCGGGACGTCCGTGGAGACATCCGTCGGTTTCACGAGATCGTTGCTGAGCAGGTAGTTCTCGACCTCCTCGCCGGAGACGTCCGCGAGCATCACGCCGTCAATCTCCACGCAGGGGGAAAGCGGCTGGCCGGACTTGCGCACCATCTCGGCGTAGTTCTCGCGGTGGTTGATAATGTCGATGTCCTCGAACGGCAGGCCGTGCTTCCGCAGGATCGCGCGGACCCCGTTGGACCAGCCACAGTGAGGCTTTAGGTAGGCTTTGATCGTCATGCGCTGAACGGTTGGAAAAACAAAAACGCCCCGCAGTAAACGCCCCCTCTCCCGGCGGGCAAGCGCCCTTTTCGAAAAATTTCCCCATCGCGCGCCGTCGGCCACCGCCAAAACCCGGCTGGCGTTTTGCACGGCGGCGCCTATCACCCGCGCGATGAAGGTCCTCGTCACCGGCGCCGCCGGATTCATCGGCCACCACGTCGCCCGCCGCTTGGCGGGGACGGGCCGGTGCGAGGTGCTCGGGGTCGACTCGCTCGACGCCTACTACGATCCGGCGCTGAAGCGGGCACGGCTGGACCAGCTCGCTGGCCTCGAGGACTTCCGGTTTGTGCAGGCGGACTGCGCGGACGCGGAAAACTTCCCCGCGCTGGTCGCGCATTGGCGGCCGGATTACGTCGTGCACCTCGCGGCGCAACCCGGGGTGCGGCACAGCCTGACCCACGCGCCGGCCTACACGCGGAGCAACCTTGAGGGGTTCGCCACCGTGCTTGAGGCCTGCCGCCGCACGCCGCCGCGCCACCTCGTGTTCGCCTCCAGCAGCAGCGTCTACGGCGCGGGCGCGGTGGCGCCGTTCCGCGAGGAGGCCGTCACCGACCAGCCGATCTCGTACTACGGCGCCACCAAGAAGGCCAACGAGCTGATGGCGCATAGCTACGCACTGAACCACGGCCTCAACCTCACGGGCCTGCGGTTCTTTTCCGTCTACGGGCCCTGGGGCCGGCCGGATATGGCGCCCACGCTCTTTGCGCACGCCATCCGCGCGGGCCGCCCGCTCCCACTCTACAACGCCGGCCGCAACCGCCGGGACTTCACCTACGTGGACGACATCGCCGACGGGGTGGTGAAGGTGCTGCTCTACCCGCCGGCGGTCCCGCCCCGGCCCTCGCTGCGCCTGTACAACCTCGGCCACAACCGGCCGGTCGAGACGCTCCTGTTTGTCCGGATGCTCGAGGAACTGCTGGGGCGGAAGGCGGAGGTCCAGCTGCTCCCGCCACAGCCGGGCGAGATGCTCGAGACCGGTGCGGATCTAACGCGCATTCAGGCGGAGGTGGGCTTCAACCCGCGCGTACCGCTTGAGGAGGGCCTGCGCCGCTTCGTGGACTGGTTCCAGAGCTACTACCCGCCGGACGCCGGCTGACCCGCCCCCTGATGACAACCTTCCTGCTGCTGCTCGCCTCGATCATCTTTATGACCTTCGCCTGGTACGGCCAGCTGAAGCTCAAGTTCTTCGAGGGCCGCTCGCTGGGCTTCATCATCCTCGTCTCGTGGGGCATCGCCTTCTTTGAATACCTGCTGATGGTGCCCGCTAACCGGATCGGCTACGCCAACGGAATGACCGGGTACCAGCTGAAGGTGATGCAGGAGATGATCACGCTCGGCGTGTTCGTCGGCTTCGCCTGGCTGGTGCTGGGGGAGCGGCTGACCTGAAACTACGCGGTCAGCTTCCTGCTGATCCTCGGCGCGGTCTATTTTGCCGTGGGCATCAAACCCGCGGGACCTTGACCCGGTCAGCGGCCGAGGGCGAACAGCCGCGTGCCGGTGCGGACGAACAGGTTGGCGTGGGCGATCGCGACGCTCGAGCGGTGGCGGGTGTCGTCGCCCTCGTCGCGGAAGTTCGCCGTGTGCAGCAGGCGGAACACATCGCCGCCCGCCTGGATTACGAACACGTCGGCATCGAAGTTCATCACGTAGATCCGTCCGTCCGCGGCCGTGGGCGAGGCCTGGAGGACGGACCGTCCGCCGAGGTCGCCGCTCCAGATCACTGCGCCATCGGCCGGATTCACGCAGTAGAGCTTCCGCTTCACGCCGTTGAGGATGTAGAAGCGGCCGCCGAAATAAAGCGGTGAGGGCACGTCGGACGTGAGGTCGCGCTCGTTGCGGGAGGGGGCGACGTCGGCCGCGACCTCCGTCTGCTGTACGTGGCTCTGCCACGCCAGGTCGCGGAACGAGAGCGTGCCCTGGCCGCCGGCCTTCACCGCATAGACGGGCGCGTTCTTGGGGGCGCAGGCGAGCAGGACCCCGCCGCCGGCCGTGGGCGAGGGCACGAGGCGCCAGTGGCCGATACGGGTCGTATTCCAAGTCTCCCAGCGCCACCGCTCACGGCCGGTCGCCGGGTCGTGACCCGTCAGGCTGTCGCCGCCGATCACCACCAGTTCGCGGCGGCCCAGGTGCTCGAACGGCAGGGGCGTGCTGAAGGCCTCGCGGGACTCGGCCACGGCCTCCGAGGGCCGGAGGACCCGCCAGAGCTCACGGCCGGTCGCGGGCTCGAGGGCGAGCAGGAACGACTCGTTGCCCGTGGGCTTACCGCGGCCGCGCACGGCGACGTCGCGCTGCAGAACCTGGATCACCAGGCGCCCGTCGTGGAGCAGCGGGCTGGTGGCAAAGGTCCACTGGAAGGCGAAGGGGCCGAGGTTGCGCTCCCAGAGCTTGCGGCCCTCGACGGTAAAGGCGACGAGTTCCCCGGTGCCGAAGAAGAACACCACCGTGCGGCCGTCGGTGACTGGCGAGGGGGAGCAGGAGTTGCTGTACTGGCCGTCGGTCGCGAACGCGGAGATGTCGGCGCGCCAGAGGACGGCGCCGGTGCGGCGGTCAAGGCTGAGCGCAGCCTGCTGGCGCGAGGCGGGATCGGCCGCGGTAACGAAGACGCGGTCGCCATGGATGACCGGCGTCCCGGCGGAGGGGCCGGGCAGCGCGACCGACCACTTCACGTTGTCCGTGCGGCTGAACGTGTCCGGCAGCCCGGTCTCCGGGCTCGAGCCGTTGTGGGCGGGGCCGCGCCAGTTATCCCAATCGCCGGCGGCGAGCGGGAACGGGAGCAGCGCGAGGAGGAGGGGCAGAAAGAGGAGGGGCATCGGTAAAACGAAAAATTCATCCGGAATCCGGTAACCGCGCCCGGTCAAGCGACGCGGGCCGAGGGCGCGGCCGCCGGCTCAGAAGGTGCCCTTGAGGCCGAAGGTCCAGAGCGAGCCAGCAAACTCCGCGCTGCGGAAGGTGGCATGCGGTGGGACGCCAGGGCCGTCGACCTCTTGCTGCTCGGGCATATCGAGGACGTTACGGAGGGTGAAATAGAAGGAGACGCGGGGGCTCAGGTTGTACTCGCCGATCAGGTCGAGGAAGACGCGGCGGACCGTGTAGTTATACGTGCCGGCGGGGATGCTGGCGCCGGTGACGGGGCCGTTGCGGCTGCGGCCTTGGTAGGCCCAATTGGCGCGGAGGCTGAACTTCTCGCGCACGAGGGAGGCGCCCCAGCTGGCCTTCAGCGGGACGTAACTTTGGAAGTTGGCCGTGGCCTCGCCCGTGGGCCGCTGCGACGAGTAGTTGGCAAACACCTGCACGCCCCGCGCCCAGGACGGCAGGAAGGTCAGCGCCTGCTTGTAGCTGAAATCGAAGCCCGTCATCCGCACCGTGCTCTGGATGTTGTGCTGCGTGAAGACGTCGAAGGCCCCGAAGGTCGCGGGGTCGAGGGCGTAGAGGGAGAGGAACGCGGGCGTAGCGGGAAACGTCGTCTCGCCAAAGAAGTTCCGGAACTGCCGGACGAAGCCGCCAAGGGAGACCTGGCCCACCCCGGCGAAGTAGTACTCCAGCCGGGCGCTGAACGAGCGGGCCGTCCACGGCTTGATCGCGGCGTTATTGACCGAGATGCGGTTCGCGGGCCCCGGGGGCGCTGTCTCGTCCGGCAGGTTGAGGCCGCCCGCATACTGCTCGAAGCTGGGCCGGCCGATCGAGTGATAGTAGGCCGCGCGGGCGACGAGGTTCTCGCGCACGTCGTAGCTGGCGTTAAGGCTGGGGAACCACCGCAGGTACTCCTTCTCCGCCCGGGCGCCCCGGTCGATGTAGGTGAGCCGCGAGTACTCCAGCGAGTTGGTGTTGGCGACGATCGGGACGGGCCGGCCGCCGGCGAGGATGACGTTGCCTGCGGCGTCGCGCCGGTAGTTGAGGCTGGGATCGCTCAGCGGGCCGAAGGCGACGGTGTTGGTCTGCTCGGTCCGGAGCCCGCCGACGAGACGCAGCCGGCGGTCCAGGGCGCTGACGTCGCCCCGCAGGAAGGCGGCCGACACGACCTCGATGGCCGCACGCGAACGCAGGACATCAGAGCGGTAGGCGGCATTCTCGTTGAGGACGAGGTGGCCGGGATTGGCCCGATAGTGGGACCAGAGCCGCTCGTTGTCCAGCCACTGCACCCGTGGGAACCCGAACGGCATCTGCCGCTGGGAGTAGCCGGGCGCGAAGAACGGCGTCGCGACGTCGTCTCCGCCCGCCGGGACCGTCGAGCCGCGGCCGTCCGCGCCCACGAAAGCCCAGGTGTAGTCACCGCGCCGCGCCTCGCGGCTGTTCCGCCGCACGTCGAGGCCGGCCTTGAGCGTCACCGGAAGGCGGAACAGGAAGGTGCGCCCGACGTTCGCGTAGGCCCCCTGCTGCAGGTCGTGGTTCGTGAGCGGGTTCGCGCTGGTTTGGGAGACGGCGTACGTGCTGATCGAATACGGGTTGACCGGGGCGCCGGCGGCGTCGGTCACGGTGATGACCCGCGGCCGCAAATAGAAGATGTCGGCGAAGCCGATCGTGAGGCCCGTGCGCTGCGCCACCGAGCCGACGAAGTACCCCTTGTCGATATCGCGGAAGGTGTTGCGCCCGATCGAGACGCCAAGCCCCGCCTCGCTCTTCCACACCGGACCGTCATGCCGCCAGACGAGGGAGGGCGAGATGGTGGAATTGGTGCGGTCGCGGAACGTGTTGGAAAGCCGCAACTGGCCTTGGCCCGCGGCCCCCCGGGTTTCGAACGGGGTGAAGTCGCCGGGATTCACGCGGTCGACCGAGAAGGTGATCCCCCGGTTGAGGACGAGGAAATCGATGAAGTAGTGTTGGTAGGAGAAGGTCAGGCGGTCGCGCGGGGAGAAGCGCCAATCGGCGGTGGCACCGAAGGAGGTGCGGGCCGCGTTCTTCGTGCCGTCGCGCATCAGGGTCTGAGTGAGGTAGGGCCGGTCGGCGGTGGTGTGCGGGAAGGCCCCGCCATTCGTGGCGGTGTTGAGGCCGTGCCAGCGGTTCTGGATGAAGTCCTCTTTGGTCCCGTTCTCCGAAAAGCCGCCGGAGAGGGTGAAGCCGAAGTTGCGCGTCACGGGCCGCACGTAAGAGAAGTCGAAGCCGGGCAGGATCTTCCAGGTGTCCTTTTCGAAGTAGCCCGGGGTACGGCGCAGCTCGCGGACGTTGTCCCGCATCATCACGAAAGTGTTCAGCGAGAGCTGGGGCTTGGCCCGCTCGAACGCGCTGCGCGGCACCATATTCACCAGCCCCGCAAGCGCAGAACCCGGCGCGTCGGGGGTCGGCGAGTACTGCACCTCGATCCGCGACGTCGCGGTGATCGAGGTCATATCCATCTGGGCGGAGCGGGAGGTGACGGTGTTGCCGCCGGCGCTCGCGAGGTTGAAGCCGTTGACCTGCACCGGCACGTTCGCCGAAGGAACGCCGTGGATGGAGATGCCACGCGCCAACGCTCCGGCCTCGTACTCGATGCTCACGCCCGGCACGAATTTTAGGAATTCGCCGACGCTGCCCTCGGCCACGGCCCCGAACTCGTCGGTCGAGACCACACTGCGCATATCCGGCGCGTACCGTTGCTCGTTGATCGCGATCGCCGCCGCCTCCATCTCGCGGGCCGTCGCGACCACGAACTCGGACAAACGCACCGTCTCGCCGGGGCGCGCCGTCGCGGACACCAGCTGGAAATCCTGCACCACCACGCCGCCTGCCGGCACCACCACGGCCAGCTCTTGCGGGGCGAAGCCGGTGTGGAACACCCGGACCCGCGCGGAACCCGCGGGCACACCCGTCAGCCGGTAGAATCCAGACGGATCCGTGAAGACCTCATTCGCGTCACCGCCGAGCGTGACCCGCACGCGCTCGAGGAAAAGCCCGGACACCGGGTTGGAGACGCGGCCCTCGACGGTGCCGGTCGCGGCCCTCGACGCCGCGGCGGAGCCAAACGCGAGCGACAGGAAAATGAGGGCACGCAGCAGCGAGGGGAAGTAACGGAGGGGTATAGAGATCAACTCCCAAGTCTCGAAACACAGCCGCGTTCACCGGTCAAGCCGGCATCGATCGGACTCCGCGTCAGTCGTCCTTGGCCTTGCCCAGCTGGCGGGTCTCGGCGCCGACTTCGGCCACATAGGCCTCGGCCAGGCGTAGCAGGGCCGCGGTCTCGGCCGGTCGCTCGGCGGCGAGATTGCGCTCCTCGCCCAGGTCGCGCGCGAGGTCGAAGAGTTCCACCTGACCGCTGGTCCAGTGCTTGACGAGCTTCAGGTCACTCTGGCGTAGCGCCGTCTGGGCGCGGCGATCGATCGCCTGATGGAAGATCAGGTGCGGCCGGGGACGGCGAACCTCCCCCACCCCGCCGCCCAACCACAGCTGGCGCAAGCTCCCCCCGTCCACTTCAGGCGGAAGGGTTCCGCGGTAGCCCGCGAAATCCGCCAGGGTCGGGAGCAGGTCGAGGCCGGTCACGGGCACGCGGCTGACGCTCCCCGGCTGCACCCCGGGACCCGCCACGATGAAAGGAACCCGGATGCCGCCCTCGCACAGCGTGCCCTTGCCGCCGCGGAAGGGGTGATTGAGGCCGAGACCGGCTGTGCTCGCGCCGGGCAGGGTCGGTCGTCCGCCATTGTCGGACATAAAGATGACGTAAGTCCGCTCGCTCAGGCCAAGGCGGTTGAGTTCCTCGCGGAGCCGGCCCACGCCGGCGTCGAGGTCATGGGTCATTGCGGCGAAGGAAACGACCTGGTGTTTGCGGCCGGGCGGCCACGTCTCCGCCCGCGCGTGGGATGCGGGGGAATATTGGATCTCCAAATGCACCGCATAGTGCGAAACCTGCAGGAAGAACGGCGTCCCGGCCGGGGCCTGTTCCGCCAGAAAGGCGGCCGCGCGGTCGGTGAGGGAGTGGATCAGCTTGGGATCATCCCGCTCGGGTTGACCCCCCGGCGTCCCGGCCGCCGCCCGCGGCGTTGCTGGTCACGCCGTCGCTGACATCGAACCCCTGGTCGGCGGGGCTGATGCCGTCGTAGCAGTGGTCCCACTTGCCGAGTTGGGCCGTGCGATAGCGGGGATCGGCAGCCTTGAGCAGGCGAGGGACGTTGAGCTGACGGCGATAGACCGCGGGCCAGTCCGTGCGGTCGCGCTGATACTCGAGGCGGGCGGGCGATTGGCCGATCTGCAGGCTGCGGCGGGTCGGGCAGCAGTAGGGGGCGGGTGCGTAACCGTCGGTGAAACGCATCCCCTGCGCGGCGAGCCGCTCGAGGTTGGGGGTGCGGTGGTGGTCGCTGGCGGTGTCCGGCCGGCCCGGGATCATCGCCAGCGAGGTGCCGACCCAGCTCTGGTCATCGGAGAGGATGAGCAGGAAACTGGGCGGGACCGGGCGCTCGGCCGCGGCGACGAACGGGCCGAGGGAAAGCAAAAGCCCGAGCCAGCGGGCGGGGAGGGAGGAGGGGCGCGCCTGCATCGCCCCACCCTGCGCGCCCAGCGCGGGGAGCCCAGCCTCGAACCGGCACGCGCGCCGGTAGGGGACTCAGCCGGTCACCTCACTCGGCGGCCTCGCCGGTGACGGTGCTGCCCCCGACGACGCTCACCTTGGCGAGAACGGCCTGCTGGATCTTCTCGGCCAGTTCGGGCTTCTCCCGCAGGGCCTGCTTGGCGGCGTCACGGCCCTGGCCCACGAGGTTGCCCTCGTACGCGATCCAGGCGCCCTTCTTCTCCAGGATCTTATGCTCGAGGCCGAGATCGAGCAGCGAGCCGATCTTCGAGATGCCCTCGTCGTACATAATGTCGAACTCGCACTCCGTGAACGGGGGCGAGACCTTGTTCTTCACCACCTTAATCTTGGTCCGGTTGCCCACGACCTTACCCTCGGGCGTCTTGATCTGGTCCTTGCGGCGGATGTCGATGCGGATGGAGGCGAAGAATTTGAGCGCCCGGCCGCCGGAGGTCGTCTCCGGGTTGCCGAACATCACGCCGATCTTCTCCCGGATCTGATTGGTGAAGATGCAGATGCAGTTGGTCTTGCTCACCACGGCGGTCAGGCGGCGCATCGCCTGGCTCATCAGGCGGGCCTGCGCACCCACGGTGGCATCGCCCATCTGGCCGTCCAATTCCGCCTTGGTGGTGAGGGCGGCCACCGAGTCCAATACGATGACATCGATGGAGTTGGAGCGGATGAGCGTCTCCATAATGTTCAGCGCGTCCTCGCCGGAGTCCGGCTGGGAGACGAGGAGGTCGTCCAAGTTCACCCCGACCACTCGGGCGTACTTCGGGTCGAGGGCGTGCTCGACGTCGATGAAGGCCGCGAGGCCGCCCCGCTTCTGGGCTTCGGCGATGACGCTCAAGCAGAAGGTGGTCTTACCGGAGGACTCCGGCCCGTAGATCTCGATGATGCGGCCCTTGGGCAGGCCGCCGACACCGAGGGCTAGGTCCACCGCGAGGGAGCCGGTGGTGAGCGTCTCGACCTTCATCTTCTGGGCATCGCCCAGCCGCATAATCGAGCCTTCGCCGAACTGCTTGGTGATCGAAGAGACGGCGAGTTCGATGTTCTTTTCTTTGGCGGCGGTGGCGGTGGCGAGCGCGGCGGCGGCCGGGGCGGCGGTTTTGGCGGGGGCGGGAGCGGCTTTGGACATAAGGAAAAATGGGCGGGGAGAAACGGCGGGCGGCGAAGAGGTGAGCGGTTGCCCGCGGCGGTTCAAGCCCGCCTTCACCCGGAAACGGGGTGGACGGTGAACCGGCAGACGCGGTGGAGACTGCACGTGTTCATTTGAACACGTCAAGCCCCGAAGCGATCCCCGCTCCCTTCCGCGACCGTGTTTGCTCCGCCGTGCCCCGCGCGGGATTGCCTCGTGCCGCCTCGCCCCGCAGCCTAAAGTCAATCCCTACCGATTATGTTGACCAACCCCCCACACCGCCTGCCGCTACGCGCGTACGCCTGCCGCACCCTGCTCCCGCTGCTCTGGATCCTGCTCCCCGCCCTCCTCCCGGCCCAGAACGCCGGCACCGGGACGATCGAGGGGCGGGTGTTCGACGCCGGCCGCGGGGAGTACCTTGAGAAGGCACTGATCTCCGTCGAAGGCACCCGGCTGGAGGTCCTCTCCGGCGAGACCGGTCAGTATCGGCTCGCCAACGTCCCCACGGGCACCGTGCGGGTGAAGGCATTCTTCACCGGCCTGCCCCTCCAGACGGCCACCGTGACGGTCACCGCCGGGCAGACCACCACGCTCGAGCTCACCTTCCCCGCCGCCGGGGCACGCCGGCCGGGGAGCGACGTCGTCCGCCTCGACCAGTTCGTAGTCGCCTCCTCGAAGGAGATGGAGGGCGCCGCCATCGCGATCAACGAGCAGCGCTTCGCCCGGAACATCGTCAACGTCGTGTCCGCCGATGAGTTCGGCACGATCGCGGACGGGAGCATCGGCGAATTCATGAAGTTCCTGCCGGGCATCACCAGCGACTACACCGGGGGCGATGCCCGCCGCTTCTCGATCAACGGCGCTCCCGCCGACAACGTGCCGATCTCGCTGGGGGGCTTCGATCTCGCCAGCGCCGCGGGCGGCGGCACGCGCCGCGCCGTGGAACTGGACCAAGTCTCGATCAACAATATCTCCCGCATCGAGATCAACCGCTCTCCCACCCCCGACACCCCAGGCTCCGCGCTCGCCGGCTCGGTGAACTTCGTGCCCCGCAGCGCGTTCGAGCGCAACAAGCCGGTCTACAACTACAGCGTCTCGTGGCTGATGAAAGACGCCGAGCGCGCGTTCGGCCGCCGCACCCCCGGCCCGGGCTGGGGCCAGATGACCTACAAGATCCACCCCGGCGTGGACGTGTCCGCGATCGTCCCCGTCTCGAAGACCTTCGGCTACACTGTCTCCGCCGGCTACTCCCTGCAGTACACGCCGCAGTCCAACGTCGCGATGCAGTGGCGCGGCGCGCAGGTCGGCACCAACGTCGCCGCCACCGCCACCACCGGCCTGCCCGCCACCACGCCGGACAACCCCTACCTCGGCGTCTTCTCTTGGCGCGACAGCGGCAAGAACACCTCCCGAGAGAATTTCTCCACTACGATCGACTGGAAGCCCGCCCCGCACGACCGCCTCACGTTCGGGTTCTCCTACGGGATGCTCCGCGAGCACTTCGCCACCCGCACCCAAACGTTCACCATCAACCGCATTCTGCCCGGCAACTGGAGCCCCACCCACAGCTGGGGCCAGGTCAGCCTCTTCCCCACCACCGGCACCGCCGTGAACGCCGGCCAGATCACAGTCGCCAACAACGGCCGCATCCGCCCTGGCCGCACCGTCACCCCGTCCTTCCGCTGGCTCCACGACGGCCCGGTCTGGAAGTCGGACGCCGGCGTCGCCTACGGCAACTCGCGCATCGACTACCAAGACATCGACAACGGGTTCTTCAACGGAATGACCATTCAGCGGAACAACGTCCAAATTCTGTTCGACGACATTTTCTACCTGCGCCCCGGCCGAATCACCGTCCTCGATCCCGACGGCCGCCGGGTCGACCCCTCGCGCCTCGACTCCTACTCGCTCGTCTCCGCCAACAGCAACCGCCAGCGCACCTACGACACCACTCGGCAGGCCTACGCGAACGTGCGGCGCGACTTCGACGTCCGCGGGGCGCTCCTCACGGTCAAACTCGGTGCCGATGTGCGCAGCAAGATCCGCGACCTCCGCGGCCCCGGCGGTAACCTCGAGACTTACACCTACGTCGGCGCCGACGGCCGCGCCAGCACCACCCCATTCACCCAGGCCGGCCTCGCCAACGACGACAGCCCCCTGCGCTTCCTCGACGAGGTCTACTCCGAGCGCATCCCCGACTTTGGCCTCCCCAAGCGGCAGCACGTCGACAACGGCAAGCTCTGGCAGGACTGGCTGCGTAACCCGACCCACTGGACGCGCAACGCCAACAACGACTTCATCGCCGTCACCAGCTTCTCGCGCCGCGCCAAGGAGGTTATTTCCTCGCTCTTCGGCCGCGCCGACCTCGGCCTGCTCGGCAACCGCCTTCGCCTCACCGGCGGCCTCCGCGCCGAGCAGACCAACATCGACGCCGAGGGCCCCCTCCAGGACCCGACCCTCGCCTTCCAGCGCGACGGCGCCGGCAACATCCTCCGCGGCCCCAACGGCGCCCCGCTCCTGCAAGTGCCCACCAACGCCGGCCTTCCCTATTCCCAGCTTACCCGCATCGAGCGCGGCACCCGCGCCAGCAAGGAATACCTGCGCCTGTTCCCGAGCGTGAACGCCAGCTACAATATCACCGAGTCCCTCATCGGCCGCCTCGCCTACTCCCAGTCAGTCGGCCGGCCCGATTTCAATCAGTACGCCGGCGGCGTCACCCTGCCCGATATCGAGAACCTAAACCCAAACTCCCGCATCACGGTCAACAACGCCTCCATCAAGGCCTGGCAGGCCGAGACCTATATGGCGCGGATCGAGTATTATTTCGGGAACGTCGGCAGCTTCTCGGTCGCGGCCTTCATCCGCGATTACGACAACTTCTTCCGCAACGTGACCGAGTACGTCAGCGACTCGTTCCTCGAGACCTACGGCCTCGATCCCGAGGAGTATGGCAACATTCTCACGGTCACCCAATTCAACGAGCAGCAGCGCATCCGGCAGCACGGCTTCGAGATCGACTACAAGCAGTCGCTGACCTTCCTGCCCCACTGGGCGCGCGGCTTCCAGTTCTTCGCCAACATCAGCTCCCAGCGAGCCAAGAAAACCGATAATCTGCAGGATATGAACCCGTTCACCGCGAACTGGGGCCTCAGCTTCACCCGGCCGAAGTTCAACCTCCGCATCAACGAGAACTACCGCGGCATCCAGCGGCGCGGCGCCGTGGCCAGCACCGCGACCAACAGTATCGAGCCCGGCACCTACAATTACCGGCCGAAACGGCTGTATATCGATGTGACCGGCGAGTATTACTTCCGTCGCGGCACCGCGTTTTTCTTCGCAATGCGCAACCTCGGCGGCGCAACCGAGGACACTAAGATCTACGGGCCCAACACCCCCCTCCACGCCCGTTTCCGCCAGCGCGACGACTACGGTGGCTCACTCTGGACCGCCGGCATCAAGGGGTCGTTTTAGGCGGGCCGTCACGCCGGACCGCGGCGGCGGACGGGACCCCCAAGAGGGCCCGGGACTTGCGTCCCGGGCGGCGCCTTACGGCAGCTCGTAGACCTCGACCAGGGCGACACCCGTCGCGGCCGCCGGACCCGTGACCTGGGCGGTGTAGTTGCCCGGAGCCAGGGTCAGGATCACCGCGGAATCGTTGGTCGCCAGGCCGAACGCACCGACCGAAGCCGAGGACGTCGCGATCGCGTCGCGGTCAGCGGAGGTCGTCCAGTTGGTGTTCTGGGCCACCGTGGTCGACCCGCTTAGGAGCTGCAGGGTCGGCTGCGCCAGCACGCCGGCCACGCCGAACTGGGCCAGGCCCGGACCGACGCCGCGAACCAGAACCCGCTTGGCGGCACCCGGCGGCACGACGAAGCCGGCGATGAGGGTGTTGTCCCCCGCGCCCGCCGTCGCGCGCGTCGCGATGTTCAGCAGCTTCTGGCCGGGGCTGACCCCGGAGAGGTCGTACACCTCAATCAGGGCGATACCGGCGGCATTGTTGGTACCACTCACGACGGCGGTGTAAGCGCCGGGAGCCAGGGAGGTGAGCAGGGCCGCATCCGCCCCGGAGGCGCCGAGGGCGAAGGCCCCGGCCCGAGCTCCCGCCGCATCGATCGCCGCCCGGTCCGCGGCGATGCCGGCGTTGACGCCGAGCGAGGCCTGGTCGGAGCTACGCACCAGCTCTAGGCGCGGGGAGGCCAGCGAGCCCGGCAGCCCGAAGGCGGAACCGAGGGTCGGCCCCACGGCCCGGATCAGCACCGGCTTGGCGGAATCACCCGAGATCACGAACCCGGCGATCGCAACCCCCTCGCCCGAAGAAACCCGGGCGCGGGACGAAATGTTGACCAACCGCTGCGCCGCTACCGCGGCCTCGCTGCCACCGGCATAGGAAGCGGTGATCACTCCCGTCGAGGTGACCGTGACCAGGCCCGTCGCAGCGTTGATCGTCGCGGCAATGACCGACCGGGTCGTGAGTGCGCTGACCTGACCGCCCCCCGTGACCGTCCCGGCGCCGCCATCGCTGGCAGACCCGGACTGGATCACCGCGAAGGCCTGGCCGGCGGGACCCGCGATGACGTGGGCCACCGCCGCGCCCGCCGTGGCACCGGACAGGTAGTATCCGGTCACGCCTTGGGTCGCCCCGACGTCCGCGGCGCGGGTGCCGGTGACCGTACCGGTGAATCCGCCCGCGGCCGCACCCGTGACCGAGCCGTCCGAGCCGATCGTGCCGGAGACGGTGACCACGGCCTGCAGGAGGCCGAAGGAGTTTTGGCTGAAAGCGAAAGCGCCGGAATCGTTCACGGTGAAGTTCAGGTTCATCAGCGGCGCGCTGCCCGGGTAACCGAGAAAGACCGCGGTATTGTCGGGCCGCACGAGGAGGGCGAAGCTGCCCGCGCCACCGCCGAAGCCACCGAAGTAGGTGCCGGCATAGCTGCGGATCAGGACGCGCACCGCGGCGGCCCGCGAGGTGACGGAGCCCGCGCTGTTGGTGATCACGACGTCGTAGGAACCGGACTCACCCGCGACGTAGGCCGCGGCGGTGGCGCCCGCGATGGCCGCGCCGTTGCGCCGCCACTGGAAGGTCGGGCTCGGAGCGGCGGAGACGCCCACCGTCAGGGTAGCGGAACCGCCCGCAGGCACCACCTGCGCGGCGGGCTGGGCCGAGATCACCGGCGCTTGAGGGGCGCTGACCACCGTCAGGGTCGCGACGGAGCTCGTCGCCGTGCCGCGGGCGTTGGCCACGAGCACATCGTAGAAGCCAGCGTCCCCCGCGGAGACGTTGTTGACGGTGAGGACGGGGCCGGTGGCGCCGCCAATGTTCAGTCCGTTGCGGCGCCACTGGTAGTTGAAGGAGGCCCCCCCCGTCGCGGAAACCGCAAACGTCGCCGAAGCGCCCCCGAGGGCGACCTGTGGCCGCGGCTGCTGGGTCAGTTCCGGCACAGTCGTGACGACCACGTTGGCCGAGACCGAGGTGACGGTGCCGACCGAGTTGGTCACCTGCACCGTATAACTGCCGGCCGCCGAAGCTTGGACGCCGCTCAAGGTGAGGGTCGCGCCGACCGCACCACTGAGGGCCGCGCCGTTGCGGCTCCACTGATAGGCCAGCGGCTCGGTCCCGGTCGCACTGACGCTCAGCGCGAGGGTGCCGCCGAGGTCCACCACCGCCGCCTGCGGCTGGGCGGCGATCGCCGGGGCGGAGACCGCCGGGAGGATCGTGAGGGTGAAGGACTGGGTCGTGACCGCCGGATTGGTCGCGGAGACGGTGAGCGCGAGCGGCGAACCGGTCGTGTCCGGCGGGGTACCGGAGAGCACGCCGGTCGTGGCGTTGAGCGAGGCCCACGCCGGCAGGCCGGCGATGGCGAAGGTCGGCACCGGGTCGCCGGTGGCGGTGAAGGTGAATGTCCCGGCCGTCCCGACGCGGAAGGCGGCCGCTGCGGCGCTCGTGATGGTGGGCGCGGTGCCAACCGTGAGGGTGACGGCGTTCGAGGTGGCGTTCGGGCTGATCAAGTTGCTGACGACCACCTGGAACTGATCCCCGGTCATGGTGGCCGCGGCATTGGTGATGCGCAGCGTGGCCGTGCCGACGCCGGAGTAAGTCGCGTCATTGGTCAGCAGCGGTACGAAGCCGGTGCTACCGACCCGCAGTCGGTACCAAGTGAAGACCGAGGGGGCCGGCGTGCCAGTCGCGGCCACGGTAAAGGTCGCGGAGCCGCCCACCGGGGTGACCGCCGCCACCGGCTGGGTCGTGATCGTGGGCGCGCTGACGTTACCGGTGCGCTTGATCACTTGGTTGCGGGTGTCGGTGATGTAGATCGTGCCTTGGGCATCCACGGCCACGCCAAAAGGCTGGTTGAACCGGGCCTCGCTGCCGAGCCCGTCCGCGGAACCGGCGGAGCCGGCGGTGCCCGCGAGGGTGGCCACGGTGCCCGTGGACGTGATGCGGCGCAAGGTGTGGCTGTTGGTGTCGCCCACATAAACATTGCCGCCCGAATCCACCGCGATCGCGGAAGGCTGGTTGAAGCGGGCCACGGTGCCGGTGCCGTCCGCGGCGCCCGAGGTCCCGGCTAGACCGGCGAAGGTCGAGACGTTCGAGGAGAAGTCGATCTTGCGGACGGTGTGGTTGAAAGAGTCGGTCACGAAGAGCGTGCCGGCCGCGTCCACCACCACCGCAAACGGGAAGGCGAACCGGGCACTGGCGCCCAGGCCGTCCGCCGTGCCACGCTGAGTGGCCGTGCCCGCGTAGGTGGTCACGATCGCCCCCGATTGGATGCGGCGGATGGTGTGGTTGAAGGTGTCCGCCACGTAGATCGTGCCGGTGGTGTTCACCGCGACGCCGGACGGGTACAGGAAGCGCGCTGCGCTGCCCGTGCCGTCCGTGCTGCCGGTATTGCCGGCCAGACCGGCGACCGTCGTGACCGTGCCGTCCGGCGCAATCGCGCGGATGGTATGGTTGTAAGTGTCCGCCACGTAGACGGTGCCCACGGTGGAAACCGCGACGCCGGACGGGGAGTTGAAGCGGGCGGCCGAGCCCAGGCCGTCCGCGCTGCCGCTCACGCCGGGCTGGCCGGCGAGGGTGGTGACGACGCCGCCGGGGGCGACCTTGCGAATGACGTGGTTGCTGGGGTCGGCCACGTAGAGGTTACCCAAGGCATCGACCACGGTACCGGCCGGACCGTTGAAGCGGGCCGCGTCCCCGGTGCCGTCGGCCGTGCCGGAAGTGCCGGGCTTGCCCACGTAGGTCGAGACGGCGGTGCCGACGACGATCGAAAGGGAGGCCGAGAGACTCTGCGCGGACCCCGAAGTGTTGGTCGCGACCGCTCGGAACGCGTCCCCGCTCATGCCTGAGGTCGGGTTGAGGACCATGAGGGTGCCGGTGGTGACGCCGCTGTAGGTGGTGTCGTTGGCGAGGTCGTAATAGGCGGAGGAACCGGCGGCGAGACGCTGCCACTGGATCGTGGGCGTCGGGTTACCGGTGGCGGCCACGGTGAAGGAGGCGACCTGGCCGGGCGTGAGCGCGACGTTGGCCGGCTGGGTGGTGATCACCGGGGCGAGGGCCACAGGCGAGATCACCAGCGTGAAGGACTGGAGCGAAGCCGGGGCGACGCCGTTGCTCGCCGAGAGGACGAGGTTATAGGGAGAGGCTGCGCTGGTACCGACCGCGGGGACGCCCGAGAGTACGCCGGTGCCGGCGTTGAGGGTGAGGCCCGAGGGGAGCGTGCCGCTGGAGACCGTGTAGGTCATCGTCGCAGGGGCACCTGTGGCTAGGACGGTAAAGGTGCCGGCCTGGTTCTCGACGAGGGTCACCGTGGGGAGGCTGGTGATGACCGGCGCAGTGGTGATGGTGAGCAGGGCCTCATTCGAGGTGGCGGGGGAGCCCACGCCGCTGCTGACCACGACCAGGAACTTGTCGCCGGAATCGGCGAGCGCCGTCGGAGAGACGCTGAGAGTGGCGGTGGTGGTGCCGGTGTACTTGCCGCCCTCGGTCAGCGAGACGAAGCCGACCGTGCCGGCCGCCTGGCGCTGCCACTGGTAGGTCAGCGTGCCGCCGCCGTTGGCCGCGGCGACCACCGAGAACTGCGCGCCCGCGCCGGCCGCGATCGTGGCGGCCGCCGGCTGGGTCGAAATCGTCGGGCCCGAGCTGACGTTTAGCGTGAAGACTTGGGTCGTGCTGCCGCCGGTGTTGGTCGCCGTGATCGTGAAGGTGAAGGGCGAGCCGGCCGTGGTGGAGGGCGGGGCGGCGGTGATGAGACCCGCCGCGTTCAAAAATGCGACGGTGGCCGGCAGGGAGCCGGCCGTAATGCTGAAGGTCGGCACAGGCGAACCAGTTGCCACCACCTGGTAGGACGCCGCGTTGCCCACCACGAAGGTCGTGGTCGCCGCGCTGGTGATCACCGGGGGCTGGTTCACGGTCAGCGTGAAAACCTGCGTCGCGGCCGGGGCCACGCCGTTGCTCGCCTGCACGGTGAACGAGAAGGGCGAGCCCACTGCGGTAGCAGGCACGCCCGAGAGGACGCCCGCAGAGGAAAGGGTGAGGCCCGAGGGCAGGGTGCCGGCGGACACCGAGAACGCGGGCGCCGGGGAACCGGTGGCGGCGAAGCTGAAGGAGTCGGCGCCACCGAGAGCGAAAGTGGCGCTGTTCGCGCTGGTGATCTCCGGGGCCGTCGCGACCGTGCCGCGGCGGATCAGCTGGTTGGCGTTGTCCGCCACGTAGACTTTTGCAAGGGTGTCGAGGGCGATGCCCGTCGGGCGGGTGAACCGCGCCGCGGAGCCGAGCCCATCGACGAAACTGCCAGAGCCCGCGGTGCCCGCGAGGGTCGTGACCGCGCCGGTCGCGATCACCAAACGGCGCAGAGTGTGGTTCAGGGTGTCCGCCACCAGCAGCGTCGTGCCAGGGCCGGAACCGTTGCTGTCGATCGCCAGCCCCTCGGGCCCGTTGAAGGTCGCCAACCCGCCCGTGCCGTCCGCGGCCCCCGCCGTGGCGGCGCCAGCAAGGGTCGAGACCTCCCCAGTCGCGAGCACCACCCTGCGGATGCGGTTGTTGCCCTTGTCGGCGACGTAGAGGTTCGCGTTGTCCGCAGCTAGCCCGATCGGATTGAAGAACCGAGCGGACGCCGGGGTCGCTGAATCGACGAAGCCCTGCGTCCCCGGGGTGTTGCTCCCGGTGCCATCGGGACCGGCGAGCGTGGTCACGACACCCGAGGCGACGACGATCTTGCGGATCGACTGGTTGCTCGAGTCGGCGACGTAGAGGTTTCCACCGGAGAGGGCTAGGCCGTAGGGGTAGCTGAACCGAGCCGCGGTGCCGATGGCGTTGGTGCTGCCCGCCGTGTCCGCGCCGCCCGCGAGGGTCGTGACCACCGGGGTCGCCGGCGTCAGGTCGATCACGCGGATGGTGTGATTAAACGTGTCGGCGACGTAGAGCTTGTTCGCGCCCGCGTCGAGGGCGAGGCCCTGAGG
>VHCI01000009.1 GCA_016871775.1 Verrucomicrobiota bacterium | reverse complement strand
GCGACATCCGCCGCCGCATCAAGTCGGTTAAGAACACCCGCCAGATCACCAAGGCGATGGAGCTGGTGGCCGCTTCGAAGATGAAGAAGGCCCAGCAGGCGGCCCTCTCCGGCCGTCCCTACGCTGAGCTGATGGCCCGGATGCTCGGGGCGATCGCGGACCACGTCGAGGAGGCCCACCACCCGTTCCTCGTCCGCCGCGAGGTCCGCACCCGCGGCATCCTCCTGGTCACGACCGACAAGGGCCTCGCCGGCCCGCTCAACTCCAACCTCTTCAAGATGGTCACGGAGATCACCACCCCGGCGAAGTACGTGGTGATCGGCCGCAAGGGCGCCCAGTTTATCGCCCGCACGCACCGCGACCTCCTCGCGGATTTCACGGTCAGCGACAAGGTGGCCTTCAGCGAGGTCAAGGTTGTCGCCGAGTACCTCGTGCAGCAGTTCCTTGAGGGCACGGTCGACACCGTGGAGATCCTCTGGCCGCACTTCCGCAACACGCTGATCCAGGTCCCCACGCTCCTGCCGCTGCTTCCGCTCTCCAGCGTGAAGGAGGTCCTGCAGGACCTCCGCGCCGATGCCGGCGAGGGGGCCCGTACCAATCAGGTGGCCAGCCAACAGATGCTGTTTGAGCCGGATCCGGTTACGGTGCTATCGGCCCTTTTGCCGCTCTATATCAACCGCGAGATCCACCAGCAGGTGCTGGATGCGAAGGCCTCCGAGCACAGCGCCCGGATGGTCGCGATGAAGACTGCCAAGGACAACGCCTCGAAGCTCCTCGGCGATCTCACACTTGAGTACAACAAGGCCCGCCAAGCCGCCATCACGCAGGAGATCCTCGAGATCGCCGCCGCCCAGTTCACCGCCGCCTGACCGCTTCTCCCTCAACCCCTCTCACCTTCAGACAATGAACACCGGCAAAATCGTCCAAGTCATCGGACCCGTCGTCGACGTCCAGTTCGGCGAGAATTCCATCCCGCCGATCTACCAGGCGCTCACCGTGGAATTCACCGCCGCGGGCGCGAAGCAGTTCCTGACCCTCGAGATCCAGCAGCACCTCGGCGCCGGCGTGGCGCGGGCGATCGCGATGTCCTCCTCCGAGGGCCTGGTCCGCGGGATGACCGTCGTCGACTCCGGTGCCCCCATCTCCGTGCCGGTCGGGCCGGGCGTGCTGGGGCGCATCTTTGATGTGACTGGCGCGCCGGTGGACGGCCGTGGCCCGGTCAAGGCCGACAAGAAGTACCCGATCCACCGGGCGGCCCCGAGCTTGGTCGATCAGGACACCAAGGCGCAGATCCTCGAGACGGGCATCAAGGTCATCGACCTGATCGCGCCGTTCACCAAGGGCGGCAAGGTCGGCGCATTCGGTGGCGCGGGCGTGGGCAAGACCGTGGTGATCATGGAGCTCATCAACAACATCGCCAAGGCCCACGGCGGTTACTCGGTGTTCGCCGGAGTGGGGGAGCGCTCCCGTGAGGGCAATGACCTTTACCACGAGATGTCCGAGGCGGGCGTCATCGACCAGAAGGACCTCTCCAAGTCGAAGGTCGCGCTCGTGTACGGCCAGATGAACGAGCCACCGGGCGCCCGTATGCGCGTCGCGCTCTCGGCCCTCGCGATGACCGAGTATTTCCGCGACGAGAAGAACCAGGACGTGCTGCTCTTTGTGGACAACATTTTCCGGTTCTCGCAGGCCGGTTCAGAGGTGTCCGCGCTGCTCGGCCGCTCGCCCTCGGCGGTCGGTTACCAGCCGACCCTCGCCAACGAGATGGGCAACCTGCAGGAGCGCATCACCTCCACCAAGAAGGGTTCGATCACCTCCTTCCAGGCCGTGTACGTCCCCGCGGACGATCTGACCGACCCGGCGCCGGCGAACACCTTCGCCCACCTGGACTCGACCATCGTGCTGGAGCGTTCGATCGCCGAGCTGGGCATCTACCCGGCCGTCGACCCGCTCGCCTCCACCTCGAAGGCCCTCGCGGCGGACATCGTCGGCGAGGAGCACTACTTCGTGGCCCGCGAGGTCCAGCGCGTCCTCCAGCGCTACAAGGACCTGCAGGACATCATCGCGATCCTCGGCCTCGACGAGCTTTCGCCCGAGGACAAGCAGACGGTGTACCGCGCCCGCAAGATCCAGCGCTTCCTCTCGCAGCCGTTCACGGTTGCCGAGGTCTTCACCGGTAGCCCCGGGAAGTATGTGCCGGTCAAGGACACCGTCCACGGCTTCAAGATGATCCTCGAGGGCAAGCTCGATGACGTGGCCGAGGGCGACTTCTATATGAAGGGCAACATCAACGAGGTGTTGGCCGCGGCCAAGAAGGCCTGATCCCGTTATGCCTCTCACCCTCGAGATCGTCACCCCGGAGGCCCGGGTTTACTCGGACACCGTCGATACCGTGGTCATCCCCACGGTCGAGGGAGAGATCGGCATTTTGCCCGGCCACATCCCGCTGCTCACCCAAGTCGAGCACGGGGAGCTCCGGATCACCAAGGGCACGACCACTTCGTTCCTCGCCGTAAGCGGGGGGTTTGCCGAGGTGGGGGGTGTTGTGGTCCGCGTCCTCGCGGAGAACGCCATCACCGAGGAGAAGATCGACGAGCACGCGGTCGAGGCGGCCCTGCGCCGTGCCCAACAGGAGATCGATTCCGCCAAGCACCTCGATCCGCAGCAGTACGAGCACCTGCAGGAGCTCGTGCGTTACTCGGGCGTCCAGTTGGCCCTCAAGCGCCGCCGGCGCTGAGGCGGCGGCCGCCAGGAAGGACGGTCGGGACCCCCCGGCGTATTTTCCCCGGCAAATCCGGCTCGCCAAGGCCGCGGAGCCGCAGTTTCCTGCTGATACCCGGTCTCACTCCCGTATGTCCGCTTCCCCCTTCCCGCTGATCCCGCTCTGCCAGTTGCCCGCTGGGGAGACGGGTCGTATTTTGCGGCTGACCGGGGATGAGGGGTTTTGCCAGCGGATCCGGGAGATGGGCTGCGGGGAGGCGGCGCTGGTGACGAAGCTTTCCGGCACGACGATGAGCCTGTGCCGGGTGCGGGGGATGCGCCTCGCCCTGAATCACCGCGCGGCGATTGGCATTTTGGTGGAACACCTGCCATTGGCGCCGCGCTGAGGCGCCTTTCGCCTGATGGCCGCCGCACCCCGACCCGGGTCCGAGGGAGCCGACCCCGCGTTGCCGTTGCCCGCGCACATCGCGGGGCCGCCGGGACGCCGCCGAACGCCGCCCGAGCGGATGCCGGTGTACGCGCTGGTCGGTAATCCCAACTGCGGCAAAACGACGCTGTTCAATGCTTTGACGGGCCTGCGCCAGAAGGTGGGCAACTATCCGGGCGTGACCGTGGAGAAGAAGGTCGGCGAGACCTATTCCCAGCACGGGCACGCGATGAGGGTGATCGACCTGCCGGGTGCCTATTCGCTGGCAGCGCGGTCGCCGGATGAGGCGGTGACGCGGGATGTGCTGCTGGGCCGGCGCGCGGATACCCCGCAGCCGGACCGGATCATCTGCGTCGTTGATGCCTGCAACCTGGAGCGCTGCTTGTACTTTGTGCACCAGATCTTGGATCTGGGGCGGCCGGTGATCGTGGTCCTGAATATGATGGACCTTACCGCGCGCGCGGGCCTGGAGGTGCGGCCGGCCGAATTGGAGGAGGCCTTGGGCGTGCCGGTGATCTCCTGTGCGGCGGTGCAGGGCCGCGGCGTGGTGGAGTTGCGGTTGGCGATGAGCCGACGCGAGCTGCCGTTGGCGCGCCATTCGTGGACCGTGCCGGCGCCGATCGCCCCGGTGGTGGCGGAGCTGCAGGCCTCCCTGGTCGCGGCGGATGGGCGGCCGCCGTTGATCGCGCGGGCGGAGGCCCTATTGCTGCTGACGGACCAGGATTCCGTACGCGTGGCGGGCTCGACCCCGTTGAGCGCGGTCACGGGTGCGGTGCTGGAGAATTGGCGCCGGCGCTGGACCGGCCAGGGCACCGATTGGTCGGGAACCCTGATCAAGGCGCGTTACGAGGTGATCCACGGCCTGTGCCGCGAGGTGATCCGGCGGACGGGGGACTGCGGGCCGTCGCTGGCGGACCGGGCGGACGCCCTTTTGGTCAACTCCGGCTGGGGCTGGCTGGCCTTCGCGGCGGTGATGGCGGTGATGTTCTATGCCATCTTTGCCTTGGCGGAGTATCCGATGAACCTAATCGATGGGGTGATGGCGGACCTCGCGGACCGAGTGAAGGACGCGATGGAGCCGGGCGATCTGCAGAATCTGGTGACCTCGGGCATGATTGGTGGGATGGGGGGCGTGGTCATTTTCCTCCCGCAGATCCTGATCCTGTTCCTCTTCGTGGGGCTACTGGAGAGCACGGGCTACATGGCGCGGGCGGCGGCGTTGATGGACCGGCCGATGAGTCGGGTGGGATTACACGGCAAGTCTTTCATCCCGCTGCTGGGTTCGTATGCGTGTGCGATTCCAGGCATTATGGCCACGCGGACCATTGAGAACGCCAAGGATCGGCTGGTGACCATTTTAGTGGCTCCGCTGATGAGCTGCTCGGCGCGGCTGCCCGTGTATCTCCTGATGATCGCGACCCTGTTGCCAGGGGACGCGGTGCCGGCGGCGACCAAGGCGGGACTGATGTTTTTAATGTATGCGCTGGGCACGGCGGGGGCGTTCGGCTTCGCGTGGTTGTTCAAGCGGACCTTCCTGCGCGGGGATCCGCCGCTGATGATTCTGGAGCTCCCGCCATACCAACCGCCCCATTTCGGCGAGATCCTGCGGCAGATGCTGGAGCGCGCGTGGCTGTTCCTGAAGAACGCGGGCACCATCATCCTCGCGATCTCGATCGTCCTTTGGTTCCTGAGCACTTACCCGAAGCATCCGGATCCTGCGGCATCGCCCGAGGTCCAGATCGCGCACAGCTTCGCGGGCGAGGCGGGGCGGGCCCTGGAGCCGTTGATCCAGCCCTTAGGCTTCGATTGGCGGATCGGCATCGGCTTGGTGACCTCCTTTGCGGCCCGCGAGGTGTTCGTGAGCTCAATGGGCGTCATCTTTGGCGTAGAGGGGGCAGAGGGCGACACAGCGCCACTGCGGGATGCCCTGCGGGCGGCGCAGTGGCCGGACGGTGCGCCGCTGTTCACCCCGCTTGTCTGCCTCGCGCTGATGGTGTACTACGTCTTCGCGATGCAATGTATGAGCACCGTGGCCGTGGTGAAGCGGGAGACCAACTCGTGGCGCTGGCCGTTGTTCCAGCTCGCGTACCTGACGGGCACGGCCTGGGTCGTGACCTTCCTCGTATATCAGAGCGGGCGGCTGCTGGGCTTCTAAACCTGTGAACGCGGACCTCCAGTCGAAGCTGGCGCTGGCGATCGTGGCCGGGGCCGCGGCGGGACTCATCGTGGCGTGGCTGCGCCGCCGCCGGCGCGCGGGCGGCGGCGCCGATTGCGGCTGCGCGACCAAGCCGGCCAAGGTGGGAGGGGCGCGCGGGCGGCGCTGAGTGGCCGGTGACGGGCGCGCGAGGACCGCCGCCGCCATTGCCTTTGCCCGGGTGGCCACGCAATTTCCGCGCCTGATGCACCCCTCCGGCCCCACCCCCGAGTCCCGCCGTCACTTCGTCTCCCGTCTGGCCGCTGTTGGCGCCATGGCGCCCCTGGCCCCGCTGGCTGCGGCCGAGGGCCGCAAGATGGAGCCCGCCGCGCCGCTGCCGGCGTGGAAAGGCGGCAAGACCCAGCTGCACGTCTTCTCGAAGCCGTTGCACTGGATGTCGTGGGCGGACACGGCGGCGATGGTGAAGGCTGCAGGCGGCGACGGCGTGGACTTCACGGTGCGGAACGCGCAGGGCCACGTCTTGCCGGAAAAGGTAACCGAGGACCTGCCTCGCGCGGTCGAGGCGTGTCAGGCGGCTGGGGTGAAGGTCGAGATGATCACGACCGAGGTCCAAGGCCTGCAGACCCCGCAGACGGAGAAGCTCCTGCGCGCGGCGGCCAAGGTGGGCGTGAAGTACTATCGCCTGGGCTTCTTCAATTATGACTTCAGCAAAGGCGTGAAGGGGAGCCTCGATGCGCTCCGGCCGCAATTGCGGGAGCTGGCGGCCCTGAACCAGAGCCTGGGCCTGCACGGGGCGATCCAGAACCACGCTGGCCCGCGGGTCGGCGGCCCGATGTGGGATCTCTACGAGCTGCTGAAGGACATCGATCCGCGCTGGCTGGGCGTGCAGTACGACATCCGCCACGCGGTGGCTGAGGCGGGCCAGTCTTGGCCGATCACCCTGCGGTTGCTCGCGCCGTGGATCCGCTGCACCGACATCAAGGATTTCCGCTGGGCACAGGGGCCCGGCAAGGCCGCGATCGACAACGTGCCGCTCGGGCAGGGGATCGTGCCGTACGCGGCGTATCTGCGGCTGGTGCGTGAGCTGCAGCTGGCGGGCCCGATGTCGCTGCACCTGGAGTATCCGCCGTTCGAGCGCACCCCGCTGTCGGAGGCGGACAAGCGGCAGCAGTTCCCGGTGCTGATGCGCAAGGATCTCGAAACCCTGAAGGGCTGGATGGCGCAAGCGGGTGTCAGCTGATGAGCGTGCCCGGACCGGTCACCATCACCCGAGTGGGCGCTAACTTTGAGCGGGAGCCGCTGGTGCGGCCTTTCGGCTTCAAAGGGGGCTACCAATCGGAGATCTGGCAGACCGCGACCCTGCTGGAGGGCGCGTCGGGCCGACGCGGCATCGGCCTGTGCACCCAAGGCGTGCTGTGGAGCGATGCCCGGGTGTTTGCGGCGCATTCTGAGAGCGGTGGTAACGCCCTCATGTACGCGGTGACCGAGTGGGCGGCGCAGCGTCTGAAGGGCGTGCGCTTCACCGACCCGATGGTGCTGCTGGAGGAGCTGCGGCACGAGGTGCACGCGCACGCGCGGGTGCTCACCGGCCAGCGGGACCTGCGGGAGACCTTCACCCTGAACGCCCTTGTGGGCGTGGACCTAGCCGTGTGGCTGCTGTACGCGGCGGAGCGGGGCATCACTGCGTTCGACGACCTCATCCCGGCGGCGTACCGCCCGGCGCTGGCGGCGCGCCACCGCCGGGTGGCGAGCATCCCGCTGATGGCATACGCGGTGCCCATCGACGAGATCCGCGGCGCCGTGGACCAGGGTTACTTCTTCCTCAAGGTGAAGCTCGGCCAGCCCGGCTCCCAGGAGGAGATGCTCGTGAAGGACATGGCGCGGATCTCGGCGATCCATGCCGCGATCGGTGGCGCGCGCACGCCGCACACGGCCGACGGGCGCCTGCCGTACTATTTCGACGCGAACGGACGCTACGAACGCAAGGAGACCCTGCTGCGCTTGCTGGACCACGCACGGTCGATCGGCGCCTTCGACCAGATCGCGCTGGTGGAGGAGCCGTTCCCCGAGGAGCTCGAGGTGGATGTGACCGATGTGCCGGTGCGCTTGGCCGCCGACGAGAGTGCGCACACTGATGCCGACGCGCTGCGGCGCATCCAGATGGGTTACCGGGCCATCGCGCTGAAACCGATTGCCAAGACCCTCTCGATGTCCCTGCGCATCGCGCAACTGGCCCACGAGCGGGGCGTGCCGTGCTTCTGTGCGGACCTCACCGTGAGCCCGCGCCTCGTCGAGTGGAACAAGAACGTGGCCGCGCGCCTCGCGCCCTTCCCGGGCCTCGGCGGGCTGGGCCTGCTCGAGACCAACGGCCACCAGAATTACCAGAATTGGGAGGCGATGCGCGCGCACCACTCGGCGCCCGACGCCTCTTGGGCGCGGACTCGCGCGGGGGTCTTCGAGCTGGACGATTCGTACTATGCGGCGAGCGGGGGGGTCTTCGCGTCCGATGCGCATCACGCGGGGTTGTTCCCGCCCGCCTGAGCCGGGCCGCGAAATGATCCGCCTCGTCGCCGCCGAACTGCACCGGCTGGAGCTCCGCGCACGGATGCCGTTCCGCTACGGCATCGCGACGATGACGGACGTCCCGCAGGTGATCGCGCGTCTAACCTTCGAGCTGCCCGGCGGCCGCGCGTGGGGCCTCGCGGCGGACCTTTTGCCGCCGAAGTGGTTTACCAAGGATCCCAAGCAGCCGCTAGACAAGGAAGTCGTGGCGATGCTGGGGGTGGTCCGCGGGGCGATCCGCCTCGCGGCGGAGGTGCGGGCCGCGACGCCGTTCGCCTTCTGGCGCGAGGTGCACATGGCGCAGGCAGCGTGGGCAAAGGCGGCCGGTTGCCCGCCGCTGCTGGCCCATTTCGGAACCTCGTTTGTCGAGCGAGCCCTCCTGCACGCCGTGTGCCGCGCGAACGGAACGACCCTCTCGGCGGCGCTGCGCGGGGACCTCCTCGGCCTCGATCTGGCGGCGCTGGACCCCGAGCTCGCGCAGATGCGGCCCGCGGACTTTCTGCCGGCACGACCGCCGGAACGGATCCATTCGCGGCACACCGTGGGTCTGGCGGACCCGATCACCGCGGCGGAGGTGCCGGCGGGCGAGCGGTTGGCGGATGGGTTGCCGCAGACCCTCGAGGAGGTCGTGGCGTTCTACGGCCAGCGCCACTTCAAGCTGAAGGTGAATGGGGATGCGGCCCGCGACCGCGACCGCCTCGCGCGGATGGCGCGGGTGTTGGCGACAGTGCCTAGCGGTGCGGTGTTCTCCCTCGATGGCAACGAGAGTTTCCGCGAGGTCGCGGCATTCCGGGACTATTTTAACGAGCTGCGAGCCGATCCCGCCCTCGCCCGGTTCTGGCCGCAGCTGCTCTACGTGGAGCAGCCGTGGCACCGCGACGTCGCGCTGAGCGCGGGGTTGGGGGCCCTGGCGCGCGACTGGCCGGAGCGGCCGCCGATCATCATCGACGAGAGCGACGCCGGTCTGGACGACTTGCGGGTGGCGCTGCGGCTGGGTTATGCGGGCACCAGCCACAAGAACTGCAAAGGCGTCCTGAAGAGCGTCGTGCATGCGGGCCGTTTGGCGCGGCGGCGCGCGGCCGGGCTGCCGGCGGTGCACAGCGGGGAGGATCTCGGGAGCGTTGGGCCGATCTCGCCGTTGCAGGATTTGGCGGCGCAGGCGGCACTTGGCGTGACGAGTGTCGAGCGCAACGGGCACCATTACTTCACGGGCTTGCGGCAGTTCCCTTTCGCGCTGCAGGAGTTTGCGCGGCGACACCATCCGGACTTGTACGTGCCGATGGCGGATGGCGTACCGCGGCTGGACCTGCGGGCGGGCGAGCTCCGCATCGGTTCGCTCAACGCGGCGCCGTTCGGGGTCCCGGGTGATCCCGACCTCGCGGCGATCCCTGCGGAGACGGTGGTTTGACGGAACAGCTAAGGCGCTGTGGCGGTTCCGCGTCGGGCGTGGGCGGGGGAAAAACGGCGCGCCCTGCGGGGCGCGCCGGCAGCGGGGACATTAGCCCCGCGCGATGGGATCAGCTCAGAACGCCTTGCTCAGCTGAAGGTAGCTCCAGCGGGGCAGGAAGTTGCTGGCGCGCTCGGCGTAGCCGGTGGAGAACGACGTCGCCGGGGGTAGCCGGTCGAAGACATTGTTCACCCCGATGGTGCCGCGGAGACCCCAGGGCAGCTCGTGGCTGAACTGGATGTCGGTTGTCACCTGCTGCTTCACGAAAAGCGGGCTGGGGGAGGTATCTTGGAAGCCGCCGATGTAGTTCACGTTTATGGCGGCGGAGGCGTGGCGGCCGGTCCACAGCAGAGAGGCGTCGCCGCGCCAGCGCGGGATTTCGTAGAGCCCGACTGTCTCGACCTGCGGCAGGTCGGGGCGGGTGCGGAGCGTCTGCGAGTTGATGAGGCTGGCGACGCTGCGGGCGGTGAAGCGTCCGAGGCGATTCGGGGCGAAGCGGTACTCGGCGGCGAAGTCGACGCCCCGGGCCCGCGTGCGGCCGTAGTTGCCCAGCACGGTCCGGATCTCGCGGAGTTCCCCGGGGAGGCCGCTCGCGGTGTCGGCGGCGGTGGGCGTGGCGCGGATCACGGCGTCCGGGAACAGGGCCGCGTTGGCGAGGATGATCGCGGGCGTCGCCGGCTGGCCGATGCGGTTGGTGACCTCGACCGCGTAGACGTCCACGCTGAGGGAGAGGCCTTTGAGGAAGCGCGGGGCCAGCTGGAGGCCGACGTTGGTCGACTCGGATTTCTCAGGGGCGAGCAGCGGGTTGCCGCCGGAGCGGATCAGGCGCTGGCCGGTGCCGCTGTCGTTGGCGTTGGCGCCGGGGCGGCCGAAGCGCAGGGGATCCGGGATGTTGAAGCTCACCGCGACCGACTGAGGGAGGTGGAGCTCGGCCAGCGCTGGGGCGCGGAAGCCCTGGCCCCAGGAGGCGCGGAAGGTGACCTGCTCGGCCACCGGTTGCCACCGCAGCCCGAGCCGCGGGACCGTGGTATTGCCCACGCCATCATCCGAGAAGCGCTCCACTCGCCCTGCGGCGTTCAGCTCAAGCGAGTGGATCCCGTTGATCCGCTGGGCGGCGCCGACGAGCGGCAGCGAGGCCTCGATGTAGGCGGCGCTCACGCGGCGGCTGCCGCGGGCGATCGGCACGGGCGCGCCCTGGTTGAGCAGCTGGACCCGCGTGCGCTGGTCGCGGAAGCGCTCCTCACGCCCCTGCGTCCCGAAGGCCACGGCGACCGGGCCGCCGGGCAGGGTGAAGAGGGACCCGGTGGCGCGGGCATCGACCGCGGCGAGTTCCGTCTGGGCATCGCGGGTCACGCCGCCCTCGAGCCCGGCGAGAGTGGCTGGGTTGTTGCGGATCGTGTTGCCGTTGGCGAAGAGGTTGAGCGCCGTGGCGCGGTTCGGGTCCGCGAGGGCGGCGTTCACCTTGTCCTGCCCGGGGAAATTCTTGAGGTCGAGGTGCGAGGTCTGGCGGTTCCAAGTGACGGCGGCGTCCCAGGTCCAGCTGGCGCCGAGGCGGCCGTCGAGCCCGGCGACGAGACGGGTCATCTCGCTGGTGGTCGTGGTAAGACGATCTCCCAGCTCAAGGAAGCGGAAGAACATCGTCTGCGTGGTGTTGGAGACGAGGGTGACGCCGAAGGGGTTGAACGGGTTGGTGGCGGGCAGCGTGATCGTGTTGAGAGTGGAGATCGGGGCGGGGGAGAGGCCCTCGATGTTCTCATTGCGCTGCCAGCTGAGTTCGGCGAAGGCGTGGAGGCGGTCCGAGAACGCGTGCCGCAGGTTCGCGACGAGGCCGCGGCGGTCGGCCTCGGGCTGCGGGCGGATCGCGGCGTTGGCGTCGAAGGTATTCTGCGACTGGAGCTGGCGGGTGAAGGTGGCGTTCGGGCCGGGGGCGTTGCGGTCCACGGTGAACGTGCGGGCGGCGGCCGCGGCGCCGGCGGGGATGACCTGGCCGGTGATCGGGTCGGTGGCGCCGGCGGGCACGACGAAGGAGCCGGGCGTGTTGCTGGCGAGGAGCAGCTGGCGCTTCACCGTCTGCGGGAATTCCCCGAACCGGAACGAGTCGCGCTGGTACCAGTCGCCGATCACGGAGAGCGTGGTCGCGCCGGACTTGGCGCCGGCGGTGAAGGAGCCGCGGAGCGTCGGGGCGCTGATCCCGCCGGTGAAGTCACCGTAGGAGAGGCTCACGGTGCCGCCGGTGAGGTCGCGCTTGAGGATGATGTTCACCACCCCGGCCACGGCGTCCGCACCGTAAACGGCCGAGGCGCCGTCCTTGAGGACCTCGATGCGCGCGATGGCGGCGACCGGGATCATATTCACGTCCACGAACTGCTCCGTGCCGAGGCCGGCGGCGGAACCGCCCTGGCCGAAGGGGGCGGGGGTGACGCGGCGGCCGTTGAGGAGCACGAGGGTGGAGTTGACCCCGAGGCCGCGGAGGGAGACGGCGGCGGTGCCGGGCGAGGAGGTGTTGACGCGGTTCTCGGCGAAGCCCTGCGCGCCGAGCTCGGGGATCTTGCGGAGGAGGTTGGCGAGGTTGACCTGGCCCGAGGCCTCGATCTCCGCGGAGGTCACCACGCGCAGGTTGGCGGCGCCGGTGGACTCACCGAGCCGGAGGTTGGAACCCGTGACCGTGACGGCCTCGAGTTGGGTGGGCGCGCCGGCGGGGGCCGGGGCGGCGGGCTGGGCCGCGGGCGCCGGGGAAAGCGCGGACGCGGCGAGCGCTGCGAGCAGCAGGAACCTAGGTTGGGTGGTCTTCATTGGTGTCAGGAAAAGGGTTTGGCCGGGGCGGCGCCGGCTCACTTGAGGCCGCCGGCGAGGGCCGCGTTGATCCGGGTGGCCAGCGCGCGCATCCCCGCCTTGACTGCGGAGGCGTCGAGCGTGCGCACGACCCGGTCCTCCATCAGGATCCGGCCGTGCACAATGGTGGTGCGGACGTCGCGCGGGCTCGCGGCGTAGACCAGCGCGGAGTAAGGATCATAAAGCGGAAGTAGGGCGGTTGATTCGGTGTCCACGATCACCACGTCCGCGAGCTTGCCGGGCTCGAGCGAGCCGATGTGGTCCTCAAGGTGGAGGGCGCGGGCGCCGCCGAGCGTGGCCATTTCGACCACCGTGGCGGCGGGCATCACGTTGCGGTCCTTGCGGTCCAGCTTGTGGATTTTGGCAACGTAGCCGAGCTGGCCGATGATGTCGAGGGTGTTGCCACTCATCGGGCCATCGGTGGCCAGCCCGATCCGCACCCCCTGCTCGAACATCCGCAGCGCTGGGGCTACGCCCTTGGCGGACTTAAGGTTCGCGACCAGCGCGTGGGCCACGCCGGCCCCGCGGTCCCGGAGCAGCGTGATGTCGGACTCGGTGACGAAGATGCAGTGCCCGGCGACAAGCCGACGGTTGACCAAGCCCGTCGCATCTAGGTACTCCACCGGCGTCTGGTTATGGTCCCGCCGGAGCGTGGCGACCTCGTCGGTCATCTCGGCCAAGTGGATCAGCACTGGCGCGTCGAGGGCAGCGGAGGCCTCTGCGATCCGGCGGAGGATGGCGTGGTCCACCGTGTACGGCGCGTGCGGAGCGAAAGCGGGCGTAATGAGCGGATCGCCCCGGTAGGCGGCGATGAACTCCCGGGCGAGGGCAAGGCCCCCGTGGGGCTCGGGGCTGTCCGGCGCGGGGAAGTCGACGATCGTCTGGCCGAGCACTGCCCGCAGGCCCGCCTCGCGGGTCGCGCGCGCCACCTCGTCCTCGAAATAATACATATCCGCGAAGGTGGTGACCCCGCCCTCGATCAGTTCGAGCAGCCCGAGGAGGGTGCCGGCGCGGACGACGTCGCGGGTGACAAAGTTCCGCTCCAGGGGGAAGATGAAGCGGCGGAGGCGGTCGGGCACGTCATCGCCGAGGCCACGGAAGACGGTCATCGCCAGGTGGGTGTGGGCGTTGACCATCCCGGGCATCACGATGCCGCCGCGGGCGTCGATGGTCCGGGCGGGGGCATAGTCCGCGGCGAGGGCGCCGGGGCCGGCGGCGACGATCCGTTCACCCCGAATCGCGACGGCACCGGCCTCGATCACCGCGCGCGCGGGGTTCATCGTGAGGATGAGCCCGTTGGTGATCAGGAGATCGACGGGGGTTCGCGCGCCGGCGCCCGCGGCCGTCGCGAGGGCGGCGAGGAGCAGGGAAAACCGGTGCAGGCGCGCGGGCATGCAGGAGGGAGGGAAGGGACGATCGCGGTCGCTGCAACCCTTCGTCGCGGAGCGTGGGGCGTCCGCGGTTCCGCGCAAGTGCGACTTGCCACCTTGGCTAGCGGCGGTCTTGCGCGCGGACGAGGGTGGCGCCATTGAGGGGGATGCCCCGCGTGTTTCCCCGCCGCTTCCGGCTGCCCGGCTTCCTAGCCGCGGGCCTCGCTGCCCTGCTCCTTGCGCCTTCCGCCCCGCCCGCCGCCGCAGAACCGGTCTGGCCTGCGGGTTATGACCCGGCGAGGCTACCGGGCGCTACCGACTACTTTCTCCTGCGGGCGGGGCTGGAGCACGCGCGGGTCCGGTTCGCGGCGGGCGGGACGGCGCGGGTGGCGTTTCTGGGTGGCTCGATCACCGCGATGACCGGCTGGCGGGAGCGCGTGATGGCCGACCTGCGGCGGCGGTTCCCGCGGACCGAGTTTGACTTCATCGCGGCGGGCATCGGCTCCCTCGGGTCCGTCCCGCACGCCTTCCGGTTCAGCCGGGACGTGCTGGCGCGGGGCGAGGTGGATCTCCTGTTCGTGGAGGCCGCGGTGAACGACGCGAGCAACATCCCCAACCAGCCCGCGCGGATGCTGCGGGGGATGGAGGGCGTGGTGCGGCAGGCGCGGCTGGCAAACCCGCGGATGGGCATCATCCACCTGCACTTTGCGATGCCGGAGCACCTCGAGGCCTATCGCGCGGGGAAGGTGCCCGAGGTCATCCGCCAGCACGAGCGCGTCGCCGCCGCGTACGGCAATCCGTCGCTCGACCTCGCACGTGAGCTGACGGAGCGGATCGCGGCGGGGCAGTTCTCGTGGGAAAAGGACATTCGTAACCTGCACCCTTCCCCCTTTGGCCACGCGGTGTACGCGGCAGCGATCGGCCGGCTGCTGGACGCGGCGTGGGCAGTCGCGCGGGAGCCGCGTGCCTCGCCGCCGCTGCCCGCGGCGCCGCTGGACCCTGCGAGCTACTTCCGCGGGCGGCTGGTCGACCCCACGACCGCGCGGGTCGAGCGCGGCTTCAGCGTCGATCCCGCGTGGCGCCCGGCCGACGGCAAGGCGGGGCGCGCGGGCTTCACCGGCGTGCCGGCGCTGGTCGGCAGCGGCGCGGGCGCGGCGTTTACATTTGCCTTCACGGGCACCGCCGCGGGCCTCTTCCTCACCGTGGGGCCGGACACCGCGCGCCTCGAGGTAAGCATCGACGATGGCCCGTTCATCGCGATCGATACCTGGACGCGCTGGAGCGCCACCCTGCACCTGCCGTGGGCGTTGATCTTGGCGGACGGCCTGCCCTCGGCGCCGCACCGTTGCCGCGTGCGGCTCGCGGCGCGGCCAGCGGGTGAACCGGGGGGCGAGGCGCTGCGCGTGTTCCACCTGCTCGTGAACTGAGTCCGGGCCGGGTGCTTCCCCGCGATCCGATCCCGCGGGCGGAAACCGGGATTGCGCTCTGCGCGCCGATGCGGCTTATCTCGCCGGCCGTGTTTATCCTCCTCCGCATCAACCTTGCCACCGCGCTCGCCCTCGCCGGCGCCGCCGTCCTCTCCGCTGGTCAGCCCCGGCCCAACAATGTTGCCCAGCGTTACCAGCAGCTCTGCGCGAACTGCCACGGCGACAAGCTGCAGGGCGCGCAGGCTGGGTCGCTGCTGGATGACGTCTGGACCGCGGGGGCGGACGACGCCAGCATCGAGCGCAGCATCCGGCAGGGGTTTCCCGAGAAGGGGATGCCCGCTTGGGGCACCGCGATCCCCGACAAGGAGATCCGCGCGATGGTGATCTACATCCGCGAGCAGCGGGCGTTGCACGCGGCCGGGCAGATCCAGTTCTCCAAGCCGGCGGATTTCGCGACCGCCCGCAGCCAGCTGCACGAGTACCAGGTCTCGACGTGGGTCGGCGGGATGAAGGAGCCCTTCTCGCTCGCCTTCCTGAAGCCGGACCTCGCGATCGCCACTGAGAAGCGCGGGCACGCCTTTTTGATCGAGAAGGGCAAACTGGCGCCGAGGCCCTTGCTCGGCCTCCCGGCGGTCGACACCGGCAGCCAGGCGGGTCTGTTCGATGTGGTTCCGCACCCGGACCACGCTCGCAACGGCTGGGTCTATATCGCCTTCAGCGATCCGCAGCGCAACGCCAAGGGCGAGGCCGTGAGCCTGACCCGCGTGGTGCGCGGGAAGATCAAGGACAACACCCTGATCGAACAGGAGACCATCTACCAGGCGCAGACCGAGCATTACATCAAGGCGGGTGGCGTGCACTTCGGCGGGCGCCTGGCCTTTGACCGGGCGGGTCTCCTTTACCTCACGATTGGAGAGCGCGGCGGCAAGAGCGTGGCCCAGGACCTCGGCCTGCCGATCGGCAAGGTGCACCGCCTGCACGACGACGGGCGCGTCCCGGCGGACAACCCCTTCGTCAAAGATCCCAAGGCCCTTTCCTCCATCTGGAGCTACGGCCACCGCAACCCGCAGGGCCTTGCCTTCGAGCCGGGCACCGGGCGCCTCTACAGCACCGAGCACGGGCCCCGGGGCGGCGACGAGCTGAACCTAGTCGAGCGCGGCCGCAACTATGGCTGGCCGGTCATCACCTACGGGATGGAGTACAGCGGCGACGCGATCACCCAAATCACGAGCCAGGAGGGAATGGAGCAGCCGGTGACCTATTGGGTGCCGTCCCTGGCGGTCTGCGGCATCAGTTTCTACGAGGGCAACCTGTTCCCGCGCTGGAAGGGCCAGCTGTTCCTCGCGACCCTCGCGGCGCAGGAGTTGCGCCGGATCGAGCTGCGGGACGGCAAAGTCGTGGCGCAGGAGGTCGTCTTCAAGGAGCTCGGCCGCATCCGGCACGTCGTGCCAGGTCCGGACGGCGCCCTCTACGCCCTGCTACCGGAGCGCATTGCCCGCATCGCGCCTGCCACGACCGTGGCCGCGCCCTAAGGCGGCCCGGCTGGCTGGCGAAGGTCCGCGGCAAGCGCGCCGCTCATTGACGGGGGGGGTGAGGCGCGCACGTTGGGCGGGTGCTCCATGACGCCTTTGCTGGCCTGCAGAAGTTGATGCTGCCCGATCGGTGGCAGGCGCTGGCGCTGCACGGCCTGCGCGCGGGCCGGGATGTGATCGTGAGTGCGCCGACCGGGGCGGGGAAAACCTACGTCTTCGAGCGCTGGGTGGAGCAGACGGCGTTCGCGCGCCGGGCGCTCTTCACTGTGCCCACGCGGGCGCTGGCGAACGACAAGTTCGCCGAATGGCGAGCCCGCGGCTGGGAAGTAGGCATCACGACGGGCGACCTGTGCGTGCGGCCGGAGGCCCCGGTGGTCGTCGCCACCCTTGAAGCGGTGCAGGGGCGAATCGTCGACCCGGCGGCCGCCGGCCCTGGGGAGCCGTTCCGGATGCTTGCGGTGGACGAGTACCATTGGCTGGCGGACGCGCACCGCGGGAATCACTACGAGGGCGTGCTGATGTCGGCGCCGCGCGACCTGCAGCTCCTGCTGCTCTCGGGCGCGGTGGCCAACCCGGAGGACGTGGCGGCGTGGTTCCGCCGGTTGGGGCGCGACCCCGAGGTCATCGCGCACCACGAGCGGCCGGTGCAGTTGGAGGAGGTCGAGGTGGACGAGCTCGTGCACGGCCTGCCGCGGTGCATCGAGGGCTTCTGGTCCCGGCGAGTAGCGGGGGCGCTTCGCGAGGGGTTGGGTCCGGTACTGGTCTTTGCGCCGCACCGGGCGGACGCGGAGCGCTTGGCGCGGCAGTTCGCGCGGGAGTTGCCGCTTGCGGATCCGTTGACCCTCACACCGGAGCAGGAGCAGCTGTGCGGCCCGGTCCTCGCGCGGCTGCTACGGGCGCGGGTCGCATTCCACCACAGCGGGCTGAGCTACGCGCAGCGGGCCGGCGTGATCGAGCCACTCGCCAAGGCGGGGCAGCTCCGCGCCGTGGTCGCGACCCTCGGCCTGAGCGCGGGCATCAATTTCTCCCTTCGCTCCGTCCTCGTCACCGCCGCCGCCTACCGCCACGATCAGCTTGAGCGGGAGATCGCGCCACACGACCTACTCCAGATGGTTGGGCGGGCCGGGCGCCGGGGCTTGGACGAGGCCGGCTTCGTGCTGGTGAGCGCTGGCACCCCGCGGCTGCGCCGGGCCGAGCCGTTGCGCCTCCGCCGCGCGGTGCCCCTACCGTGGGCGGTCCTGCTGCGGCAACTCCGCGGGGGCCGCGAGGCCGGGGATATGGCGCGCACCGCCTCCGCCCGTTTCTTCAGCGAGGAAAGTCTGCCGCTTGGGGCCGAGCACACGCCGCCCGAGATGGCCGCGATCCTGCCCTGCGGCGAGCGCACCGACACCGGCCGCGCGCGCCTCGTGCGGCGCGACCGCAACCCGGGTCCGGCCTGCCCCGCGTGCCCGCGGCGCGCGGAGTGCCTGGCCCTTTCCCCGGAGCCCACCCTGCTGTGGCAATGGCAGCGCACGGGCGTGCTCGACCGGCGGCTGCGCCTGACCGTGCGGGGCGAGATCGTCGCGGGTTTCCTCGGTCCCGAGGGCCTCGCGCTCGCGGCGGCGCTGGAGGATCACCGCTACCCGCTCGACGACCTTTTGTTCGACACGGCGAACCTCTTCGCGGGCGACCGGTTCACCGGGACCAACCCGCGCTGGCTCGGGCGGCTCGCGGAGGCCTGCGGCCGCGCGTACCGCCGCCTGACCATCGAGGGTTGGCTGTGGGAGGGCGTGCCCGTGCAGTACGGCTCGGGCGCGGCGGAGGCCGTCCGCGCGGTGGTGGCCGAAGGGGCGCGGAGCCGGGAGGTGCTGGATGCGGTGGAAACCGCGGGGCGGGGCGACCTCGACCGCCTGCTGACCGAGTGGCGCAGCCTGCTGCGGCAGGCCGCCGGGGCGCCGCCGCTGATGGGCGACGGGCAGGCGATGACTCCGCGGGACCACTTCCTCGCCGAGCGCTGGGATAATTTCCGCGCGCTGGCGCGGTACTGGCTGCGTGAGGCGCGGGCGGACTCCCTTCCGGACTTGCCCCCGCTGACCGTGGACCAGCGCCGGCCGGTCAACCACCGCGCCCTGCGGGCGGCCGCGCCGCCGCCGCCGGGACGGGCCGGGGCGGGCCGGGCGGCGTGAGTCGGGGCGGCGCCGACGCGCCCAGGGCGGACGTCAGAACTCGAAGGAGTTCGTGATGGTCCACTTGTTCGGCTGTGGGATGCGGGCGCTGGCGACTTGGCCGCTGGGCTGCGCCGTGACCCCGATCAGGTCCTCGCTGCCGAAGACGTCCCGGATGTTCAGTTGCACGCTCCAGCGGACCTTGTCCGTGAGGAAGCGGCGGCCGTAGCGGAACCAGAGGTCGTAGTTGATCTGGGCGCTCCCGTAGTAGGGGCGGGTGACGTCGTAAACCCAGGCCCCGGAGGCGTTCTGCTTGGCGGGGAAGCCGATGGCGACGAGGTCCTGCCAGCGGGCGGCGCCGCCGACGCTCCAGCCCTTGAGCGGGCCGGAGCGGAAGTCGTAGTTCGTGACCGCGTTGAAGCGCCAGCGGCGGAGCTCCGGCACGGGCGAGCCGTTGGCCGCGAGTGCATTCAGGTAGGGCACATACATATTGATGATCGCGAGGTTCCCGAGCTGCGAGGTGCCGAAGGAGTTGAAGTAGATGATGTCCTCGAAGCCCTCCATCTCGCGGATGTTCGTTGCGAGCTTGCCGTTGCCCTCGGTCCAGAGCGGCAGGTTGCGGTTGATGAACTCCGTGAAGTCGGCGCCGACGTTGGCGCGGCGGGCCTCCTGGCGGGCGGCGTTGAAGGTGAGGCGCCAGTGCGGCAGCGGGTTGAAGGTGCCCTCGAACTCCCAGCCTTCCGAGACCGTGTCGGCGACGTTGCCCACGTTCGGTGGCCGGGTGGCGCTCCAGTTCCCGCCGTTGGGGGCCTGGGTGAAGTTCCAGGTCTGGGCGAGGAGCGGGTCAACCGGCCGGAGCCATTCCTCGCGGGTGCGCTGCGTGAACCAGAGGTTGCGCGCAGTGGTCTCGGCGGCGGTGAGCCCGGGGTTGAGCACGGCGGCCGGCGCGGAGTTCGTGAGGCTCGCGCGCAGCGGCAGGTAGCGCGGGTCGGAGGGCGTGAAGCCGAACCACTTATTGATCAGGACCTCGTTCGTGTTCGAGCCGCGCAGTCCGTTCATGGCGCGGACCACGTCGTTGCCGGGCCAGAACGTGTTGTAGAAGGTCGCGGAGTCGTTCGTCTGGGTCGTGCGGTAACGGTTAACACGCAGGGTGAACTTCCGCTCGAGCGCCGAGAGGGTGAGGCCGAGGTCCTTGGTGCGGCCGGCAGGCGGCGCGAACGGGCGGCCGTAGACGTCGGCGATCGTCGATGAGGGGCGGAAGTTGCGGGCCTCGTTGTACGAGAGGCTGACGTCGGTGCCGCGGGGCAGGCGGCGGCGCACCCAGTCGGGCGCGTGGAATACCCCGCTCCAGCTCACGGTCGCGTCCTTGGCGTAGATCGTGGGTTGGGCGGGGAGGGTCCAGGCGGGATTGAACGGGTCGGTCTCGCCTGTGACCGAGGCGAGGCGGGCGGGGCCGGCGTCGCGGAGGTCGAACTCGTCCTCGCGCCAGCCGACGAGGCCAACGAGCTTGTCCCCGAGGAGGTAGCCCTGCCAGATGGCGGACTGGCTGCGGGTGCGGTTGGCGTTCTTGGAGGCGCCCGAGTACAGCTTGCTGAGATCGCGCTCGTCGCCGGAGATCGTGGTGACGGGCACGCGGACCATCTGGTTCACGCGGGCGTCGAAGAGGAGGGCGGTGCCGGCGGGCTGGGGCACGTGGAGGGCGGTGATGCCGCTGATGCCGGCGCCGGCGGGCGAGTTGAGCTGGGCGATGGAGGGCCCGAGGTAATGGATCGCGGCGTAGGCGGGGTAGGTGGTGGCGGCGGGGTTGTTGGCGTAGACGTTCACGTCGAGGCCATAGGAGTAGCCGTTGATGCTGCGGTTGAAGGTGGCGTTGCGCTGGTCGGTCCAGTTGCCGGTGAAGACGTGGCGGCCGAGGTGGCGCTGCCAGCCCGGGCGGCGGCGGAGGTCGAGCGTGGCGTAGGCGGTGGCGCGTTTGGCCTCGCGGGTGACCTCGGAGAAGTTGTTCCCGATGGAGTCCGAGGCGACGTACGGCCGGCCGAAATTCGGGTTGGGGGCGCCGTCGACCAGCTTGGTGTTGAAATCGACGAAGAGGGTGTACGCGTCGAAGCCGAAGACGCCGAAGTTCTCGCGGTTGAAGGTCTGGCGGTCGTAGGCCAGCTCGATGCCGACGAGGTCCCGCAGGAACGTCTGGCGGAAGGTGGCGTTGAGGGCGCGGAAGTCGGATTCCTCGCGCTTGTTGGGACCGTCGAGGAGGACGTCGTAGAAGTTGAAGGTCGAGGGGTCGCGGATCTCCTGGTAGCGCCAGAGGCCCGCGTAGGCCTGGCCCGGGGGCGCGAACTGGCGGTTGAGGAAGAAGTTCGGGTTGTTGCCCTGCGCGGCGTAGGCCCCGATCGCGTACCACGAGACGAACGGCGTGCCGCCGCGGCTGATCATAAACGGGGGGACGCCGTTGCCGCCCTGGGCCGCCGAGGCCGGATCGGTGAACACCGCGCCGATCTGCCCGAACCAGCGGCCGGGCGCGCCGAGGTGCGCGAAGAGCAGGGGGTTGGTCGTGACCGCGGTGGGGTTGGTCGGGTCGACCGCGGCCTTGTTCAGGACGCTGTACCAGGCCGTGAGGCCGTCCTGCGGCGGGGTGGGGCGGGGCCGGTTCGAGCGGGTGTAGCCGCCCTCGTAGCTGACCTGGAACTGGGTGAGGCCGTCCCGCACGAGGCGCGGTTCCCATTTGGCGGTGACGAACGCGCGGCGGTCATCCTCGAAGGCCGGCTTTTGCCGGTAGTCCTCGGCCTTGTTCAGGGCGATGAAGCGCACGCCGAGGCGGCCGGCGACCACGGCCTGGTTCACATCGAGCACCTCGCGGTGGCTGCCGAAGCGGCCGATCGCGCTGCTGAAGGACCAGCTGTTGCGGCCGAGCTGGGCCGACTTGAGCTGGTTGTTGATGATGCCGGCGGGGCTGCCGAGGCCGAAGAGGATCGCGTTGGCGCCGCGCGAGATGTCCACCCGCTCCGTGTTGTAGGAGTCCAGCGGGATGTTGGTGAGGAAGAAGTCCCGGGTCAGGTCGGCGCCGGCGAGGCCGCGGACGCGCGTGGAGTTCTGGGGGCTCTGGAGCAGCGATTCCGCGCTCGAGAAGCGGTTGCCGGTGTCGACCCCGGAGAAGTTGCCCTCGAAGCCGCCGGCCTCGGTGTTGGTGGTGTAGACGAGGAAGTCGCGCGCGTTGGTCGAGCCCGTGTCGAGGAGGAACTGGGACGTGACCACCGAGATGGCGGCGCCGACGTCGCGGAGGTCCGTGCGCAGGCGCGTGCCGGCGAGGGTGGAGGTGGCCGCGTAGCCGCGGTCCTGGGCCTCCTCGACCACGAACGGGCTGAGCGTCACGGGAACGTCATCCGCGGCGGCGGCCGTGGCCGTGGGCGGGCGCGGCGCGGGTGCGGTCTGGGCGGGGAGGGTGGCGGGCAGGCACAGGCAGGCCGCCACGAGGAGGCGGGGCAGGGTGGTTTTCATAGGGCAGGGCGCGCCGGAACCGGCGGGAGGGTAAGAACGTACGTGGGCGCGCCGGCTTGGCCAGAGCGGAATCGGGCAAAGTGGGCGACCGCGTCCTTCCGGCTAGCGGCGGCGGCGCCAAGCGGGCAGGAGGGCGGGATGCGGTGGCTCAGGTCCTTCAGCGCCGCCTCCTCCAGTTCGCCGACGACCACCACGGGGGCGTGGTCGCGTTGGGGCGCCGCGTAGCGGCGGAACATCGGCTCGACCTGTTCCCGCCACTGGCGCCGCACGGAGGCGGACGTCCCGCTCGAGGCGCCGCTCCCGCCGCCGGGACGCGGCGGCGTCGCGGTAGAAGGGGAGATCGAAGCGCCCGCGGGAGCCAAGTCCTGCCGGAGCTACTGCCGCCGGCGATCGCCGCGAGCGCGACGCCGGACTCGCGGCCGCGCCCTTTTCCTCTTCGCTGCGCCTTCCTGCCCTGCCTCGTGCCTTGCTGTGGCCAGCCCTCCTTGCCCTCGTCCCGTTGCCGGCGGCCGAGTCGGCAGCGCGGGACGCCGCGGAGCAGGAGGCGGCGATCCCGCCACCGGAGGCGCCGTCGGTCCCGGGCCTCACCCTCGCGACGGCGGACGAGCGCGTGCTGCTCCAGCGACGGGTGCTGGCGGCGTGGCGCTTCCTGCTGGAGGTCGGCCACGCGCCGGCCCTCGCGGAACTGGCGCAGTTACGCGCCCTGGAGGTCACCCCACTGCCGACCCCGGCGGCCGGGGTTGCGGTGGCCTGGGCACGCGCGGATTGACAGCGAGAAAAGTGTGATACAAATTAGTCTCACAATGCCTCCCACCGCCACGATCCGCGATCTCCGCAACTGCTTCCCCAAGGTCCGGAAACTGCTGGAGCGGGAGGGTGAGGTGGTGCTCACGGAGAGCGGCGAGGCCCGCTACCGATTGATCCCGTACGCGCCGCCCCGCAAAAGGTCGCCGGCCCCGGTGGATTATTGGGCCCGGTTGACGGAGCTGCAGCCCAAGCCGATGTCCGCGGACCGGGCCAGGGAACTCCACGAGGAGAACCGTGGCGACCGCTGAGCGGATCTACGCTGACCCCAGCGCCCTGCTGAAGCTCTTCCTGCACGAGCCGGAGTCGCGGGAGGTGGCTGCTTGGCGCGCCACGACCCGCGGCCCCCTGGGCGTAACCGGGCACGGCCGGGTTGAGATCATCAATGGCATCTCGCTGGCGGCATACCGCGGGTTGATCACCGAGCGGGCCTGTGCCGGCGCCCTCGCGGCTCTGGACGAGGATTTCGAGCAGGGGCGTTTCGTGGAGGTCGAATTGCCTTGGCGGGCGGTTTTCCGGCGCGCGGCCGCACTGAGTCGGGAACACAGCCGAATCCTCGGCACCCGCACGTTGGATGTGGTGCACGTCGCCGGCGCGCTGGAACTGGAGGCCCGGGTCTTCGTCACCTTTGATCTCCGCCAGCGTGCCCTCGCCCAAGCCGCCGGTCTCCGGGTCCTCGCGCCGGGCGGCTGACCTCACGGCTTTCCCGGCCGACCGCCCGGTGCCCCCCCGTCCGTGGCCGCGGGCAGCGCGCGCGCGAGGAAGTCTGCGACGTCCCGCACGACGGCCGCCACCACCGACTCGTCGGCCCCCTTGCCCCAGCGGTCATCGCCCCCGCCGAAGTAGAAGCCGTGCCCGTAACCCGGATACTCCCGGTACTCCACCGCGACCCCCTCCTCCCGCATCAGGGGAAGGAACAGGGGCGCGTTCAGCTTGCGCAGATCGTGCTGGTCGCTGTGCAGGATGAGCACCGGGGCCCGCAGCCCGCGGAGCTTCGCCCGGGTCGCGGCGCGCAGCTCCGGGGTGAGGTGCCGGGCGGGATCCGCCATCATCGCGAGCCGCGGGCCGTACTCGCCGGTGGTCAGCATCCCGGTGTAGATGAGGGTCGCGGGTTCCCCGGCCACCACGGCGCGCACCGCGGGATCGGCGCCCAGCTCCAACGCGATGCTCCCGCCCCCGCTGCCGCCAAACAACGCGATCCGGCGCGGGTCCACCGCCGTTTCCCGCGCGAGGGCCTGGACCACGGCCCGAACATCCTCGATCGGACCCCGCGATTGGATGTCCTGCTCGTAGGTCCGGAAGGTGGCGTGCGCCACGATGTAGCCCCGCTCCAGCAGGCGCGTGGTGACCGGATTCACCCGGAGTTGCCGCATCAGGATCGCGTCCTCCTGGCGCGAAAGTCCGCCGTGGATGAAGACGATGACCGGCCACGCCCCCGCGCCCGCGGGCCGGCGCCAGTAGGCCCGGACCGTCCTCCCATCCGCCGCGGTCGTGTCCAGGCTCAGGAGCGGACTGTCGGTCTCGGAAACCGCGGCGGGCCGGACCCGGCTGTCCGCGGGGCCCGCCCCGTCCCCCTCCATCCCGGCCCCCCGCCCCGCATTCGCCGGTGGGCGGCTCCGGGCGTGACGCTCCAGCTCCGCGAGGGTCAGGGTGCCGTCACGATCCGCGTCCGCCGGATCGAAAAACGGCGCCGGGCCGGCTTCCTCGCGCGTCAGCTTCCCGTCCCCGTCACGGTCGAGACGCCGGAATGTCTCCGCCACGGAGGCCGCCACCGCGAAGTCCGGAGGGATGAGGCCCAGCAGGCCAAGGGCGAGGACGGAACGCGGGGGCATCGGCGCGGGAGCTGGAGGTGAGCATAACCGCGCGCGGCCCGCGGCAAGGACGGATCGCCGCCGCGTTCCCGGTCACGGCGCCTCGTAGACCTCCGCGAGCGCGAGGCCGGTCGTGTCGTTCAGGCCCGCGATCTGGATCGTGTAGGCGCCCGGGGACAGCGTGAGCAGCAGCGCGCTGTCGGCCCCGCCCTCCGGCAGCGGGAACGCGCCGACCCGCTGCGCCGCGGCGCGGATCTCGGCCGGGTTCGCCGCCGTGCCCCAGCCCGTGTTGGTCGCGAGGCGCTGGCCGCCCCGGAAGACCGACAACACCGGCCGGGCCAGCGTGCCCGGGACGTTGAACGGTGCCCCCGCGAGGGCGGGCCCCGCCGCCCGCAGCAGCACCGGCCGCGCCTCGCCCGCGCCCAGCACGAAGCCCGAGATCAGCACGTCGTCACCCGTGCCCACGCGCCCCCGCACCGACAGGTTGACCAGGCTCGCGGGCGGCCCGGCCGGTTCCGCCGCGGCGGCGAAGTGCCGGGTGAAGAACGCCACGATCTGGTCGCGGGTCGCCTGCTCCTCCGCCAGCTCGGTCACCGTCTTCGGGCCCAGGCCCGCGCGGGCGCCACCCTCGTCCCGCCCCCAGTAGAAGCCGTGGCGGCTCTGCTCCACCGTGAACACCGTCACGTCCCGCCCCGCCGCGCGCAGCAGGTCAAAGGTTGGCTTGATCAGCAGGTGGGGCACCTGCTCATCCCCGAGGCTCGTGAGGAAGAGCGACGGCACGAGGATGCGCGCCGCGTTCGCCTCGATCGAGAACTCCTGCATCACCCGCCGGGCCTCGGCGTCCGAGCCGGTGCGGCGGACGAGGCCAGTGTAGAGCTGGCGCCCGTTGGCCGGGATGAGCTGGCGCGATGCCGCGGAGACGAGCGAGAGCGGCGGCTCGTCGGGCCGGCCCAGCATATAGACGAACGGATCGGTCATCCACGGTGAGCCCACGGCCACGCAGCGGAACTCCCGGCCCAGCTTGATCGCAGCCCGCAGCGCGAGTTGACCGCCGTGGCTCCCGCCGAGCACGCCCACCCGCGCGGGATCCACCCGCGACAGCGTCTTCGCGAAGCGGATGCCCGCCACGACATCCTCCTCCTCGAGCCCGAACAGGCCGTTGCGGTAGTCGATCGCCAGGATCGCCCACGGCTGGGCGTTCAGGGTCGTGACGGTGGGCGTGGCGTCGTTCGCGAGGGCGAGCGTGCGCAGGTAATTGACCTCCCGGTCCCCCTCGCCGCCGTGGATCGTCACCACGGCCGGGAAGGGCCCGGTGCCCCGCGGCATCGAGAGGACGGCCGGGATCCGGCGCCCGTCGATCGAGAGGTATTCGAGCACGCTGGCCTCCCGCTCGGGCGGGGCCGCGGCGCGGAGCGGGCAGCCCGCGGTGGCCGCGAGGGCGAGCGCGGCGGCGAGGCGGAGGCGGATAAATCGGGCGGTCATCGTGCGGTTTGCGGCGCCGGGTTGGGTGCTCGTGGCCGGGGCCGGATCAGCGGCGCCGGTCGCGGGCTCGCTCCTGCAGTTGTGCGCGCGCCTTGGCCCGCTGCTGCTCCCATTTCACGAACTGCTCCGCCGTCAGGATCGCCTTCACCTTCGGCGCCGTCTCCTCCTGCACGGCCTTTAGCCGTTGCAGCCGCTCACGCACGGTGAGGCTCTGTTCTCCCCGCAACGCGGCGAGCTGCTCCAACTCGGCCCGGAGGACCGGGGTCAACCTCTCCTTCTGCTCGGGGGTCAGGTTGAGTTCCGCCAGAGTCGCCTGGAGGCGCTCGCGGGCGGACGAGGCACGACCGGATTCCCCGGACTTGCCGGCGCCTTCCGCGGCCGCGGCCACGACCGGGGACAGCGTCATCAGGAGGCCCGCGACCAGCGCGGGGAGGATACGGGGGAGGGGAGGCGTTTTCATCGGGCGGACGGAGGGAGGGATCGGTTTGCGTCGCGCCGCTCCCGCGCGGCCGATGGCGGGCCGGGAAGGCGCTGCAACGTCTGAGGCGCAACCGGTCCCCGGCCGGTTACGGGAAAACTCCCCCGCCCAGGGCTCCGGATTCAGGGCGTGACCGGGTCCGCGACCCGCCTGAGCCGCGCCCGTTGTGCGTCCCGCCAGCGGGCGACGTCCGCGTGGGCCAAGGGGCCGCCGTGCCCGACGTGGAGCCGGCCGCGGGTCACGGCCAGCAGGCGGTCGAGGCTGCGCGGAATCGTCGCCGCGTCCTCGGCGAAGTAATGGAAACCGGGCTTCCCCGGCCGGATCTTGCCGCCCAGATGGCCGCCCATCAGCAGGTCGCCGACGATCGCGTCCCCGGCATCGAGCACGATCGAGATGGATCCCCCGGTGTGGCCGGGCGTGTGGAGCACGGTCGCGGCGACGCCGAAACCGTCGAGGCGCTGCCCGTCGGTGGCGGGCAGGTCGGCGGTGAACGACGGGAAGGCCGTGCGGGAGAAGAACGGCGCCATCAGCCGGCCGCGCAGGCCCACGCCGCGGAGCGGGCCGTTGTGCCCCTGCGCCGCCAGCGCGCGGTCGCCCTCGTGGTGGCTCACGGGGCAGCGCGCGCGCCGGGCAAGCTCCGCCGTGTTGCCGCCGTGGTCGGAGTGGACGTGCGTGTGGAGGATCAGCGCGAGGTCCCCCGGATCCACGCCCGCGGCGGCGCAACCGGCCGCGAGGGCCGCGCCGTCGCCCGGCGAACCGGTGTCGACCAGGACCGGCCGGTGGTCACCGGTGAGCAGGTAGGCGTTCGAGAGCCGTAGCCGGAGCGGGTGGATGACGGTCACGGCGCCCTCCCTCCGCTCAGGCCGCCGGCAGGATCTCGCGGAGGTTGTGCAGGCAGATGCGCGAGGCCTCCTCGCCGCCGCGCGAGAAGCCGTAGCCCGCCGGCAGGTGCAGGTCCGCCTCCGCGATCGGGATCACCCGCCAGTGCGTCTCCAGCGAGAACCGCCCCTCGTAGCCGCTCCGCGCGATCTCCACGAGGTGCGCCGTCCAGCCCACGTGGCCGAGGCCCACGGGCGCCGCCACCGCCGGATGGGAGCCGGGCTTCGGCGTCACGCGGCGCGCGTCCTTCACGTGGATGTGGTGGATCCGCCCGCGCAGCGCGGTGAACCCCGCGGTCGCGTCCGCCGGCGCGCCCGGCGTGTACAGGACGTTGCACGGATCCCAGACGATCCCGAAGCGCGGGTCGGGCAGGTGCCGGAGGAGCTCCGCCGCCTCGAGGCCGGTGCCGATGATGCACGAGGCCTCGTTCTCCACGCCGATCCGGACGGACGTGCCCTTGGCGGCGTCCGCCAGCGCGCCGAGGTGCGCGACGATCCGCGGCAGGGCCGCCGCGTTTCCCGCCGCCGCGCGACGCAGGAAGGTGAACACGCGGATCAGGTCGCAGCCCAGCTCGTGGGCCACGCCGAGCGTCCGCCGGAACTCGTCGACGTGCGCCCGCACCGCCGCGGCTTCATCGAGGTCGCATTTGAACACCGGCGACGAGCACCCGAAGATCCGCCAGCCCTCCCCGCGCGCCACGCGCTTCACCTCGGCGATGTCGGCCGGGGTGAGGTCCTTGAAGGCGCGCCCGAACATGCTGCGGAGCTCGTAGCCGGGCAGGCCGAACTCCTTCGCAAAACGGACGAGGTCCGGCAGGTCCTGCGAGATCTCATCGGAAATGACGGTTAAGCGGGCGGGAAAATTCATCGGCTGAGCGGGGAAAGGTTGAAAAGAAGGGCTAACGGAGCCGGCCGGGCGCGACCAAGCGAAAACCACCCCGGCTGGCGCGGCGCTCAGCGGGGCTGGTTCGCCGCCACCACGTCGGCGACCTTCACCGCCGCGCCGCCGCGCCGCTTGCTCTCGTCCGCCGCCTCCATAAACGCCATCAGCTCCAGCGTCTCCTCGGCCGACACCGGCGGCACGCGCGTCTGGAAGAAGTTCACCACCTCGCGCAGCAGCGGCGCGTAACCGGTCTTGATCTCCGGACTCACCACGTTCGTCGAGCCGAACACGGTCAGCCCGTAGGCGCCCTTGGTCGCGCGGTTGCCCCGCACTGTGCCCACCCGCCCGTCCGCCCAGACGCCGGTGACGACGTCCACGTGCTGGGTGTGGGTCCGCTGCACGGTCACGCAGCCGGTGCCCATCACGGTGTAGAGCATCTCGCAGGCGTGGATACCGTACCAGTACAGGTCCGGGTGGGTCGGCTCGATCTCGCAGGGGCCGAAGGTGGTCGCGCCGCGCAGCTCCCCGTACTTCACGTCCTTGAGCGCCGCCTGCACCGCTTGGCGCAGCGAGGAGGAGCTGAAGACAGGCGTGTGGTGCTTCTTCGCGAGGGCGTAGATCGCGATCGAGTCGCGTAGGGACCCGCCGACGGGCTTGTCGATGAAGGTCGGCTTCCCCGAGGGCAGGACCTCCTGCGCGTACTTCAGGTGCGGGCGGCCGTCGACGCTCTCGATCATCACCGCGTCCACATTCTTCACCAGCTCCGCCACGGCGCCGTACAGCTTGATCTCGGGGTACTTCAACAGGTCCCGGGTGAAGCCCTCGACACGGTTCGCGCTGGAGGGGATGTCCGGGCTGCCCCCCTTGAACACCGCCACGACGCGCGCGCCGGGCACATGGTCCTTGGCCTTGGGGTCGTTGAGGGTCTTGGTGAAGGCGATGACGTGCGAGGTGTCCAGGCCAATGAGGCCGATGCGCAGGTCGGCGGCGCGAGCCTTGAGGCTGAGAAGGGAAAGCAGGGCGATCAGGGAGCTGAGGGGGCGGAGGCTCATTGGGGAAGGGGGCGTTGTGGGTGGATGCGCGCGGCGGGTCAACCGAGCCAGCGAGAAAGGTTCCGCGCCACGAAGGCGTCGTCGACGAGCCACGGGTAGGCCGCGCTCACCCGGTCGAGCTCCCGCGCTTGGCCGGGCGAGAGGCGCTCCTGCGGGTCGAGGCAGGCGGTGGTGGCGAACAGGCCCTGGCGTCGCAGCACCTCGTGGATTCCCGGCAGGCAACCGGCAAAGTCGTGCGCCGAGTCGAAGACGGCCCCGTTCGCGTCGGTCAACGCCGCATTCCGCTCCAGCCACCCGGCGTCCAGCTGCGGGCGGCCGCGCGCGCGCCGCACCTCCCCGAGCAGCGCGACGGCGCGCTCGGTCCATACGCCCCATTGGCCAAGCAGCCCCCCGGTGATGTGGCGCGTGCGCCCGCCGAAGGTGAACCGGGTGAGGAGGTCTGCTAGGATGTTGTCGTCGTTCCCAGTGTAGAGCGCCACGTCATCCCGTCCCGCCTCGAGCACGGCCCGCACGACATCAAGGGTGCGGTAGCGGTGGAACGGGGCGATCTTCACCGCGACGAGGGCCGGAATCTCCGCGAAGTCCCGCCAGAATCGGTAACTCAGCACGCGCCCGCCCACCGCGGGCTGCAGGTAAAACCCCACCAGTGGCAACTCGCGCGCCACCTCCCGGCAATGGCGCAGGACGGCCCGCTCGTCGTCCTCCGCCCACGCGCCCAAGCTGAGCAGGCCCGCGTGGTAACCGTGCTGCGCCGCGAGGGCGGCCTCACGTTGCGCCTGCGGAGTGCGGCCGCAGACGCCCGCGATCAGGACGAACGGCCGCCCCGGCGCGGCCCCGCGCCACGCGGACACCGTTTCCCGCGCCAAGGCCAGCACCGGCTCGTGCAGCCCGATCCCTGGGTCGCGGATCGCGAATTGGGTCGAGTGCACGCCCACCGCCAAGCCTCCGGCTCCGGCATCGACGTAATAGCGGATCACTGCGCGCTGCCGCCGCTCGTCCCAGCGCCGCCGTCGGTCGAGTGCGAGCGGCAGGGCGGGGATCACCTGCCCAGCCAAAAGGTGGGCGCGGAGGGTGTCGTTCATTGGGTAAGGTTAGCGGAAAGTTGGGCCGCGGGCGAGCGTCGGGCGGGCGCCTCAGAACCGACCGTCGCGGCGCTCGAACCCGGTCGGCTTGCCCCAGGTGCCACCGCCGCGGAGCAGCCACGCCGCCACCCACCGCTGCATCGTGGCGAGGTCCGTCGGCGGCACCCCGAAGCGCCGGTGAGCCGTGCCCGCGTCGTTGAGCCACGCGGTCGGCGCCTCGGTTCCCCCCAGCCGCGGCTCCCGCCCCAGCAGGCGCCCGAAGTCCCGCGCGAGGTCCCGCACCCGCAGGATGCCCGGGCCGGTGACGTTGAGCGGCACGGCCGGCGCCGCCGCCAACTCGAGGGCCCGCACGGTGTGCACGAGGGCGTCCCGCTGCCAGATCACGTTCACGTGACCGGTGGTGACGTCCACCGGCTCCTCCCGCAGGACGCGGCCCGCGATGTCGGCGAGGACCCCGTAGCGGAATTCCACGGCGTAATTGAGGCGGAGGAGTGTGACGGGAGTGCCGTGGCGGCGCGCGCCCTCGGCGAAAGCCTCCTCGCGGCCCAGGCACGAGCGCGCGTAGTCGCCGGGGGGAGCGGGCGGGGTGGCCTCGGTCGCCCCGCCGGATGCCGGGGCGACGAAAGGGTAGACGCACCCGGTGGAGAACGCGACGATGCGAGCCCTAGCGAACCGGGCCGCGACCAGCCGCGGTACCTCGACGTTCATCCGTTGCAGGAGCTCGGGCGCGGCGGCGGTGCCGAACTTCACCCCCGCGAGGAAAAACACGACGCCCGCGTCCGGCAGCGCCGCCACCGCTGCGGGATCTGCCAGGTCGGCCGCGCGGGTCGCGAGGCCGTGGCGCGCGAAATCGGCTCTGTCGCGCAGCGTGGTGAACCGCGACACCGCGAGCAGGTCCGCCTCGCGGCCCAGCGGCCGCAACGCTCCCCGCAGCAGCAGGCACAGGTGCAGGCCCATCTTGCCGCCTGCGCCCAGCACGAGCACCCGCCCGGGCACGCCCGCGAGCGCGGCCGCGAGTTCCGGCGCCGGGGCTCCTAGGAAGGCATCGGCTTCCTCCGGGGCGCAGGGCAACTCGGGCACGGCGGACATCGGCGTTCAGCCTCGACCCCGCGTTCGACGTCGCACAAGGGCAAATATTCCCGCAGCGTTCCAGGGATGTCCCGCCCCCCCGCCTCCCTCCCCGCGTTGCTCGCTGAGATGGTTGCCCTCCCGAGCGTAAACCCTGGCGGCGACCCGGGTGGCAGCGAGCCGGGTGAGGCCCGCTACGGGGCCTGGATGGCTGACCACCTGCGCGGGCTGGGCGCCGCGGTGGAGATTCGCGCCCTCGCCCCCGGCCGGCCCAACGTTATCGGCGTCTTCGAACCCGCCCGCCCGGCCCGCGCCACGGTCGTATTTGCGCCGCACCTCGACACCGTCGGCGTTGCCGGGATGACCGTCCCGCCCTTCGGCCTCACGTCCCGCGCCGGCCGCCTCCACGGGCGCGGCGCTTGCGACACCAAGGGGCCCACCGCCGCCCTGCTCTGGGCGCTGCGGCGCTGGACCCGGGGCGGACCCGGCCGGGGCGGGTCCGACGTTCGCTGGATCGTCGCCGCCACCGCGGGAGAGGAGGAGGGGAGCGCGGGCGCGGCGGCACTCGTCCGTTCCGGTTTCCGCGCGGACTTCGGGATCGCGCTCGAGCCCACGTCCCTGCGGGTGGTCCACGCCGCCAAGGGCATCTTGCGCCTCTGGCTGGAGACGCCCGGCCGTGCCTGCCACGGCGCGCAACCCTGGCGGGGCGACAACGCGGTCTACCGTGCCCTGCCGCTCGCGGCCGCGCTGCGGGATGAGCTCGCGCCTGCGTTCCTCGCCCGCCGCCACCCCGTGCTCGGCCCGGCCAGCCTCAACCTCGGGGTATTCCACGGCGGCCGCGACCTCAACATCGTGCCGGACCGCTGCCGCCTCGGCCTCGACCTGCGCCTGCACCCCGGCCTCGGGGCGGCGGAGGCGCTCACTCTCGTGCGCGAACTCTGCCGCCGCTACGCCCCGCGCACGCGCGTGCGGATTCACCGCACGGGACCGGCCTTCGTCACGCCCCGCACCGACCCGTGGGCGCGCGCGCTGCGGCGGGCCGGGGCGGGCTGGGCGCGGGCGGACTGGTTCTGCGACGCGAACGTCCTCGCCGCCGGCGGCATCCTCTCGGTCGCCTTCGGCCCCGGGACCATCGCGCGCGCCCACACCAAGGACGAGTACATCACCCGCTCCGACCTTGCCGTCGGCGCGGCCGCCTTCGGCCGGTTCCTCGCTGGGACCTGACTTCAGCCGGAACGACGGTCCGGCTCCCGGGAAGGCCCGCCGGCGCCTTCCTTCGTGCAAATCCCCGCCTCCCGGCTAGGGTCCTAGTCGATGCGCATCGCGGTGATCGCCGACACCCACGACCGTTATCCTCGGGGCCTGCCCGCGCGGCTGCGCAACGCGGATGCGATTTGGCACCTCGGCGACGTGTGTGCGCCGGAGGTCCTCGCGGAGTTCGCGGCGCTCGGCCCGCCCCTGCACATCGTGCTGGGCAACAATGACGGGCATCCGTGGCCCGCGTACCTAGATCTGGAACTCCATGGCTGGCGCTGCCACCTGGTGCACATCCCGCCGCGCCGCGTGCCGCCGGTCGCCCGGGTGGTCCTGCACGGGCACACGCACGTCCCTCGCGACGAGCAGGACGCCGCGGGCGTGCGCTGGCTGAACCCCGGCTGCATCAGCCGCGCCAACCGCGGCGCCCCGGCCAGCTTCGGCTGGCTGGAAATCCCTGGCCCCGCGGAGCTCCGCTGGCGGCTCGAACTCCTGTAAGCGATGCACCGCCGGCATTGGCCCAACCTCATCTCGGCGTCCCGCCTCGCCCTGATGCCGGCCGTGCTGGGTGCCGCGGTCGCGCGCGAACGGGAACTCTTCGTGGCGCTGATCGCCTTCTCGCTCCTGACGGACGCGGTGGACGGTTACCTCGCGCGACGCCTCAGGGCGGAGAGCGAATTCGGGCGGAAGCTGGATAGCGCTGCCGACTACGTGACCCTCTTCACCGGCACGACCGGGATCGCTCTGCTCTGGCCTGAGGTGGTGCGGCGCGAGCTGCCCTGGATCCTCACCGGCGTGGCCGCCTTCCTCGCGGTGATCGTGCTCGGGCTCATCCGCCTCGGCCGCGCACCTTGCTACCACACCTGGGCCTCCAAGGTCGGGGCCGTCCTCTGCCCGCTCACCCTCATCCCGCTGCTCAACGAGGGTCCGGCTTGGCCCTTCCGCGCCGTGATCCTGTGGCTGGTGATCACCGGCATCGAGGAGGTCGCGATCCTCCTGCTGCTCCCGGGGCACGTCGGCGGGATGCCCACCCTCTGGCACGCTTGGCGGCGCCGGCGCGCGGGAACCGGCGGCCACATCGCGCTGGATTCGCGCGGGTCGATCCGTTGACTCGCCGCGTTGAGCCAGCAGCAGCAGGGCTTGTTCGGCCTCTTTGCGCCGCAACCCGGGGTGCACCACGCGCCCCCGGGCGCCGCCCGGCCCGCCCCCGCTGCGGATGCCGCTCCTGCGGAAAACATCATCTTTGAGCGCAGCGCCCGGGCCCGCCGCTACCGGCTGACCCTGCGTCGCGATGGCGTCGTGGTGGCCACGATCCCGGCGACCGGCAGCGAACGGGAAGCCCGTAGGTTCGTCGCCGCCCATCGGGAATGGCTCGATCGCGCGCGCGCCCGTCAGCGCCAGCGGCCACGCGGGGCGGAGGTGTGGACCATCGGTACGCGCGTGCTCTGGCGCGGGGCGCTGGAGGAGGTGCGCGTCGCCGCCACCGGGGAACGCCCGCAGGTCTGCCTCGCCGCGGACGTCTTCCGCGTGCCGCGGCTCGAGGGCGACCTGCGGCCGACGCTCCAGGCTCACTTCATCCGCCGCGCCCGGATCGAGTTGCCCGCCCGCACTTGGGAACTCGCGGCGCTCGCCGGCGTCGAGGTGCGCGAGGTCACGGTCCGCAACCAACGCGCCCGCTGGGGCTCCTGCTCGGCCACGGGCGGGATCTCGCTCAACTGGCGCCTGGTCCAGACCCCCGAGACGGTGCGCGACTACATTATCCACCACGAGCTGATGCACCGTCACGAGATGAACCACTCAGCCCGGTTCTGGGCGCGCGTCGAGGAGGTCTGCCCCGGCTGGCGCGAGGCGGAGCACTGGCTCCGCCGCAACGGCTCGCTCGTCGGCCTCTGAGCCGCTTTCGCGGCGGTCTGCTCAGCGCCAGTCGACCAGCTCGACCTCGAAGATGAGGGTCGCCTTGGGCGGAATCTTCGGCGGCCGGCCCCTCTCGCCGTAGGCGAGCCAGTACGGCACGATCAGGGTCCGCTTCTCGCCCTTGCGCATCGTGAGGAAGGCCTCGTCCCAGCCGCGGATCACGGACCCGGTGCCGACGCGAAACGTGAAGGGCGCGGCCCGCTTGCGCGAATCGTCGAACGGGGTGCCGTCCAGCAGCCGGCCCTCGTAGTGCGCGAGGACCTCGCCGCCGAGCGGGGGCGTGGCGACTCCGGTACCGGGCGCGCGCTCCACCCAGCGCAGGCCCGAGGGGCGGCGCACCGCCGTGCCGAAGCGCTGCGCCAGCATCAGCTCGTCCTCCGGGCTGAACTGCGGGTTGCGGCGGTCGATGGCCTCCCGCATCGCGCTGTTGATGGGCCGGTCTCGCGGGTCGTTGCGCGAGGCGACGCCGGTCCGGCTCACCACCGCGACGGCCACGAGTACGGCCCCCAGAATCAGAAGGAAGTAGACGCTGCGCATCGGGCGAAGAGAGTCCGCGGAGTTGGCTTTGGCAAACGGGTCCGCCGGCTCAGCGCGGGGCGAGGCGGCGGATCAGGCCGTCGAGGAGCGCGTCGGCTTGGAGTTTCACGCGCTGGCCCGGAGGCGGCGCCGGCGTGCCGGGCTTCGCGGCCGCGGCCCGCACCTGTTCTGCGAGTTCCTCCTCCGCCCGCGCCTTGGCGGCCGCGAGGAACGCCTCCTTGGCCTCGTGCATCGAGCCATCCGCGGTCAGTTCCGCCGCGGTGCCGGTGCGGCCCGCGAACCGCCCGACCAGCGCGTCGCCGATCCACACCCGCCACTCGTCCTCGTCCGCGAAGTACACCGCCAGCGCGCCGTCCCGCGCCGTGCCCAGCTGGTTGGCTAGGCCGCGCATAAAGGCCCCCGGGGCCGCGTCCTCGGCCGGGGTGGGGGAGCGCGCGCGGAACCGTGCCACGATCCTCAGGCCGAGGGTCCGCTCGACGTTGGCCAACTTGTGGTTGAACGCCCGTGCTCGCGGGGGCTCCGCCGGCAGGATGCCGTCCGGGTCGTGGCAGAAGGCCTTTGGCCCGGGTTCCGCTGGCCCGGCATAGGCCCGGGCGGCCGCGTTCAGGGCCCGCCAGGCCTCGTCGTCCGCCCGGAAGGCCGTGGCCGCCGCGCCGCGCCGGTGGATCGCCACGGTCATCTTATCCCCGCGCTCGATCCGCGGCAGCACGTCGAGGCCCCGCACCACCCGGCCGAAGACACCGTGCAGGAAGTCGAGGCGCGGGACGGCCCGCAGGGTCAGGAAAAACTGGGAGCCGTTGGTGTCGGGCCCCTTGTTGGCCATCGAGAGCACCCCGGCCGCCTCGTGGCCCAGCGCCGGCGAGAATTCGTCGACAAACGCATAACCCGGCCCGCCGTCGCCCGTGCCGGTCGGGTCGCCCCCTTGCACCACGAAATCCGGGACCACCCGGTGGAAGGTCAGGCCGTCAAAATAGGGCTGGCGCGGCGCGGGCCCGAGGGTGCCCTCGGCGAGGCCCACGAAGCTCGCGACGGTCCGCGGCGCCGCCCGGAAGTGGAGCTCGCAGACGATCGTCCCGCGCGGGGTGCCAATCGCCGCGTAGAGGCCGTCGGGCAAGCCCTCGACCGGCGAGGGTGCCGCCGCGGCCCCGAGCCCCGCCGTGAGCGGGAGCAGCACGAGCGGGAGGAAGCGGCGCCGGCCGAGCACGGGAGCGCGCGGGCTCAGGGCAGGAAGGTGCAGATGTACTCGCAGAGGCCGGACGCCACCGCGATGGTGAAGCCACTCTGCGCGGGCACCTCGAAGGTGGATCCGGCGCCGTAGGTGCGGGCCACGGTCTCGCCCTTCAGCGTCACGGTGCACGCGCCCGCGACGATCTCCATCCGCTCGGCGGCGGCGGTGCCGAAGTAGTACGAGCCGGCCCGGATCAACCCAAGGGTCTTCCGGACGCCGCCCGCCAGCAGCACGGTGTGGCTGACGACGTTCCCGTCGAAATAAACATTGGCCTTGGTGTGAACGGTGGCGCCGTCGAACTGGGTGGGCAGCGAGGACATCGCCCGTGGGATGCCGGGCGCGGGCGGCCGAGGCAAGCGCGCGCTGCGCTTGCGGCCCCGGTACCCCGGCGGATCTCGCTTGAGCGGAGACGGTGGACCGGGATCAGGTCTTCAATCTGGCCGCGGAGCTCGGTCCTTGGTTCCAGGCTGCGCGCCTGCCCCGCACGGACGCCTTCTTCGGCGAGTTGACCCGGGAGGTCCGGACTTTTCAGCGCGCGGCCAAGGTGGCCCATCCCCGGGAGCGTCCTTGGGTGGTCGATGCGCGGGTGCGCCCGTGCGCCCCGTTGCCCGCCAGCGGATCCTATCCCAGCCGCACGGCCCTGCAAGCCGGCGTCTGGGCGGAGTTGCTCGCCGAAGCGTTCCCGGCCGCCGCCGGGGCGTTGCGCGCGCGGGCGAGGCTTGGGCGCTGGCCGGCGTGCACTTTCTTTCCGGCGTGGCGGCCGGCGCGGCCCTCGTGCCCACCTTCCTCGCGGCCTGCCGCCAAGCGGAGGACTTCCGGCGCGAATGGGCCTCCGTCCGGGAGGAACTGGCCGCTGCCGCCGCCCCGGCGCGCCCCTGATCCGCGGGCCAGCTGCAGCTGGTTTCCAAGTGACCTCCGGCGGGCGTTTTTGCTTTCGCCGCTTCGGTTGTTCGCCTAGGGGAGCGTTGGTCTCTCGGGCGGTCGTCTCGGCCGCTCCGCGCTGGCCTGTTCCTTCCGCACCATGCAAAACCCGACCCGAACCCCCCTCCGCGCGCTTTGGCTTGCCCTTGGCGCGGCCAGCCTCCTTGCGCCGGCCCAGGCCCAGCAGGCCCCCGCCGCCCCGGCCCCCCGTCCGGCCGCCACCACCCGCCCGGCCGATGAGACGATCCTGCTCTCGCCCTTCACCGTCTCTTCCGAGGCGGACCGCGGCTACCAGGCGCTCAACACCCTCTCGGGCACCCGCCTCAACTCGAAGCTCGAGGACCTCGGCGCCTCCATCACGGTCGTCACCAAGCAGCAGATGCAGGACCTGGCGGTGGTCGACCTGAACGACATTTTCCTCTACGAGGCGAACACCGAGGGTACCGGCAACTACACCCAGTTCACGCCCAACCGGAACGGCGGCATCATCGACGGCACTGCCAACGACCCCGCTACCGCCAACCGCATCCGCGGCGTTGGTAGCCCGATCAGCGGCAGCGGCGTCAACCTCGCCCTCGGTAACTTTTCGAGCAACAACAAGATTCCCGTCGACCCGTACAACCTCGACGCGGTGGAAATCTCCCGCGGCCCCAATTCCAACCTCTTCGGCCTCGGTGCCGCCGCCGGCACCATCAACCTCGTCCCCTCCAAGGCCAACCTCACCCGCGTCAGCTCCAGCACCTCGGTGCGGTTCGACGATTGGGGCGGCCACCGGCTGATGTTCGATTTCAACCGGCCCCTGATCAACGACAAGCTCGCCGTCCGCTTCGCCGCGGTCGACGAGTCCAAGGGCTTCACCCGCAAGCCCGCCGAGGAGAAGATCCGCCGCTACTTCGGCGCCATCCAGGTCCGCCCCTTCCGGCAGACGGTCATCAACGCCTCGTTCGAGAAGTACGATAACTTCTACCGCCGCCCCAACTCGGTCACCCCCCGCGACACGGTCACCGAGTGGGCCGCCACCGGCCGCCCGACCTTCGACCCGGTCACGCAGCTCGTCTCCTACGCCGGCGGCCGCACCGCCGGTCCGTTCCCGGTCGCGAATGAGAATACGAACCTGCCCCCGGGCCTGATGGCGGGCATCAACTATGGCCGCCTCGTGGCCTATATCGACGGGAACGGCCTGCAGGGGATCACCACCACTCGCACCGCCAACCCGATCACGACCGGCGTGCCCTCCCCCTACACGAACAATAGCAACATTCGTTACCTGCAGACCGGCACCGACATAATGCGCCGTAAGGCCAACCCGTACCCGCTGTTCTTCGCCCCCTCCGTAACCGACAAGTCGATCTACGACTGGTCCACCACCAACTTCGTCTCCGCCAACTATGGTGAGGACACCGCCTCCACCCTCCGCGTCGAGGGCGAGCAGGTCATCCTCAACACCGCTTCCCACTTGGTGGCCGCCCGCGCCGGCTTCATGTACCAGAAGTTCTCCCGCTTCAGCCGCAGTATGATCGATAACACGGACACCGTGGTCTACATCGATGTGAACTCGCGCCTGCTGGACGGCCGCGCCAACCCGAATTTCCTCCGCCCCTTCGTCGAGGCGGTCGGACCCTTCGACAACCGGCGCCCCGAGGTTTACGATACCCAGAACGCCGACCTGGCCTACCAGTTCACGCCGCAGGGTCTCCCCCGCTGGCTCTCCTGGGTCGGCACCCAGCGCGTCGCCGCCCACGCCGAGGTCAATCGCAACTCCAGCGCCACCTACACCTACGGTTACTGGCCCGAGAGCGACAACCCCTGGGTCGACCGCGCCAACCGCGTGGCGGGCAACCAGCTCGGCTTGCGTTACTACCTCGGTGACAACCAGGGCCAGAACGTCGACTACGGCCCGAACACGCTGAGCGACTTTGCCGGCACCCGGAACGTCGCCTGGTTCAACAACCTCACCGGCCGCTTTGTCGATGAGCCCGTGCGGTTCGGCAACCTGGCCCGCGCCAACACCACCCGCAGCCGCAACGAGCTGCGCACGCTCAGCATCACCGCCCAGAGCTACTTCCTGCGCGACCGCCTGATCACCACCGTGGGCCTCCGCCGCGACCGCCGCCGCGAGCGCACCTCTGGCCAGGCCGCCGTCAACCCCGCCACCGGCCTCGTCTCCTACAACAACTACGGCGTGTGGGGTCCCTGGACGGATGACGCGACCGGTCCCCTCGGGGCCGCGACCCGCGCCTCGCAGCGCGGCGACACCAAGACCTACGGCGCCGTGCTGCGCCCGCTGCCCTGGTTTAACCTGTACTACAACCGTTCCGACAGCTTCTTCCCGCAGGTCGTCCGTTACGCGATGGACCTGAAGGGCGTGATCCCGAACGCCAAAGGCGAGGGCAAGGACTACGGCGTGATGTTCACCGCGCTGCAGGGCAAGCTGAGCGTGAAGCTCAACCGCTACGAGGTTGCCGAGCTTGGCAGCCGCGCGGGCGAGGTGGGCACGATCGGCAACCGCACCTTCCGCCTCGAGGGCCGCCCCGAGAACAACGGCATTCGCGACGCCAACGGCTTCTACCCGTGGGCGCTCGCGCTCTCCAACCGCCGCTTCACCGCGCAGGGCATCACCCCCACCGCCGCGCAGTCCGCCGCCGCCACCGCCCGCATCATGGGCGTGACCGACGACTGGATGGCCACGTTCCTCGCCGCCGGCAACGGCCAGCCGCAGACCAACGGCCTGTCGGACGTCGAGTCCAAGGGCTACGAGGTGGAGGCGACCTACAACCCGACCAAGAACTGGCGGATCAAGTTCACCGGCGCCCAGCAGATCGCGATCGATGCGCGGATCGGCTCCGAGCAGTTCGATTATTGGCAGTCCCGCCTGCCGGTCTGGACCACCGCCAAGGACGACGAGGGTCGCCTCTGGTGGAACACGATCCCCGCGCTGGGCGGCGACATTCCGGAGACGGCCTATTATAACGGCCTGATCTCGCCGTACCTGTTCGCGGTGGCGAACGCGGGCAAGCCCCGCACCCAGGTCCGCAAGTACCGCTGGAGCACGGTCACGAACTACACCTTCACCGAGGGGATGATGCGCAACTTCAGCATCGGGGGTGCGGTCCGCTGGGAGGACAAGGGTTCGATCGGCTTCTACGGCAAGGCGCCGTCGCAGCTGCCGGGCAACTTCCGCGGCGTGGTGCTGGAGCTCGATCCGGCTAAGCCCATCTGGGACTCCGCGCGGTTCTATTATGATGTTTCGTTCGGCTACCGGCTACGGTTCCTGTCCGACAAGATCCGCGCGAACGTGCAGTTGAACATCCGCGATGTGTTTGAGAACGGCCGGCTCCAGCCGGTGGCGGCGAACCCGGATGGCTCGATCTACGCCAGGCGCATCGTCGATCCCCGGAAGTTCATCTTCACGGTCGGCTTCGACCTCTGAGGTCCGGAGTCCCCGCGCTTCCTGGCGCGCCCGCCGTGGGCGCGCTTTTTTTGCGCCGGCACCCCGATGGCTCCGCCCTGCGGCCGCTGGTTTGCCTTGGCTTGGCGCGGCCCGGTGGGTTCGCTCGCGGCGATGTCTTCCCCTTCGACCTCGTCCCGCCGCACGTTCCTCGCCTCCGGCGCCGCCACGCTCGCCGTCGCCAGCACCCCCCGCCTCGCCGCCGGCACCCCCCCGGAACGAGACTCCGCCACCGTGGAATTGGTCCGCGGGCTCGTCGCGGCCAACGACGACCGCATCTCCGGCCTCCTCGCCCGCCAGGAACGCCGCCCCGGCCACCGCTGGCTCGGCGGGATGGTCAACGAGTACGGCCTCCACACCCCCCACGGCGCCCAAGGCCTGATCATCCCCCTTGTCGCCGCCGCCTGCGCTCCCGGCGGCCGTTACTTCGGCTCTGCCGAACTGGTCGAGCCCCTCCGCCTCGCCATCCGCGCCCTCCTCTCGGCCCAATACGAGGACGGCACGGTCGATCTCTACGCGACCAACTTCCGCTCCCCGCCCGATACCGCCTTCTTCCTTGAGGGCATCTGCCCCACCACCGCCCTCCTCCGTGCCAGCCCCTCCCCGGAGTACCGCGCGCTCGCCGATGAACTCGGCCGCTTCGTGGTCCGCGGCGCCGATGGGCTCGTCACCGGCGGCGTCCATACCCCCAACCACCGCTGGGTCGTTTGCGCCGCCCTCGCGCTGGCCAACTCCCTGTACCCAAATCCCCGCTACGTCGCGCGCATCGACGCCTGGCTCGCCGAGGGCATCGACCTCGATCCCGACGGCCAGTACACCGAGAAGAGCACCACCGTCTATTCGCCCATCGTCGACCGCGCCCTAGTCGTCGTGGCGCGGCTCCTCAATCGCCCCGCGCTGCTCGAGCCGGTGCGGAAGAACCTCGAGATGACCCTCTATTACATCCACCCAGACGGTGAGGTGGTCACGGAGGCCTCGCGCCGGCAGGACCGTTACCAGCGCGGGAGTATGGCCCGTTATTATTACGCCTACCGGCACCTGGCCCTGATCGACGGCAACGGCCGCTTCGCCGCGATGACCCGCCAGATCGAGCGCACCGCCGCCGGCCAGATCGTCGAACTGCTCTCCTTCCTCAATGAGCCGGAGTTCTGGCGCCCGCTGCCCCCTTCCGCGCCGCTCCCGACCGACTACGCGCGCGAATTCCCGTTCTCGCAGCTCGCCCGCATCCGCCGCGGCGCCGCCAGCGGGACCATCCTCGCGGGCAACACCACCCTATTCTCGTTCCGCCGGGGCGAATCCGCCCTCGAGGCCGTGCGCCTCAGCAGCGCCTTCTTCGGCAAGGGCCAGTTCACCGCGGATTCGCTCACGGTGAAGGACGGCCGCCACGTGCTCCGCCAGGAACTTGAAGGCCCGTACTTCCAGCCGCTCTCGCCGGCGCAGATCGCCGACGGTGAGCACACCAAGATGGCGCCCAACGGCACCCTCGCCAACACCGGCCGCGCCATCCGCGCCCGCAGCAACCTCTGCCGCCTGGAGGCGGTCGTGACCGTCACCGAGCAGGCCGGCCGCTTTGAGCTGGAGTTCAGCCTCACCGGCACCGACTCCGTGCCGGTGGCGATCGAGCTGGCCTTCCGCCGCGGTGGGACGCTCGAGGGCGTGGAGGCGCTCCCGGGCGTAGCCGATGCCCACCTGCTGCGCGCCGGCACCGGCCGTTACCGGCTGGGTTCCGATGTGATCGAGTTCGGCCCGGGCCAGATCGAGCACACCTACACCCAGATTCGCGGCGCCCTGCCCAAGTGGGATGGCCAGAGCGTGTACCTCACCGGCCTCACGCCCTTCCGCGCCCGGCTCAAGATCAGCTGAACCTTCCCCCGATGCGCCCCCGCCTTGCCACCCTTGTCCTCCTCGCCAGCGTAGCCGGGCTTCGTCCGGTCTCGGCCGAGGCGCCCGAACGCCCTAACGTCCTGCTCGTCCTTGCCGACGATATGGGCATCGGGGACGTGTCGCACCTGAACCCCGCCAGCCTCTGGCGCACGCCGCACCTTGACCGGCTGGCGCGCGAGGGGATGGTGTTTTCGGACGCCCATTCGTCGTCGGGCGTCTGCACCCCCACGCGGTACACCCTGCTCACCGGCCGCTACTCGTGGCGCGGCCGCCTGAAGCGCGGGGTGTTGCAGGGCTACAGTCCGCCGCTCATCGAGCCCGGGCGCCAGACCATCGCCGGCTTCCTTCAGGCCCAGGGTTACACCACGGCCTTGTTCGGCAAATGGCACCTCGGGCTCGACTGGCCCCGTTCCGGGCCGGCGCCGGAGCACGTCGATTGGGCACGTCCCTTCGGCGGCGGGCCGCGCGCCCACGGCTTCGACCGGTTCTTGGGCATCAGCGCTTCGCTCGATATGCCGCCGTATGTGTGGCTGCGGGATGACCGCGTCACTGCCGCGCCGGCCGGCCGGGTGGGGGACAGTCCCGCGCCGCGGCTGTGGCGGGCGGGCCCGATCGGGGCGGATTTCAAGATGGAGGATGTGCAGCCGCGGCTCACGGCGGAGACCGTGGCGTTCCTCGGCGAACGGGCGGCGGCGCGCGACGGACGGCCGTTCTTCGCGATGGTGTCCCTTGCGAGCCCGCACACGCCGACCTTGGCGACGGGCGAGTTCGCGGGTTCCACCCCGACGCCGTACGGGGACTTTGTGCGGCAGGTGGATGCCGACTTCGGCCGGATTCTCGCGGAACTCGACCGCCTGGGCCTGGCGCGCAACACCCTCGTCGTGTTCACTGCAGACAACGGCTACGCGCCGGCGGGGGACATCCCGTCGCACCGGGCGCTCGGGCACGATTCGTCGGGCGGGTTCCGCGGGGCGAAGTCCGATTCCTACGAGGGCGGCCACCGCGTGCCGTTTTTGGTGCGTTGGCCGGGAGTGACGCGCCCGGGGTCCCGTTCGGGCGCGGTGATCGGCCATCTGGACCTCTTCGCGACGGTGGCGGAGGCGCTGGGCGTGCCACTGCCGGTGGACGTGGCGGAGGACAGCGCGAGTTTGCTGCCGCTGTTGCGGGGCGGCGAGCGGGCGCCGGGTGGGCGCGAGGCGCTGGTGCACCATTCGTCGGAGGGGGAGTTCTCGATCCGGGAGGGCCGCTGGAAGCTCATCTTGGCGCCCGGTTCGGGCGGTTGGGGCCGGCCGACGCGGACGCCCTCGCCGTGGACCCAGCTGAAGCCGGACAGTTTCGAGGGGCTGCCTGCCTTCCAGTTGTACGACCTGGAGGCGGATTCGCGGGAGGCGACCAACCTTGAGGCGCGGCATCCCGAGGTGGTGACGCGGCTCGGGCGGCGGTTGCGCGGTTACATCGAGCGCGGGCGGAGCACGCCCGGGCCGGCGCAGCCGTACGTGCGGGAAGGCTGGCCGCAGGTGGCGTGGATGGAGCGTTTCGCGCCTTGAGGCGTCACGGCTGGTCCGGCCTGCCCCGCCTGATTCAGCCGGTATTGCCGGCGAGGGCGTGGAGGTAGAAGGCCCGGGCGGTGCGGTTATGGGCCCGGAGGCCGTGCTCCAGGGCCCCGGCCGCGCCGCGGGCCACCGCCTGCACCATCTCGCGGTGCTCGCGCTGCGCCTCGCCCAGTCGCAGTCCATTGACTTCGCGGAAGAAGTGCCGGCGCACCCGGTCCCAATGGTCGAACGCGAGCCGCAACTGGTCCTCCACCCGGGGGAGCTGCGCCACCCCGGCGAGCCGCAGGTGGAAGGCCGCGTTCGCCCGGCCCCAAGCGTCCGATTCCCCCGCCGCGACCGCGGCGTCGAGCGTGCCGAGCAGGCCCTCAAGGGCCGCCAAGTCCTCCGGGCCCGCCCGTTCGATCACCCGCGGGGCGGAGGCGGACTCAAGGCCTTCCAGGAGCGCGAAGATGTCGTGCACCGAGTTCTCATCCAGTTCCGCGACCTGGGCGCCGTGGTGTGGGCGGATCACCAGCAGCCGTTCCGCCGTCAGCCGCGCGACCGCCTCCCGCACCGGGATGGGGCTTACCCCGTGGCGGCGGGCGAGTTCGTCGAGGTTCAGCGCCTCGCCGGGACGCAGCGCGTGCGTCAGGATCGACTCCCGCAGCCAGCCGTGGACCTGTTCCGTCTTCGTCGGGGCGCGTTCCGGGATCGAGGGCAGACTGGCTCTCATCGCTGCGAGGCCAGAATCCTTTTCGGATCGAGGCAAGGATATAGGATATATCTTCGCCCTTTCCTTTTGGGCATCAGGTGTTAACCCGTTGGGCGGATCTTACCCTTCAGCCATGAGTGCTCCCGCCGCCCCCTTCAAGCTCACCCGCCTCGCCTCGCTGAAGACGGTGGCCGACTTTCGCACCCACGTGGCTGGGCTGGGTCTTGAGCTGCCGTGCGATGACAAGTTGCAGACCGGGGCGGAGTCCCCGCTGACGCGTCCGGTGGACGGGCCGTTGGTGAACGGCAAGCGCATCGGCAACCGGTGGGCGATCCATCCGATGGAGGGCTGGGATGCGACGACCACGGGGCACGCGACAGCCGAGGTGCGGCGGCGCTGGCAGCGGTTTGGTCAGAGCGGGGCGAAGTTGATCTTTGGCGGCGAGGCGATGGCGGTGCGGCCTGATGGGCGCGCGAACCCGAACCAGCTGATGATCCTTGAGGACACGCGGCGCGATCTCGCGGAGATCCGGGAACTGCTGGTGCAGGCGCACCGCGAGCGGCACGGCACGGCCGATGATCTTGTGGTCGGATTCCAACTCACCCACTCGGGGCGTTTCTGTAAGCCGACCGACAAGAAACGGATGGATCCGCGCGTGGCCTACCGCCACCCGATCCTCGACCGGAAGTTCAACGTCACCAGCGACAGCCAGGTGTTCACCGATGGGGAGATCGAGGAACTGATCGCCTGCTACGTGCGGGCGGCCCGGTTCGCGCGCGAGGCAGGGGCGGACTTCGTCGACCTGAAACATTGCCACGGCTACCTGTTGCACGAGTTCCTTGGTGCGCACACCCGGCCGGGTAAGTTCGGGGGCAGCTTCGAGAATCGCACCCGCATCCTGCGCGACATCATCGCGGGCATCCGGGCGGATGGGAACCCGATCGACGTCGGCGTGCGGCTCAGCGCCTTCGACTTCGTGCCCTTCAAGCCGGATCCGACGCGGGCCGAGCCGGGCAAGCTCGGGCCGGGCATCCCGGAGGATTTCTCGCACTGCCTGCCGTACCGCTACGGGTTTGGCGTGCGCGTGGACCATCCGGTGGAGCCGGACCTGACGGAGACCTTCCAGTTCGTCGAGCTGCTGACCCGCCTTGGGGTGAAGATCCTGAACCTTACCGCTGGCTCGCCCTACTACAACCCGCACATCCAGCGCCCGGCGGCCTACCCGCCGAGCGACGGCTACCAGCCGGCTCACGACCCCCTGATCGACGTGGCGCGGCAGATCAACGTGGTTCGGGCGATCAAGGCCCACGCGGGCCAAGTCGCGGCGGCGACGCCCGGGGCCACGCCGCCCCTCGTTCTGGGCACCGCCTACAGCTACCTGCAGGAGTACCTGCCGCACGTGGCGCAGCACGTCGTGCGCGCGGGTTGGACTGACCTCGTGGGCCTGGGCCGCGCGGTATTGAGTTATCCGGAGATGCTGGCCGATACGACCACGCGGGGCGCGCTCACCCCCCGGCTGATCTGCCGGACCTTCAGCGAGTGCACCACCGCGCCGCGCAACGGCATCATCAGCGGCTGCTACCCGCTCGACGACTACTACAAGAACCGGCCCGAGTTCGCGCAGCTCAAGGCGGTTAAGAAGACGGTTGGCGCCTGAGCCTCCCTCCCTAGCCGCGGCCCCTCGCGCGAATTGCCTTGCGTAATCGTCAGGCGCGCCCACCGTCCGGGGCCTTCGTTAGAAAGTACACGTTTAGATGACAGTTTCTGGTGAGTCGTTGGCTGAGCGTTTGGCTTAAGTGATGATTTCGAAACCCACTGGTGGGAACGGACTGGCAACGGACGGTCGATCTACGAGACATCACAATGAGTAACTCCAAACTGTACGTCGGTAACCTGTCGTTCAAGACCACCGAAGACGAGCTCCGCTCGGCTTTCGGCCAGTTCGGTTCCGTGACCGACATCTACGTCGCGATGGACAAGATGACCGGCCGCCCCCGCGGCTTTGCGTTCGTCACCATGGGCACGGCCGAAGAGGCCAAGGCCGCGGCGGAGAAGATGAACGGCACCGATCTCGGTGGCCGTCAGCTGACCGTCAATGAGGCCCGCCCGAAGGAAGATCGCCCCGCGGGCGGCTTCGGCGGCGGCGGTGGCCGTGGCTTCGGCGGTGGCGGCGGCGGTGGCCGCGGCTTCGGCGGCGGTGGTGGCGGCGGCTTCGGCGGTCGCGACCGCGGCGAGCGCCGGTACTAAGCCGATCCTCCAATCCGGATTTCGAGGGACGTGGTCCTCCGGGACCCCGTCCCTTTTCTTTCCCCCTTTTTGTTTCCCGAGATGTCCTTCGCTTCCCTGAACCTTTCCCCGGCCGTCCTGCGCGGCGTCGAGGCCGCCGGCTACGCCGAGCCCACGCCGATCCAGCTGCGCGCCATCCCGCTCGTTCTCGCCGGCGGCGACCTCATCGGGTCCGCCCAGACGGGTACCGGCAAGACGGCGGCATTCGCGCTGCCGATTCTGACCCGCCTGGGCGCCCACCTGCGCGGCGGGCGGCCGCGGGTGCTCGTGCTGGAGCCGACGCGCGAGCTTGCGGCCCAAGTGGAGACGGCCTTCCGCGACTTCGCGCGGTTCTCGGACCTGCGGGCCGTGGCGGTCTTCGGGGGCGTAGGCTACGGCAACCAGCGGGCGGCGCTGCGAGAGGGGGTCGACATCATCGTGGCGACCCCGGGCCGGCTGATGGATTACCTCAAGGACGGCACCCTGACCCTGCGGGACATCTCCGTGCTGGTGCTGGACGAGGTCGATCGGATGCTGGATATGGGCTTTATGCCGGTGGTGAAGGACATCATCGGCCGCTGCCCCAAGAACCGGCAGACGCTCTTTTTCTCGGCCACGGTGCCGCCGGAGATCCAAGCGGTGGCCTCCTTTGCCCTGCGCAATCCGGCGCGGTTGGAGGTGGGCGTGAACCGCTCGGTCAACCGCACCATCACCCACGCCATTTACCCGGTGGCGCACGACCAGAAGTTCGAGCTGTTGCTGGCGCTGCTGGCGAAGGTGGATTTCGACAGCGTGCTGGTGTTTTCCCGGACCAAGCACGGGGCGGACAAGATCGCGCGCCGGCTGAAGGCGGCCAACCACCAGGTGGCGGTGCTGCACGCGAACCGCTCGCAGAACCAGCGGCTCGAGGCGCTCGCGGGTTTCCGCAGCGGCAAGTACGAGATTATGGTCGCGACCGACATCGCGGCCCGCGGCATCGACGTGGCCGGGGTCACCCACGTGATCAACTTTGATATCCCGGCCAATCCCGAGGATTACGTGCACCGGATCGGCCGGACCGGGCGGGCGCAGGCGGTTGGCGACGCCTTCACGCTGGTGACGCCTGAGAACGCGGGCGACGTGCGCGCGATCGAGCGGTTCATCGGGCAGAAGATCCCGGAGCTGAAGCTGGAGGGGTTTGCGTACCGCCCGCTCGTGGCGCGGCCCGCGACGACCGTGCCCCGGCGAGCGCAGGGTAGTCCGGTCGGCACGCTCAGGCCGCAACGGGGCTTCCGGCGATTTGGCCGGGGGCGCTGACGGATTCAAGCAGCCGGGAGCAGAGCGCGCGCAGGCGGAAGCGGAGCGGTTCCGCACGGGCACAGAACGCGCGCTGGTGAGCCTCGTACTCCGCCCGCCCGTCCGCGGTCTCGATCGCGATGGGCGCGTAGCCGAGGGCCTCGAAGTCGTAGGGGCTGGCGCGCATATCCACCTCGCGGATCTCGCGCGCGAGGGCGAAGCAGTCGGCGGTGAGCTCCGCGGGCGTGAAGGGCGCCAGTTTGAAGCTCCATTTGTAGAGGTCCATATTGGCGTGGAGGCAGCCGCGCTGCTCCAAGGCCGGGGTCGTTTCCCGCGTCGGCTGCAGGCGGTTCAGCGGCCGCGCCGGCGGGGTGAAAAAGCGGAAGGCGTCGAAATGCGAGCAGGTCACCCCGCCCGTCTCCACCACGCCGGCGATCTCGCCGGCCGGCAGCCGCAGCGGCCACGCCTGGTGGCGCACCTCGGCCGGATCCTGCCGGTAGACCATCGCCCATTCGTGCAGCCCGTAGCAGCCGAAGAAGGCCGGCCGCGCCTGCATCCCGCACAGCAGTGCCTCCAGCCAGGCCACGAATTCCCGCCGCGAGGGGGACAGCGTGGCCGGGTCGACGGCCACCGCGGGGGCGCCCCCGGGCCCGGGGAGTTCCCGGTAGCCCGGATGGCGCAGGAACTCCCGGGCGGACGGGCCCAGCAGGGCGACGTCCGGTCCCGGGTGCCAGCGGCGCAGCCAAGCCGGGCGATGCGCGTAATACGTGAAGAGGAAGTCGTGCACCGGGTGGCGCTCCCCGCGCGCGGCTCGCTCCTGGTGTGGATCAGTCCAGGCGCGCACCCGGGCCTCGTGCGCCGCCGCCTGCGCCCGCCACTCCGCCTCCGCGAGGAAGGTCCGCGGGGTCACTTGGCCGGCGCGTAGCCGTAGTTTTCCCGGAGGAACTCCAGGAGCACCGGTGCGGTGATCCGCCCGAAGCGCGCGCGGTTCTCGGGCGTGTCGCGCACGCCGGCGCGGGGGCATTCGATCTGGAGGCCGTCGACCTTGGGGGTCCCGGCGGCGGCGGCGTGGCGTTGGACGATGTAGCCGCCCGCGAAAAAGGGCTGGTTGCCCGGCTGCGGGTCGGGGCCGCTCGGGGTGGCGGGCAGGCCGCCGGCGGCGAGCAGGGTTCCGAGGCTGCGCGGCCCGCGGATCAGGTCGGCGGCGCTCCCGCCGCGGCGCGCGTGCAGGTCCGAGAGGGTGGAGAGGCTGATGACCCCGGAAGCGTCGAACTTCTTATCCCCTCGGTTGAGCTGCGGCGCGGCGAGGGCGTAACCGAGTTCCAGCCGCGCGACCGGGTGGGAGTGGCCGTGGAGGTCGACGAGGAAGGCGAAGCCGTGCCGCGCCACCGCCGCCGCGAGCGCGCCCTCGATCGCCGCGTGGAACTCCCACCAGACCTGCTCCGCGCCCGGATGCCCGTTGGCCGCCTCGACGATCTCGCGGTTCGGGTCCAGCCGAGACCGGTGCAAGTGGCTGAGGATCAGGTGGACGCGTCCGCCGGAGAGCCGCTCCAGCTCCGCAACCAGCTCGCGCGCAAGCTCCTGCGTGTTGGCGTCCATCACCGTCACGCCCTTGCGGCGGGTCGGCAGGTCGGCGGGCTGGGCGCGGCCGCCGTGGGGCACGGTAAGAACCAGCGGCAGGTCGCCGGCGATGTACTCCACGTGGCGGGCGGTGTCGAAGTAGGACTGGCCCGGCACTTTGGGCGCGGGAATGGCGGCGGGGGCCGGGGAGGCGGCCGCGAGGACAAGCAGGACGATCAGCAGGCGCAGGGGTGGCATCGCGGGCGGGGGGCGGGGCTTCAGGCGGCGCGGACCAGCAGGCGGCGGACGCCCTCGATGGGCGTGCCTTCCACCGGAAGCAAGTTAAAAGGAGCGCGGTGGCGTAGCGCTGCCTGAACTGCGGGGTGGTTCAGGATCGGACCGCTCAGACCCACGCGCAGCCCGGCGAGGGGCGAGGCTGGAAACAACTGGACCGCCACCCCGAGGGCAATTTCGAGCAGGTCCTCGGCGGAGCCCGCGACCAGCCCGGAGGCGATGGGGTTGCCGGCGCCGGCGAGGGCGAGCAACGCAGGGGCGAGCGCCGCCACCTGCCGATTTGGCTCGCCGTGCTGGTAGTACCAACGAGTGACGGATCCGGCATCCGCGGTCGGCCCGAGGCCGGTGTGGTCCTGCACCGCTGCGCCGACGGGGGAAGCGGGCTGCCAGCCCTGCAGTTCGAGCAACCCGCGGCCGATGGCGCGTCGCCCGAGGTCGTAGCCGCTGCCGGGGTCGCCGAAACGCCAGCCGATCCCGCCCGCGTAGTGGATCGAGCCGTCGGGCGCCCGGGCGGCCACGAACGAGCCGGTGCCGCCGTGCAGGACCAGGCCGGGGGCGCCGTCCGTGGCCAGTTCCAGCACCGGATGGGAGTCGTCGGCCGTGAACATCTGGGCGCCCCCGCCGAGGCCGGCCATCGTTTCGCGCCAATAGGAGCGGTTGCCGGCCGCGTAGAGGTGAAGGTGCGTGACCGCCGCCCCGGGCGAGCGGGCCAGAGCCTGCGCCCGCAGCGCCGCGATCAGTTCGGCGACCACCTGGCGGGCGGCGTCAGGCCCCACAACGTTAGGATTGCATCCCGCGGCGAGTTCGCGGGCGGCGACGGCCCCGGTGGCGTCCACCAGAATGCCTTCGGTCTTGGTCGCGCCCCCGTCGATGCCGATGCGGAAGTTCATCGTCCCGCGGGCCGGCCTCAGGCCAGCTGTTTGGAGAGCCGGTGCCGGTAGCGGGCGCCGACCGCCCGGTTGTGTTCGATTGCGCCGGGCAAGTTCTGGCTTCGCAGCACCGGCAGCTCGTGCCCGTGGTCCCGCAGCCATTCCATGACTGACACCATCAACCAGTTAAGCAACGAACAGCCGATGAATGTGCTGGTCGGGCCGGTGTTGATCGCGTCCGTCACCGGCAGAATCGCATCCCCGGGCAGCCCGCCGTTGTCGAGCACGTGGTCGGCGATCGCGTGCAGGTTGCGGCCGCCCGGGTGGACGGTGCGGGCGGTCGTTGACATCGCGACGGAGCAGAGCCCGACGACAAGGCATCCCTTGCGCTTGGCATGGAGGGCGACCTCGATTGGGGAGGAATTCTTGCCGGAGTTGGAGATCACGATAACGACCTCGCCGGGGCGGAGCTCGTACTGGCGGTCGTAGCGCTCGACGAGGGCGGTGCCGAAGCCGACGAGGTTCTCGATGAAGCCGGCGGTCGGGTCGGGGATGCTGGTGATGCAGACCAGTCCGCCGGCGCGGCCGACGATCTCGCGGGAGATGATCTCGCTGTGGCCGGAGCCGAAGGTGTGCACCACCCCGCCGGCGGCGATCGATTGGCCGAGGAGGGGCGTGAGTTGGGCGATGACCGGGGCGTTGCGGGCGCGGGCTTCCGCCAGCATCGCGAGGGATTTTTCGTAATAGGCGGTGGCGAGGGGCGACATAGGGCAGTGCGGAGCAGAGAGGGGAACGGTGGCGCGCAACGCAACGTTGCGTTGGCGCCCCCGCGAAAAAGCTGGGGCCGCCGGCCGGCCTCGCCCACGCTGCGGGGGTGATTTTGGGCGTGGACCATTTCAACATCGTCGTCGCCGACCTCGGGCGCTCCGTGCGCTTTTACACCGAGGTCCTGGGTTTCCGCCGCACGGCGGACGTCACGATGGAGGGCGAGTGGATCGAGGCGATCGTGGGCCTGCGCGGCGTGCGCGGGCTGGTGGCGTTCGTGGAGCCGCCGAGCGGCGGGCCGCGGCTTGAGCTGCTGCAGTACGTGGCGCCAGCCGGCGAGGCGCTGCCGGCGAATGCGCGGCCCAACACCCACGGCCTGCGCCACCTGGCCTTCCGGGTGCGGGACATCAGGGCGATGGCGGCGCGACTGCGGGCGGCCGGGGTCACACTGTTCAGCGACCCGGTGCGGGTGCCGCTGGGCGTGGTCAAGTTCGCGGCGGGGGAGAAGACCCTCGTCTACTTCCTTGACCCCGACGGCGTCATCCTCGAGCTGGCGGAGTATGGTCCGGTCGAGCCGGCGCCCGCCGCGGGTTAGACTTCCGGAGCGGGTTGTCCGGAGCCCTCGCTGCCGAGCTCCTTCTCGGCTTCGTCGAGGATTCGCTTGGCTTCCGCCGCCTGATCGGAGGGGACCTGCAGGCGGATGGCACCGCCGAAGGAGTCATCCAGCACGAAGGCATCGATCCCGTTCTCCTTGAGGAGCGAGCGGAGCAGTTCGGCCTCGGCGGGATTCGAGCAGAAGGCGGCGGTGACCATTGGGGAGGGGGGGTAAGAGGTTAGCGGACGAAGGTGACCACTGCATAATAGGCGCCGAGCTCGTCGCCGGTCGGGAGGCGGAAGACCGGGGCGAGGGCGAGCGGGCCAGCCTCGAGGCGGTTGGTGAACGTGACTTCGCGGGCGCCGGCGGGGACCGTTTGGCGGCCGAGCTCGCGGTCGCCGGCGCGGAGGATGGCCTCGGTGGTGGCGACGGGGATGCCGGGCCGGGCGCGGTAGGCCTGGTCGGCGCCGGGGACGTTTCCGCCGGGGGCGAGGCCGGCGGTGATGGGCTGGTCGGCCTCGACGGGCCAGCGGCGCAGGCTGATGGCGTAGGTCCCGGGGCGTTCGACGCGCAGCGCCCAGTGGCCGCGGTGGCGGGCGGGGTCGGCGTCGGCGGGCCGGGCCTTCTTGGAGGCGCCCGCGCCACTGCGCAGGCCTTGGGCCTGGCGGATGTGCTGCTGGTTCCAAGGGGGCAGGTCCTCTTGGATCCAGTCGTGGGCGGTGAGGCTGACCACCGGGTGTTGGGGGTGGCCGATCGGGATCTCGGTGGTGAGGGCGAAGGTGGGCTCGAGCTCGGTCCACCAGGCCTCGTAGAAGGCCCGCATCCGCGCGACCTGCTCGGGGTGGCGGGCGGCGACGTCCTCCTTTTGCCCCGGGTCGTGCTGGATCGCGTAGAGTTCCTTGCCGTTCACCAGGCGCCACTCTTGGGCCATCACGGCGGACTGCTTCCACTTCACCGGGTCGCGCACCCGCTGCGAATCGGTGATGATCATCCGGTCGGGCCAGCCGGTGGCTTTG